>JAFWAZ010000119.1 GCA_017507425.1 Oscillospiraceae bacterium | reverse complement strand
CGCCGCAGCGGGTGCACTTGCCGTTGACGTACTCATGGCCCAGAGCGGGGATCTCGCGGGTCTCGGTCTCGCCGCACTCGCAGGTACGGGTCTCGACACCGGCCTCGGTGCAGGTAGCGGGAGTGGTAACGGTCCACTCGCTCCAGCTATGCTCGTGGGGCTGCTCACCGGCCTTCACGCCGGTCAGACGAATCTCAGCTGCGGAAGCGAAGACATAGGAGTTGTCGCTGACCGAATCCAGAGCAACCAGACGGACGAACTTAGGCTGGACGCCCTCGAACTCGGCGGCCTTCCAGCTGGCGTTGTTGGCCCAGCTGCCGGAGGCGATGGTCTCGAAGTTCTTGCCGTCGTCGGAAATCTGGATCTCATACTTCAGGATTCTGCCGTTGGCGCCGCTCTGACGGGGCAGGTAGCGCAGGCCGTCCACGGTGTAGCCCTCACTCAGCTCGAACTGGATCCAGTGGTTGTCACGGCTGGTGCCGTACCAGTTGGTGTGCCAGATGGTGCTCTCGTTGCCATCCAGAACCAGATTTGCGGGACCCTCAACAGGATCAGTCTCAGACTGGACATCGCCGGCGGTGGCGGTCAGGACCTCCACAGGGATGTCACGGGAATCGTCGCTGTAATCCTTGACGATGACCTTGTCCACGCTCAGATTCTCGATGACAGCCTTGATGGCATTGGTCTCAGAGCCGATGCGCTCCAGAGGCAGTGCGAAGGTGGAATGGGCAATGCCGGACTTCTTCACCTCGCCGTTGTGGACGAACTTACCGGTGGCAGTGCCCACCAGCTCGCCGTCCACGTACAGGGAGGTCACCTGCTGCTCGGCCACGATCTCGATGTGCACCGTCTCGCCCACGGGCAGGGTGTAACCGAAGGAGTAGTCGTGAAGCTCACGGGTGAAGCCCAGCGTGCCGTCATCCATGATGCGGATGTCGTGGGTGTAGTACTCGGCGTCGGTCTCGAAGAGGATCATGCCGGGCTGAGCTTCCTCGGTCAGGGTGATGTCGAAGGACAGGCTGCTCAGGTTGCCGATCTTCCGGATGGGGGTGCCCACGTAGCTGTTGCCGCCGGTCAGGGTCAGGAAGCCGTCAGCGACGGTTGCGGTGCCGGCGATCAGGTCGCGGCCGTTGCCGGAGGCATCGAGCATGGTCTCGAAGGCGTAGGCGGCATGGGTCTCGCCCTCGGACTCGATCTGGAAGTAGGGATCGGTGTTGGGCGCGATGCCGATGGTCTTGGCCAGCTTGGTGATGGCATCAGCGGAACCCTTCTCCTGACCGGTGGCGGCCCAGGTCTTCTCTGCGTACAGGGGCAGAGCGTCGAAGAAGCGGACGAAGATGTCAGACTCCGTCAGACCGCTGGAGCGGCGGTCGATGTTGTCGTTCCAGATGGCGAAAGCTGCACCCAGAATACGGTCATCGGAAGAAGGCAGGGTGATTCCGCCGACCTGATTGACATGGTAGCTATTGAAGACACTGTTCAGGTTCAGGTAGTCACCGTAGGCACCCTTGTTGCCGTTGCCGTTGGGGACCATGTAGCCGTAGGTGTCGATGGTGTTGATCAGACCGAAGCCCATGTCGAACATATCCTGGAAGTTAGCCCAGCCGGCGCTCCAGATGTTCATCTGGACATTCTCAATGGCCTCGGGGATGATCTTGGTCTGGTTGTTGTCGTTCATCTGGGTCAGAGATCCCCAGATGCGGACGGTGTTGGTCTGCTTGATGTAGGGTACCATCTCGTTGAAGTACTCGCGGTACAGCTTGCCACTGAGGTAGTACTCGTCGGCGCCGATGTGGACGACGGTATCCTCATCGAAGGTAGCGGGGACCTCGTCGGTATCCCGGGTGTAGTCGTCGAAGATCTCCTTGATCTTGGCAACGGACTTCTCATCGGACAGGTTGAAATGGTCGATCAGGGTATGGCCATTGCGAACCTCGTTATCGATGCTCAGCTCGGGCCAGACCTTGGTGAAGGCCATGGCGTGGGCGGGAACGTCGATCTCGGGGACGATATTCATGCCCAGCGCACGCTGATTCTGGATGAAGGCACGGAAGTCGGCCTTGGTGATGGCGTAGTCCTCGGCGGTGGGATCCTCACCGGCGTCGTTGGTCAGGCTGCTCTCCAGGCGGAACGCCTCGTAGGCATTGAAGCCGTTGTCCTCGTTTGCATAGGTGCCGTAGTCCTCCAGCCAGATGTAGTTATCGTTCAGATGGATGTGCAGGTCATTCATCTTGTAATAACGCATGGTGCGGGAGATATAGCCCACCATGGTCATGGCGATGGGCTTACGGGCGATGTCCAGCAGCAGGCCGCGGACGGTGAAGCGGGGGTAATCACGCATCTGACCAATTGCGAAGCCCTCGGCGTCCAGCTTGGCCATCTGCAGGATGGTCTGCATGCCGTACATATTGCCGGTGGTGCTGCCGGAAGCCACATTGATCCGATCAGACAGGATCTCCATGGTGTAGCCCTCGTCGCCCAGCAGCGCGTCGGGCGCGGTCAGGGAGAAGTTGATGGCGTTTGCCTGAGCCTCGCCCTGCTCAGCGGTCAGGGTGATGCCGGTGAAGTCGGCGTAGTCGGCGACGAACTCGGCAACGACGGCCTCCAGAGCGGCGTCATCATAGGTGACCTTGGTCAGCGCAGAGACGGCCAGCTTTTCATTGGAGTAGGAGTACCACTCCTGAATCTCGGGAATGACGGTGGGCTTGACGTTGCCGCCCTCCTGCGTGTACAGACCCTTGACGGTCACGGGGATGTCGCCGGTGATGACGGTGTTGGTGCCGTCGCTGACCTTGAAAGAGACATTGACGGTCTTATCGGTCAGGGGATGCCGGACGGAGCCGTCCTTGGCGATGATCTGCTCGAAGTCAGCGCCGTTGAGCTCCACGGTGGTACCCACGGGAGCCTCGGGCAGTTCAAAGGTATCACCGGCGACGACGGTACCGGCGATGGCATTCAGGCTCTGGGCAATATCACCCAGACTGACGGATTCCATGCTGTAGACCTCGATCTCAATGATGGAAACGGAGGCCCAGTTGGAGGTACCGCCGTCATAATTGGTTACGACGACCTTCATCTTGTCGGCAGTGACGGCCTCGTCCAGAACGACTTTCAGCCGCTGATCGGGTCTGTCGCCGGAGTAGGTATAGATCGTCTCATAGGTGCCGTTGATCTCGGCCTCGATCCGGAAGGCGAGAATGTTCTGGTTGGCACCGGCACGCTCGAACATGAAGTTGACCTGCTTGATCACGGAGCCGTCGTCCAGATCGATCTCAATCCAGGGATCGACCACACCCTGATCGGTGGCCCAGCGGGAGCTGGCAGCGGTGCTGCCGTCCACGGCCTTGTCGGCGGTGAAGCCGGTGCCGCCCTCCACATTGCTGGCCTTGGCAGGTCTGCCCAGAGCAATGTTGGGGTTGGCGGGCAGCTCCTCGGCGTGGAGATCACCGTAAAGCTCCACCTCAATGATGCCCACATTGACCCAGTTCAGGGAGCCGCCGTCGGCATCCAGAATGGTGAGCTTCACCTTCTCGGCAGTCAGGGCCTCCGCCAGTACGATGGTCTCGTGCTGCAGGGCCTTCTCAGACTTGGTGTAGACGGTAGTGTACGCGCCGTCAGCGTAGAACTCCACCTGATAGGACAGGATGTTCTGCTCGGCGTCGGTCCGCTCGAAGTAGATGTCGAT
This sequence comes from Oscillospiraceae bacterium, assembly GCA_017507425.1. Classification (GTDB taxonomy): domain Bacteria; phylum Bacillota; class Clostridia; order Oscillospirales; family Oscillospiraceae; genus Faecousia. The sequence continues at coordinate 10,856 of JAFWAZ010000119.1, read as the reverse complement.
CTGCTTGACGGACTCAGCCTTACCCAGATCGATCTCGGCCCACTCGCCTGCACCGGCATTCTGACCGGTGCCCCAGCGGGACATGGGATCGAGATCGCCGTCGGTGATCTTGCTGCCGTCGAAATTGGTGCCGTCCTCATAGCTGCTGACGGTCACACTCTTGCCAAGAGCCAGATTCTCATTTTCCACAGCGTGGACACTGCCGGGAACGAGAGACAGGATCATGGCCGCTGCCAGCACGAATGCCAACAGCTTCTTGGTTGCATTTCTCATTTGTTTTCCTCCTTGCATTTTTTGTTGATTTCCTACAAATTCCGTTTTTTAATGGTTCTATGGATTTGTAAAATCTCATGATGATTTTACCATTCATGCACAGTTTTGTCAACAACACATCAAAAGTCCCCATTCCGCAGAATGGGGGCTTTTCATCGGAGGCTTATTCCGGCAGGCTCTGGATATACTCGTGCATGGCTTCGGCAACCACCTTGGAGTGGGCTACTGCCTCGATCACGGTTCGGGCGCCCTGCACCACGTCGCCGGAGGCGAAGATGCCGGGACGGCTGGTGCGGCCCTTTTCGTCGGCCACCAGCAGGCCGCGCTTGTTGGCTTCCAGTCCGGTGGTGGTGGTGACAATGACATTCAGGGGGCCCTGCGAAATGGAGATGACGGTGCTGTCCATGGGATAGAGCTTGTCGCTGCCCTCCACCTCGGTCAGGGTGCCGTCCTCGTTCTCAATCACATCCCGGAAGATGACACCGTCGTCGGTGATCTCGATGGGCTTTTTGTTGTACTCGAATTCCACGCCCTCGAGCTTTGCGTAGCTGTACTCGTACTCGCTGGCGGTGATCTTCTTGGTCAGGGAGAAGCAGGTGACGTTCCGGGAGCCGTTGCGCAGGGCCGTACGTGCCACGTCCATGGCGGCGTTGCCCGCGCCGATGACGATGACCCGCTCACCCAGCTTATAGACACTGGGGTTGTTCAGATAGTTGATGGCGTAGTGGACATTGCCGAAGCTCTCGCCCTTGATGCCGAGGGTATTGGCCTTCCAGACGCCGGTACCGATGAAGATGGCCTTGTAGCCGTCCCGGAACAGCTCGTCCACGCCGATGGCGTCGCCGATGCGGGTATTGGGACGGATCCGGATGCCCTTCATTTCGAGGTGGCGGTACTGAATATCGTCGAGCACAGACTTGGGCAGACGGAACTCGGGGATGCCGTAGCGGAGGATGCCGCCGATCTGATCCTTGCTCTCGAAGATCGTCACCTGATAGCCATAACGGGCCATGAGGATGGCGATGGTCAGACCTGCCGGGCCGGAGCCGACGATGGCAACCTTCTTGCCGTTGGAGGGTGCAGGGCCCTTGACCATTTTGCTGGCGTAGGTGCTGGAGATGTACTGCTCGATGACGGAGAAGTGGACGGGGGCGCCCTTTTTGCCGAGGACACAGTGCCCCTCGCACTGGTTCTCGTGGTTGCAGATCAGGCTGCACACGGTGGTCAGGGGGTTGTTCTCGAAGAGCATCCAGCCTGCCTCGTCCAGCTTGTGCTCCTTCAGAAGCTTGATGACCTCGGGGATGGGTGTGTTGATGGGACAGCCCTTCTGACACATGGGCTTCTTGCAGCCTAAGCAGCGGGCGGCCTCATCCATAACGTGAAGTGCCATAGTGATTCCTCCAGTTCTATATGATGGGAACATCTGTATAGATGTTGGTAATTTCTGGGTAATTAAGGATATATCCCGTGTATTATATCACAGGAAATCCAGAAAAGCAAGAAATTTGGGGCCTGCCGTCCGGCAGGCCCCTTAGCATTGGAAATTACTTGGAGACGGTCTCGTCGGTGATGGTCTTCATGGCCTGCTCCGTGGACATGCCCTTGGCAATGGCCTCCTTGCGGGCAGCGTTGACCGCATTGATGATCTTGACACGCTTGCCGTCCAGCTCGTAGCCCTTCATGGACCACAGGGACAGTGCCCATGCGATCATGGGGATACCGCAGAACAGGAAAATGACAGCCCAGTTCATGCCGGGGATAAAGGCGTCCTTCTTGGTGGGCAGGTAGTCGATGCCGCACATGACCAGCAGAACGACGGAAACGACGGTGGCGGACAGGGAGGAGACCAGCTTGTCAACCAGAGAGAACAGGGTGCCCATAATGCCGGGGATGAACTTGCCGGAGCGGTAAGTCTCGTAGTCGGCACAGTCGGCGACCATGGGGATGGGCATATCGGCGGTGGCGTAGTAGGCGCCGTAGCCGATGCCGAAGCAGAGGATGAAAGCGATGGTGTACAGGTTGATGGAGAACTTGCCATCCTTCATGATGGAGAGCATCATGTTGGGGTTGTTGGGATTCCACATCAGCAGCAGAGCCAGAACGCCGACGTAGCAGATCAGAGCCACGGCAACGTAGGTCATCAGGGACTTCTTCTGGCCGTGCTTCTGAGAGGTACGGACAGTCAGCACGAAGAAGGGAACTGCGAAGACGTAGCCCAGAACCATCATGGGCAGGTACAGGCCATCGTAGTTGCCCATCATGCAGTGGTACAGCATGATCAGAACGGTCATGTTGGTGCCGATAGCCATAGCCAGCTTGCAGCCGCCGCCGGCGACCATCAGACGCTGCAGGGGCTTGTTGGCCTTGATGATCTGGATATACTCAGAGACCTTGGGAGCCTCGGACTTGCCGCCGATGCCGAAGTACTTCTCGTTATCCTTCTCGGCGATGCCGATGATGGCGAGAATGGTCAGCAGGATGGAAACCACGATGCCGATGGGAGCCATAACGGCGAACCACTGGGCATTGTAGTCACCGAACATGTTGTCACCGGCCAGGATGGGGCCGATGGCCTGCATAACACCCATACCGGCCAGAGAGCCGATGGTGTTGAAGATGGTGAACAGGGGGCGCTGCTTGGGATCGTTGGTCAGGACGGGCTGAGCCGCACGGGTAACGGAGGTCTGGAAGGTGTAGCCGATAACCCAGACAGCGTACAGCAAAACGTAGGCGGTATAGCGGGCCCACATCATGGTCTCGGGGATCATGGGGGTGACGCAGTACAGCAGGATGACGGAAACAGCCATGATGGCGTTACCGATGACCATGAAGGGACGGAACTTACCGAACTTGGTGCTGGTCTTGTCCATCAGAGCACCGATGATAGGGTCGGTGATGGCGTCGAAGACGCGCATACCGGTGACCATCAGGGATGCGAAAACAGCGACGATGCCCAGAACCTCAGAGCCGAAAATGGCAATGTAGCTCAGGATCAGAACAAAGTAGACGTTGGTAGCGCCGTTGTTCATGGGGAACAGCGCGAGCTGATACAGCTTCGCACGGTTCATGCTATTATTTTCGTTCATAGTATCTTTCTCCTTTGGAAAGAATGTTGCGGATACGGCCGCACAGAAGCGGCAACCCATAGGCTTGGATTACCACAGCAGCCAGACCACACGTGTTTTACTCGTCTTGCGACAAGTATCATCTGCGACAGCTTGTCAGCCGACACAGTCGGCTTAGACCCAGTCGCCTGCGTTGCCGGCATCCTTGCCCAACTTGTAGGCAGGATTGGGCTTGTCGACCTTGCGGATGTTGATGACGTCGGTGAGCTTGCCGGCCTTGGCCTCGATCTTCATCTCGCCGGACACGGGAACCTTGAACGCGAAGACCTTCTCGCCGTTCTTCGTCTCAAACTTCTTGCCGTTGATGTACAGAGTCACCTGAGGCTGGTTGGTGTAGACGGTAACGGTGGAAGTTGCCTCGGGACGGTCCACGAAGCGGCGGCCTGCGATGTAGACGAAGGGCTCCTTGCTCCACCATGCCTTGTACAGGTAGAAGCTGTCCTTCTTGGTCTTGCGGTCGAAGGTCACGATGCCCTTGTGGTTCATGCCGGGCTCGCCGCCCTGATTGCGGGCGTCAGCGGCAAAGTCGAAAGTGTTCCACAGATGGGTTGCCCACATCCAGGGACGCTTGTCAAAGAAGCGGAGCATATGCTCGTGGTACTTGCACTGATACTCCTCGGACTGATCCAGACGCTTGGGGTGATCGGTGTGCAGATGGGGCATGCACTCGCAGCCGTACTCGGAGTAGCCGAGGCAGCGGTTGGGATACAGCTTGTGGAAGAAATCCACCCACAGCTCATTGAGGAACATGCCGGGCACGTACCAGCCCAGATACAGGTTCCAGCTGACGATGTCGGAAACCTTGTGGGCCACGGGATTGGTGGGGCCGCAGACGGAGTAGCAGGCCAGCGTGGTCAGACGGGAAGGATCCATCTCGTGGATCAAATCGTTCAGAACACGGTGGTTGTCCATCATATCCGCAGTATCCTTGGTGGAAATGGTGATCTCATTGGAGATGCCCCAGAAGCAGATGGAAGCGTGGTTGTAGTTCTGGATGACCAGCTCCTTCATCTGGGAGATGGTGTTCTCGCGGCCGTTGGGCATATGCTCGGAGATGTAGGGGATCTCCGCCCAGACCACCAGACCGGCCTCGTCGCAGAGGTCGTAGAAATACTGGTCATGCTGATAGTGGGCCAGACGCAGGGTGTTGGCACCCATCTCGCGGATGATGGCCATATCGGTGTCGTGGTGCTCCTTGTGGAGTGCATTGCCGATGCCCTTCCAGTCCTGATGGCGGCAGACGCCCCGGAGGGGATAGCTGCGGCCGTTCAGGAAGAAGCCCTTCTGGGGATCCACACGGAAGGTGCGGGCGCCGAAGCGGGTGGAAACCTGATCCACCTCAGCGCCGTCCACCACCAGAGTAGCCTCGCAGGAGTACAGATAGGGATCCTCGACGCCGTCCCACAGGTGGACGTTCTGGATCACCAGCTCGGTATCTGCACCCTTGCCCTCGGCGACCACATTGCCTTCGGCGTCCATCAGACGGACGAAGACATCGTCGGAGCCGACGCTGTTCCAGGTCTGCACGCGGACCTTGGCGTTCTTGCCCTCGACGGTGGGAGTCACGGCAATGCCGGGGCCGCCGTGGAAGTCCAGATCGAAGTGGGCCTTGTTGACGGTCAGCATCAGCACATCACGGTAGATGCCGCCGTAGAAGGTGAAGTCGGCCTTCTGGGGGTAAACACGGTCGTTCTTGGAATTGTCAACCTCAACGACCATGAAGTTTTCATCTGCCAGATAGTCGGTGATGTCCGCACGGAAAGTGGAGTAGCCGCCGTCGTGGGTAGCCACGGTGGTGCCGTTGAGGATCACCTTGGCAGATGCATTAACGCCGTTGAACTGCAGATAGATGCGCTCATCGGCGGAGAATGCGGGCTTGTCAAATTTCTTCTCATAGACGCAGGTGCCGCGCCAGTAGTCACCGCCGCCGTCCTGACCGTCCAGATTGTTCCATGTGTGGGGAATATTCAGAGCAGTTTCGGTGCCGTCATGGTACCGAAACAGCCAATTTTCGTTGATATTGGTAATTTTGCGCATGATTGACCTCCTCGAATTCGGGGCGGCCCGCAGAAGCGGGCCGCCCTCATTTTGGAACGGAATATCTGACCGAACAAAACGAGGAATGTTCTATGTCATGCGACGGAAAAAAGGTCAGATATTATGTAGCTTGGGGGAATTAGGCAGCGGCTTCCTCAGCAGCCTTGCCCTTGGCGAAGCTGCCGACGATGACAGCGACGCAGGCCAGCAGCAGAGCGACAGCGGCGACGATGGTGGCATAGAAGACCTGCCAGCCGATTTCGTTACCGGCGTTGAAGGAGAACAGGCCGGCAACCAGCATGACGCGCTCGCTGATCAGGTTGCTGACGACAACCATGAAGGAAGCGATGGCGCCCAGACCTGCGACAGTGCGCAGCAGGTCGTTCTTGGGAGCGAAGACGGAAGCGGCGAAGCTCAGGACAGCACCGACGATACCGACGAAGATGCAGGTGCCCAGGCTCATCAGAGCGTTGTCAGCACTGATGGAGCTGCACCAGACGGAGGCGATGACACCGACGACGCCCAGAACGGCGGCAGCCAGATACATCACGGAACCGGCCTTGGCGGCCTTTTCCTTCTTGGACTCCTTGAAGTACAGGAATGCGCACAGAGCCATCAGGATGGCGGAAACAGCGACGGCTGCGTAGTAGGCAGCACGCCACCAGACCATGACCATCTCGACGTGGGTCTCACCGGCATAGCGGTTCATGACGTGGGACTCGGACCATGCGAAGATGTTCTTGTGGACAGCTTCCTTCAGCTTCAGCTGCAGGTTCAGGTCGCCGTCGATGAAGTTGGCGTCCAGACCCTTGCCCTCGTTGATCTGGTTCTGGAACAGGAAGGAGCTGGTCAGGGTGGTGTTGGTGTAGAAGCCGGACTGGCCGCGGGTATCGAAGCAGGTGGTGCCGGAGTTCAGAACGGCAGCCCACAGGTCGACGTCGTCAAAGATGTCGGTAACGGCGTAGCCGATGAAGCCCCACTCGTTGGCGAGGATCTCGGTCATCAGGCCGTAGGAGGTGGTGCACTCCACACCGCCGATCTTGGAGAAGGAGGTCATCAGACCGCGCATACCGGCGTTGTACTCGGCAGTGTCGTACTTGGTGGCCTCGAAGGCGTACTGGTAGGCACGGAGCTCGACCTCACGGGCGCGCTGCTCGGTCATCCAGGGAGAAACGCCGCCGCGGTCGGTCTCCTGGTCGTTGAAGGCGAAGTGCTTGGGAGCAGCAACCAGACCGTACTCGTGAGCACCGATGGCGAACTCCATAGCGGCAACGCCGGACAGGATGGGATCCTCGGAGTAGTACTCACCGGAACGGCCGTTGTAGGCGTGACGGTGGGTGTTCAGGCCGGGGCCCCACAGGATGTTGATGCCGGTGAACAGGGACTCGAGGCCGGTGAAGGCGCCCAGCTCGTACATCAGCTCGGGGTTGAAGGTGGAAGCGCCCAGAGGAGCGTTACCGAAAACCTCGGGATGCCACAGACCGTTGGGGTCGGTAGCGGGGATGGCCCAAGGAGCGTCGGGATCCTTGGAGGCGTTCAGAGCGACGGCAACACCGTTACCGGCGTTCTCGGTCATGTAGATCTCAACTGCGCCGATGGACTCAGCACCGGGGATGGAGGGGCCGCCGAAGGTGAAGATGTACATGGCCTCTTCCAGAGTCAGCTGCTCCAGCAGCTCGTCCCACTTGGGATCGTCGTAAGCAACACCGTACATGTCGGTGATGTGGATGCCGTGATCGACGCCCCACTTGACAGAGGAGGTGTCGTCAGAGGTCTGCAGGGTGTAGTACTTGCCGTTCAGGTGATCCAGCAGCTCGGTGCTGGTGACCTTCATGTTGTGGTACTGCTCGGGCCAGGTAGCCTCCCAGTCGGAGCGGGAGAGGTACTCGACCTCACCGGGCTGGTAGTAGTTCCAGTCGGAGTAGGGGATCTGGTTGGAGATGGCGTGGCCGGTCTTGGAGACGGAGAAAGCGGTGCGGGAAATGAAGGCCTCGTCGATGTCCTTGGTGTAGACAGCGGTGGTATCACCGGTGCCGACCATCTTGGTCTCGTCCATACCCTGAACCAGCATGATGGAGTTCAGAGCCTCGTGGGCGCCGTTGCCCACTGCGAAGTAGTAGGAGCCGGGATCCAGGATGTAGGTGCCGACGGTGCCGTCAGCGTTCTCGTGGGTCATGTCGTAGGAAGCGATGTACTGCATATCGCACTTGACATTGACGACCTCGGACTCGCCGGGCTGCAGGACGTTGGACTTCTCGAAGTTCAGCAGCTGGATGGCAGACTTCTCGACGCCGCCCTCAATGTAGGGTGCCTGGCCGTAGATCTGCACGGGGGTCTTGCCGGCGACGGAGCCGGTGTTGGTAACGGTCACGGGGAAGGTGACGTAGACGTTGGGTGCGCCGTTCTCACCGATCTCGCGCTCCCACACGGGCTCGCCCATGTCGAAGTCGAAGGTGGTGTAGCTCAGGCCGAAGCCGAAGCCGTAGGTGACCTCATCGTCATAGCTCCATGCATCGGTGGTAGCGTAAGCACCGGTGGCGGAGGTAGCGTTGTGAACGCCGGCGACGGCGTCGTAGTAACGGGTCTCGTAGTAGCGGTAGCCGACGTAGATGCCCTCAGCCTCGATGGCGTAAGCGCCGGGGGTGAAGCCCAGAACGCCGCCGGAACGGGTGACCTCGTCAGAGTTGGCGTAGTACAGACGGCCGAAGTTCTGCATTGCGGGAGCAGACATGTTGTAAGCGGTGAAGATGTCGAACAGACCGCCGGAGGGGCTGACCTTACCGGACAGGATGTCGGCAACACCCAGGAAGCCGTAGTTGCCGGGGACGCCGCACCACAGAATGGCGTCGACCTCGGGGTCGTTCTTCAGAGTGCCGATCTCGACGGAGACGGAGCTCTGCAGCAGGATGATGACCTTATCGGAGGCCTCCTTGGCCAGCTCGATCAGATCCAGCTCGTTCTGAGTCAGGGACAGGGGCTCGCCGTGCTCGAAGCCGAGGCCCTCAACAACGCCGCCGGGCATGTAGTCCAGCTGCTCGCAGGAGGGACGGGCGATGACGACGATGGCAGCGTCGCCGTAGGTAGCGAAGCTGGACTTGTAGTCGCCGTTGACAGCAGCGATCTCAGCGATGGAGGGCTCACCGGGATCATAGACCTCGGCAGCGGGCTCGTTCTCGTAGTGAACGTAGGTCTCGCCGAGCTTCTCGTAGATGTCGATCATGGTCTGGTTCAGAGTGAAGCCAGCGCCGTTGAACTCGAACTCGCCGCCGTTCCAGCCGGAGGTGGTGGGGGCGTTAGCGCCGCCGCGGGAGCCGACGGACCAAGTGATGGTGTTCTTGAAATCGGTGATGTTCTGAGACAGAGCCTGCTCCAGATTGATGAAGGGACCCTGAGCCTTAACACCGAAGGAAGAACCGATCAGGTTGGAGTGGGAACGGATGCCCAGCAGAGTAACAGCAGAGCCCTCGGACAGAGGCAGAGCGCCGTTGTTCTTCAGCAGGACGGAGCCCTCGGCAGCCTCACGGCGGCCCAAGTCGATGGCAGCCTCGATCAGGGCAGCGGAGTTGCCGGTGCCGTCCTCATTGAGGTACTTGTCATCGGGGACAAACTTGACGTACAGATCCTCGGGGTTCTCAGAGACAGTCTTGGAGCTCTGAGTGCCCAGGTAAGTGTCGATGGCGCCGGCATTGGCTTCCAGAACACTGCCGAGGATGATGGACAGGGCCAGAACCAGACACATAATGCCGGTCAAGCCGCGCCACAGTGCGGACTTCTTTTTCATTTGGTTAATTCCTCCTTACTTAGTTACACAGAACCTGCGTCGGTGTGCGCCGGCGGGCAATTTCCCGCATTTGCCGAGTCGGCACACTTCGGCCACAACTTCCGTATTCTAGTACAGTATAACAGCCGGCGGCGATTCTTTCAACTTTACTTTCAAAACTCGACAGCACAATTTTTCTGTGTAATTTTGTACAGATTGACGATTCCGCTGCAAAGATATCGATATCTATCGTACCGTATTGGAGGGCCTTCCTTTTTCTCCCTCTGAATTTTCGTATAACCCTTCCGGGATTATCGGCGCCGAAAAGCGGACATACTATGCCTGGTCCCCTACTATATAAATGGCGCTGCATTTCTGTGTGGGTGCACCGCGAATTTTTCTAAATCATGCATAAATTTCTGATTGCATATTGCGACAATTCATGGTAATATTGTCCTGTATCGAAAGATATACATTTTCAGTCATCTTATGTTAAGGAGCTGTATATATGAAAAACACGTATCTCTACGAGGGGTGGCGCGGCTTCACCGAAGGAAGCTGGGTCAATGAGATCGACCTGAGAAGCTTCATCCGTCACAACTTCACCATGTACGACGGTGACGAAAGCTTCCTCGAAGGCCCCACCCAGAACACGCTGGACCTGTGGGATCAGGTCATGGATCTGACCCGTCAGGAGCGCGAGGCCGGCGGTGTGCTGGATATGGACACCAAGGTCATATCCACCATCACCTCCCACGGCCCCGGCTATCTGGACAAGGACAAGGAAAAGATCGTCGGTTTCCAGACTGACAAGCCCTTCAAGCGGGCCATGATGCCCTACGGCGGCGTCCGCATGGCTGAGAAGGCCTGTGCCGACAACGGCTACACCATGGACAGCGATGTGAAGGAGTTCTTCACCACCCATCGCAAGACCCATAATGCCGGTGTCTTCGATGTCTATACCCCCGAAATGCGCGCCTGCCGCTCCAGCCACATCATCACCGGTCTGCCCGACGCCTACGGCCGCGGCCGTATCATCGGCGACTACCGCCGTGTGGCTCTGTACGGCATCGACCGTCTGATCGAGGACAAGGAGGAGCAGAAGGCCCGTACCGACTCCACCATGTTCGCAGACGTCATCCGTGACCGCGAGGAGCTGTCCGAGCAGATCCGCGCCCTGAAGGACCTGAAGAAGATGGCCTCCTTCTACGGCTGCGACATCTCCAAGCCCGCCAAGAACGTTCAGGAAGCCATCCAGTGGGTCTACTTCGGCTATCTGGCCGCTGTCAAGGAGCAGAACGGCGCCGCCATGTCCCTCGGCCGTACCTCCACCTTCCTCGACATCTATGCCGAGCGCGACCTGCGCGAGGGCACCTTCACCGAGAAGGAAATTCAGGAAATGGTCGACCACTTCATCATGAAGCTGCGCCTGATCAAGTTCGCCCGCACCCCCGAGTACAACGCCCTGTTCTCCGGCGATCCCCAGTGGGTCACCGAGTCTCTGGCCGGTGTCGGCACCTGCGGCAAGCACTTCGTCACCAAGATGACCTACCGCTACCTGCACACCCTGTACAACCTCGGCCCCAGCCCCGAGCCCAACCTGACCGTTCTGTGGTCTACCCGTCTGCCCCAGAACTTCAAGCGCTACTGCGCCAAGGTCT
>JAFWAZ010000118.1 GCA_017507425.1 Oscillospiraceae bacterium | reverse complement strand
GTTGAAGAGGGTATCGGAGGCACCGGTGGTGATGCCCTTTTCGACGGCCCACTCCACGGGATCGAAGTAGAACACGCCGGCCTTGACGTCCTCGAACTTGGAGGTCAGGGTATCGCCGCAGCGGGTGCACTTGCCGTTGACATAGTCATGGCCCAGAGCGGGGATCTCGCGGGTCTCGGTCTCGCCGCACTCGCAGGAACGGGTCTCAATGCCCTTGTCGGTGCAGGTGGGAGCCTTGGTCTCGGTCCAGTCAGACCACTCGTGCTCGTGGGGCTGCTCGCCGCCACCAACAGTCACATTGAGAGTGACGGTGTTTTCCTTTGCGTCAACGGATGCACTCAGGCTGAGGGTACCCACGATCTCATAGGTGCCGGCCTTGGCTGCATCGTAGGCAGATGCGTCCCAAGTCACGGGAACCATGACCTCGATATCACCTGCCACAGACTGGGTCAGCGTAACCTTGACGAACTGAGGCAGCTCTGCTTCCGTCAGTTCCTCATTGAGCTCCTTGCTGATGGCATCCATCTGAGGAACAGACTTCAGGGAGACGTCAGACAGGGCAATGCCGGTGATCTCCCACTCGGTCAGGCCGACGCCGTTGCCGGCGGCTGCGGTGTTCAGCTCCTCGAAGAGCAATCTGATGTAGCGGGCGGCATAGGGCGTGTCATAGCTGTCGGTGACCACGGGATGGGTGGGGCCGTTGTGGGCGCTGGACAGCTCGCTGATGTCGTACCAATTCTCGGCATCGTTGGAGATCTGGATATACATGAGGGTGGGGTAGATCTTGTTGAAATAATGCATGGTCATTTCATCAAAGATGCTGGTCTTGTCAGCACCCAGATCGATATAGATCCAGGCGTTCTCCTTGGCATTGCCGCCCTTGATGAAATCGCTGTCCCACTTGGTGGAGGTGTCGCCGTCGTTGACGTTGTCCTTGTTGCCGTCGGAGGTGCCGGAGACGGTGAGGGTCTTGCCGGGGGCCAGATTGCCGGGCTCGGTCAGATCGTCCTTGGTTTCAATGATGATGGGATCCACATATTCGCCGATATCGCCGGAAGAGGATTTGTCAGCGTCCAGATAGATCTCGTAGAGGGAAATGTCAGTCTCGCCGTCAAAGGTGATCTTCAGGCCGTAGATATTTTCATCGGTGTTCAGTTCGAACTTCTTTGCGCTCTCATCGAGCTTGCCGATTTCGACATAGCCGCCGTCCTTCAGGAGGGAAACCGTGGCGTTGCTGACGCTGACGGGATCCTGCAGGATGGAGATGGCCTTGAAGCGGGTGCTTTCGGTGAACTTGTACTCGATGGAATCGGCGGCGGTGGCCTTGCCGCTGAACAGGCTGGAGAGGTTGCCGTCGACGGCGTTTGCGATGCTTTCGCCGAAGGTGGCGGTGATGACCTCGGTGCGGCTGTCGGCTTCTACGGTGGTGTTCAGGTAGATCTCGTGGAGCTTCAGATAGTATCCGGTGCTGCCGGTGAAGTAGATGCGCAGATACTTGGCTTCCGCACCGTTTGCGTTGGCCCGGACATAGCGGTAGGGAACCTCAAAGACGGAGTTGTCATTGACAACGGTGGCGATGGTTTCCCAATCGGTGTTGTTGGTGGAAATCTGGATCTCTGCGTTGTAGAGTCTGGGATTGCCGTCGGCGGTGACCACGGTGACGTCATGCAGGGCGATGCTGGCGCCGAGGTCAAAGGTGATGTAGTCGCCGGTGGACTGACCCTCGTTGGTCCATGCGTAGGTGCTGTCCTTGCCGTCGAAGACGTTGGCCCAGCTGCCTTCCTTCAGACCGTTCGTCAGATTGGTCTCGAGGAATTCGGGGTCGGCCTTGGCGCTTTCCACGGTGACGCCAAGCTTCTCCAGTCCAAAGGTGACTGCAGCGGCGGTATCGTTGATGAGACGGACATATTTGACCGCCTCGGTGCCGTCCAGAGCCTGTGCGGCACTCCACTGGGTGCCGTTGACGGAGTATTCACAGGTCAGGCCGTTCAGGCCGGTGCCCTCCAGCTTGATGGCGGAGATCAGGGTCAGATTTTCAAACTTGATGCCGATATACTCGCCGGCGGCCAGAGTCATATTCAGGTCACGGAGGCTGTATTCCTTGCCTTCGATGGTCAGGGGCTGCCGTGCATATTCTGCCACATTGGTATAGACCCGGTTGCCGTCGGGCTTTTCCCGGTTGACGGTGAACTCACGGACGTGGGTCCAGTAGTCGGGCTTGCTGGCGGTGCCGGTCTCCACCAGACGCAGACGGACGTAGCGGGCCTGAATGTCCAGTCCGTCCAGCTCGATGCGGTAGGTGTCGTTATAGCGATCGCCCAGCTGGGTGAAGGTCTCGCCGTCCTCGGAGTACTCCAGAACTGCCTTATGGAAATAGTCGTGGTGGGTATCGGAATTGCCCTGAACGATGGTGATGTCGGTGACGGTCTTCACGACGCCGAGATCGACACCGAAGTAGTCGTCCTTCTGCTGGACAATATTCCACTGGGTATAGGTATTCAGATCGCCGTCAAACATTTTCTGGGCATTGTCGTCCAGACGCTGCTTCTGGCCGCCGAGAACAGCGTACAGATCCTGACGGGAATAGTTGGGGTCGAACATGGGGGTCAGATTTCTGTCCACATAAGCGACCATGTCAGAGGCAAAGGGCTGCAGCCGCTTGCTGCCGGCCAGAGCCTTGTTGGTAACGGAGGGATCGTCGCAGGTCAGATAGGCATCCCAATTCTGCAGAGCCTTGCCGGCGGCTGCAAAGTTGGTCCAGGCGTCTGCACTGTCGTCGGTTTCCAGAGCGATGATGGCTTTCAGGGCGCCCTGTGCGGCGCCGGTGACGCCCTCCAGAGACTTCAGCCAAGGCTCCAGCTCGGAAACCAGGTCGGCATTGGCACAGTTTTCACGGAAGAAGGAAACTGCGTCCAGAATGTTGGCGAACTCGTCCAGCAGGATCTGGGTATCGGGGAGATCCTTGATGGGCTGGCCGTTGGCGACAGCGGTGCTGACGGCGGCCAGATTGTCCTTGATGTACTCGGACTCGGGGAAGCCTGCGCCCACGCGGCTGGAGCCGGGGCAGTTGGCCACGTTGCGGCCGATGGTCCGGTAGGCCTCTTCCACGCCGGCCTCCAGATAATTGAAGGAATCCAGCCACACATCCTCGGCATGGGCGGAGTAGTTGTCATTGTTCCAGAACAGGGAAGCCAGCTGGAACAGGGCAACCTTGTTGCTCTGACCGAAGCGGGAGGGATTGGAAACGGCGGCCTTCAGGCCGGTGACGCCGTCCCGGGCATAGTGGGTGATGTTGCCGAGGAAAATGCCGGACTTTGCATGCTCGTTGACGGGGTAGTTCAGCCAGAAGGAAACGGGCTGGCCGGTCCGGTTTGCGACATAGTCCACGGTGGACTGGGTGATGGGGGAGTTGACATCATCGCCGGTCCAGTAGAGGATGATGGAGTCGTCCAGTGCCTTCAGAGCATCCAGCTCCGCACCGTTGCCGGACCAGGACTTGTTATAGCCCTGCGGGCAGTAGGTGATGGGCTCGCAGCCCTTGGGGATGATGAACTCCTCGGTCAGACGGTTCAGGACGGTGACCACATCCGCATGGGAGCCGCTGCCGAAGTCGTCGTTGAGGATGTCGAACTTCCGGACACCCACATCGTAAAGCTGGGTCAGCTTTGCCACCAGCTTCTGGTAGCGCTCCTCGTAAAGGGAGGGGTTGTTGGCGATACTCAGGCCGCTGAAGAAGCTGCCCAGATGCACGCTCCATACATAGTAGCACTTGGTTTCCTGACCGATCTTCACCAGCTCCTCGATCTGACGGATATCGGATTCGGGATACAGATCGGCCCAGCGGCTGGTGTGGTATGCGTCGGTCTTGGAGGCGTACACATACATATTCATCTTCACGTCCCGGGCGAACTCCATGAGCTCGGCGCGGGTCTCATAGTCCCAGCCGCCGTAGAAGCCCTCGATGAAGCCGCGGAACTCGATGCCGGCATAGTCCTCGATCTGGGCACCCAGCAGGACATCGTCCTCGAAGGAGGAGAGCATCATCTTCAGGGTGGCGATGCCCCAGTAGACGGCATCGGAGTCCTTGCCGACGACGGTGATCTGACCGTCCTTGGCCTCCAGAACATAGGCATCGTAGTTGGCGTAAAGGTTATCGGTTTTCAGGGTGAGGGAATCCTCGTAGGCATCGGCAGCTTCGCCGGAACCGTTCACGCCCAGAAGGATATTGAAGCCACCCTCCACGGGCTCCGCTGCGACGGCTGCGCTGAGACCGTTCTCCTCCAGGACCTCGGCAAGATAGGCCTTGGTCGCATCATCGATGCCGGTTTCGTACACGACATTCACCTGCTCACCCAGTGAAAACTCGGTGCCATCGTAGGCGATCTCTCTTACGATAGGATAAATGTCATAGGCTTTTTCGGGCTGTGCTTCCTCTGCCCTTGCAAGCGGTACATTGGAAAGTACCATGGCGCAGCAGAGGATGAGACACAACAGTTTCTTGAATCGGGACATCATCGTTCTTCTCTCCTTTTGCAATATGTATTTCAGGCAAAATGCTTTGCCGTTCATGCCTCCATTTTATCAAATTTTCCAAAAAAAGCAACGGAAACTTTGTGATACTTATTGCATAATTCACAGAATTGCGAAGATGGATCAGAAAATATGGGGCCGCAGCAAAATGCATGCTGCGGCCCCGATATTTTTATTATAGTATCGGCTTGTGTGTGACCTTAAAAATCAAAGCCGGCATACTTCCGGGCCTGCTCCAGAACGGACACCACATCCATGGTGGTATTCAGGCTGCTGTAGCAGTACCCGTAATCGGCCTCCTCCACCAGACGGCCCAGATCCTGAACCTCATAGTACCAAGGATTCTCGGGCAGGTGGACGGTGACCTTGTCCGCGCCCCGGACGTTCAGCTCCACGGTCTGCAGATTGCTGGCACTGGGGGTGATCTCCATATAGCCGTCCACACCGATGATCTGGACACCGTTGCGCGCGGCGGAGTCCTTGGCGGCGGTGCACTGGCACAGAAAGTCTTCGTATTCCAGAAGCAGGATGCCGCTGGTATCCACGCCTGTTTCGTGGCGGTTTGCAAAATAGCGGACGCTCTTGGGCGCGCCGAACAGACCGACAATGAAATGGATGTTATAGAGGTTGATGTCCATCAGGGCGCCGCCGGCGAAGGCGTGGTTCAGAACAGGGGAGGGGTTGCCCGCCAGCAGGGCAGGGTAGCGGCTGGAGAACTGGCAGAAGGTGGCGCTGACGAGCTTCAGCTTGCCCAGCTTTGCCAGATTCTCTTTGATGAAGCGGTAATGGGGATGATGGGCAAGGGTGATGGCTTCAAACAGAAGCAGGTGCTTTTCCTTGGCGAGGGCGATCAGCTCATGAGCTTCCGCGACGGTGGGGGTAAAGGGCTTCTCGCAGATCACATGCTTGCCTGCCAGCAGGGCCGCTTTGGCCTGAGAGAAATGGATGCTGTTGGGCGTTGCCACATAGACGATCCCGATTTCCGGATCGGCCAGCATGTCGGGCAGGCTGGTGTAGACCTTGGGGATGGAGAAGGCCTCTGCCATAGCCCGTCCGGTCTCCTCCTTACGGGAACAGATTGCGTTGATCTCAAACTTGTCGCAGCGCTGGTATTCTGCCAGCATGGATCTGGTGATGGCGCCGGTGCCGATGACTCCTAGTTTCATGTGGTTCCTCCTTAATATATGCGCTTGGCGTATTCGCTGGGGGAGATGTGGTATTTCTGGGTGAACGAGTTGGAGAAATAGTGGATGGAGCTGTAGCCCAGCTTCAGGGAGATCTCGCTGACGGTGTATTTGTTCTCCCGCAGCATCTGGCGGCTCTTTTCCAGCTTCATATCACTGATGTACTTCTTGGGGGATTGGTCCACTGTGTTTTTGAACAGCAGCTGCAGAGACGACCGGGAAATGGAGAACTGCTGGCAGATCTCCGCGACGGTGAGGGGCTCGCAGATCTTGCTTTCAATATAATTGTTGATCCGCTCGAACAGCTCATCCCGGTAGTTCTGACGGGCAATGCCGGCCGGCGCGGTAGCGGATGCAATATGGCAGCTCTGGAGCAGGCGGATGACGGTCTCCGTCAGAAGGCAGAGCATCAGACTGTCCGTGTAGGGGACGCCGGCGGCGCTCTCCTGCACCAGTGTTTTCATGAGAGTGTGTGTCTTCTTGCTGTACGGATGAACCTTGTTCAGCAGAATCTCATACCAGTTTTTCTCCGCATTCGGGTTCAGGTTCTCCATGCGGAACTGAACGGTCACATACGACACAGACTGGGTGTCATCGGCAGACTGCCGGTGATGCTGTCCGGGACCGTAGATGATCATTTCCTTTTCTGCCAGCGTATGGCGGATGCCGTTTACGTCGGTATGCAGGATGCCGGTGTCCACGTAGGTCAGCTCGAAAAAATCATGGGTTTCCTCCGGAAAACGGCAACCCGGGGTGCGGATCCGGTAGCAGTAGCCCAGAAGACTGCTGATCCGGACGGAAGGAAGCGAAGATTGAGATTCGGACGTGGGGAACAGATTCAGCGTATCAAAAGAGCAGCTGGTGTCCACATAGACGTTTACGGCAAGCTCCGGTGTGGCGGCAATGAAACCGAAATAGACATTCGGCCTGAGCTGGATCCGCTGACTCATAGGGAACTCATCGATTTTACCATTCTCCGGGTCAGTGGATACCAACAGAATTCCGGCGCCGCTCAGCAGCTCCAGATAGGCATTGCAGCTGAAAAGTAAAAACTGGGAAACGGACCGTTGGGATGATATATGAAAGGTCTGGCAAAGCAGGGAATTGCGCTTATCCTCGCTCAGGGTCTTGTAGACAATGCCGTAATCCTTGAATGCCGTTCCTGCGGTTTCGTTTTGCACTTCGTACACCTCCAGTAAAAACAGTATAGCACCTTTTTGGCAGTTTGGCTAGTGTAATTGCATGGGCGGTCAGCAGCAGAGAAAATGAACGAAGTGTGAATTAGCTATTTTTGTTAAACACCATACTAAAAAATGTAAAGACAACATGACTAAAAAATCATATAATTAACATGCGCTGAATTGGAAACTCAGACGTATATTTCAAGGAGGAGATTCCCATGCCGAACATTATTATCACTCGTATCGACAATCGTCTTGTCCATGGCCAGGTCGCAACCCAGTGGTGCGGCGCCATCGGTGCAAACCTGATCCTTGTCGCCAACGACGAAGTCGCTGGCAACAAGATGCGTCAGGGCCTGATGGACATGGCTGCCCCCAGCTATGCTGCTATGCGTTACTGGACCATCGAGAAGACCTGCGCTACGATCCACAAGGCAAGTGACAAGCAGAAGATCTTCATCATCTGCGAGACCCCCATTGACGTTCTGCGTCTTGTCGAGGGTGGCGTTCCCATCAAGAAGGTCAACATCGGCAACATGCATATGGCCGAAGGCAAGCGTCAGGTCGCCGGCTCCGTCGCCGTCGACGATAAGGATGTCGCTGCATTTGCCAAGCTCCGCGACCTGGGCGTGGAACTCGAGATCCGTCGTGTTCCCTCTGAGGCTCCCGAGAGCATCGAAAAGCTGTTCAAGTAACACTTTTCACTTCAAAAGAAAATAAATAAAGGAGAAATACACTATGGGCTTTAGTGCTATTCAGATCATTCTGGTCTTCGTGTGGACTTTCATCGTCGCTATCGACCAGTTTGATCTTCTGGAATCCCTGTATCAGCCCATCGTATCCGGCGCTGTCGTCGGTGCGATCCTGGGCGATCTTCCCACTGGCCTGGTTGTTGGCGGTACCTACCAGCTGATGACCATCGGTAACATGCCTGTTGGCGGCGCTCAGCCCCCCAACGCTGTTATCGGCGGCGTTATGGCTGTCGTTTTCGCCATCGCTTCCGGTCTGGACACCACCGCTGCTGTCGGTCTGGCTGTTCCCTTCGCTCTGATTGGCCAGTACATGGTCACCCTGCTGTTCACCGTTATGTCTCCCGTCATGTCCGCTGCTGACAAGATGGCTGAGAAGGGTGATCACAAGGGCATCGTTCGTCTGAACTATCTGGCTATGGCTGCTCTGGGCGTCCTGTTCGCCACTGTCTGCACCATCGGTCTGGTTGGCGGTTCCGCAATGGGCGAGGCTCTGCAGGCTGCTTTCGATGCAGTTCCCTGGCTGATGGCCGGTCTGGGCGCCGCTGGTGGTATGATGCGTTTCGTCGGTTTCGCAACCCTGCTGCGCATCATGCTGTCCAACGAGCACTGGGGCATCTACTTTGCCGGTTTCACCATGGCTACCATCATTGGCTACATCCCCGAGCTGGCAGGCTCTGCCCTGCTGCTGATCGCATTCGTCGGTATCGCTCTGGCTCTGAACGACTTCCAGACTGGCGTTGCCCTGAAGAATGCTGGCGGTAATGGAAATGGAGGCGACGACGATGGCATTTAATGCAACTTCTTACACTAATCTGCAGCCTGCTGCTAATCTCGACAAGAAGACCCTGAACAAGATGGTTTGGCGTTCCCTGAACCTGCAGGCCTCTTTCAACTACGAGCGTATGCAGGCTTGCGGCTGGCTGTACGGCATCCTGCCCGGCCTGCTGGCCATCCACGGTGAGGGCTCCGAGGATCTGAAGATCTCCATGGCCCACAACCTGGAGTTCTTCAACACCCACCCCTTCCTGGTCACCTTCGTTATGGGTATCGTGCTGTCTCTGGAGCAGCAGAAGGCTGACATCGGCACCATCCGTGCCGTCCGTGTTGCCGCTATGGGCCCCCTGGGCGGCATCGGCGACGCTATCTTCTGGTTCACTCTGGTTCCCATCGCTGCCGGTATTTGCTCCAACATGGCAATTCAGGGCAGCATCATGGGCCCCATCATGTTCCTGCTGATCTTCAACATTGTTCAGTTCGCAGTCCGCTTCTTCCTGATGCACTGGTCCTACAACCTGGGCACCAAGGCTATCGAGCTGCTGACTGCCAATGCTAAGGAGTTCACCCGCGCTGCTTCCCTGCTGGGTGTCTTCATCGTCGGCGCTCTGACCTCCAACTACGGTGGCACCACCGTCAACATGGTCATCGAGAACGGCGAGTCTCCCATCGTTATCCAGAGCATCCTCGACGGCGTTCTGCCCAAGATGATCCCCCTGGCTCTGACCCTGGGCCTGTTCTTCCTGATGAAGAACAAGAAGTGGACCCCCGTTATGTGCATCGGCGCCCTGCTGGTTCTGGGCCTCGTCGGCGCATTCTTCGGCATCTTCTAAGATCCCCTGATCTGTATGTTTGCAGTTCTTCTTGATTTTAACGGTACAATGTTCTTTGACTCAAGCCTCCATCTGGAGGCTTGGTCAAGAATCTACCGGGAGCTTAACCCTGACGGGTCAGCAGCTCCGGATACAAAGCTTTTTTGCGGTCCCCGCAACGATGAAATATTGAAAAATATGGCGCCGTGGCTGGACAGCCAGCAGAGAGACTTTTTTTCCGAAAAGAAAGAGGAATTGTACCGGCTTGCTTGCGTGGCAAATCCGGAAATCACGCATCTAGTAAACGGAACCCAAGCCTTTCTTCGGCTTCTGCAGGAGAAAGGCGTTCCGTTTGGCTTAGCCAGTGCTTCCATCAAGGCAAACATCGATTTCTTTTTTGATACCTTTGATCTCGGTCAGTGGTTCAGAAGGGAAGATGTTGTCTATGATGACGGTACTTATCCAAACAAGGGTGCCATGCATCTCGAAGCCGCCCGTCGGTTGGGGGTGTCTATGGCGGACTGCATGGTCATTGAGGACAGCTTGTCCTCGATCCGGCAGGCCCGGGAGAACGGGGCAGGCTGTATTGTTGCAGTCGGAACTACCGCTTCCGAAGCCCAATTGCTTGGTTTGGCTGACCACTGGATTGCTGATTTTACGGAATTTGATCCAAACTGGCTGTATCGTTAAGTTCTGCTATAAATTGAGTTTCCAATTATACGTACAAAGGCTGCTGTGAAACGTGAGTTTTGCAGCAGTTTTTTTGTGTTTATCCGATGGTATGTGTCACTTTAACCAGATATCTCCATGTATTTGTATGAAGAATTCCAATTCCAATTCTGGTGTTTTTTGGTATAATAAACATATCAATAAATAATTGGAGGTATACTCATGAGCAAAGAGCGTCTTATCCTTTCCAATAACGACCGGAACCGTCTGGATGCCGGTTTTTCTGCGGTTTTCGGCAACGCACCCGAGCGGTATTTTTCTGCTCCCGGCCGTACCGAGATCGGCGGCAACCATACGGACCATCAGCGCGGCCGCGTTCTGGCCGGTGCTGTGAATCTGGATACTGTGGCTGCTGTTCGGCTGAACGGTACCGATGTCATCCGCATCCAGTCCAAGGGCTATCCCATGTGTGAGGTCAATGTCAACGAGCTGGAGCCTGTTGCTGCTGAGATCAACTCCACGCCTGCTCTGGTGCGCGGCATTGCTGCCCGGTTCACCCAGCTTGGCTGTAAGGTTGAGGGCTTCGATGCTTACTGCGAGTCCACGGTTCTGCCCGGCTCCGGTCTGTCCTCTTCTGCTGCTTTCGAGGTGCTGGTTGGTACCATCGTTAATGCGCTGTTCTTCGACGGCAAGGTCTCCCAGCCTGAGATCGCCATGATTGGTCAGTATTCCGAGAATGTTTTCTTCGGCAAGCCCTGCGGCCTGATGGATCAGATGGCTTCTGCTGTCGGCAATCTGGTGACCATCGATTTCTTCGAAGAGGGCAAGCCTGTCATCGAGCCTGTGGACTTTGATTTTTCCTCCTGCGGTCATGCACTGTGCATCATCGATTCCGGCGCCGATCATGCGGATCTGACCGACGAGTATGCCGCCGTTCCCGGCGAGATGAAGGCAGCCGCTGCATTCCTCGGAAAGGATGTTCTGACCCAGATCGACGAGGCGGACTTCTATGCTGCGATCCCTCAGATCCGCGAGGCCTGCGGCGACCGCGCTGTCATGCGTGCCATCCACTTCTATCAGGAGAACGCCCGGGTGCCTCAGCAGGTTGCAGCTCTGCGGGCCGGTGATTTTGATAAGTTCCTCTCCCTGCTGAAGGAGAGCGGCCGTTCCTCCTATATGTACCTGCAGAACGTCATTCCTGCTGGTTACAAGGCCCATCAGGACGTGGCTGTGGCTCTCGCCCTCTGTGAGCATTATCTGCAGGGCAGAGGCGGCTACCGCGTCCACGGCGGCGGCTTTGCCGGTACCATTCAGGCCTTTGTTCCCTATGACATTCTGGACGCCTTTGTGGCCGGCATGGACGGCGCACTGGGCGAAGGCGCCTGTCACGTGCTCTCCATCCGTCTTCAGGGCGGTGTGGAGATGGCTGTCGAAGCCTGATCGTAATTTTGGGGCAGTTCTTCGGAACTGCCCTTTTTGCGTTTTCTGCGGATAAACTCTTGCAATACGTCCGATCAGAGAGTATAATAGTACATATTCTGATTGGAGGAATTTTGTAATGAAAAAATATCCGCTTTCTACACTGGCCGAGCGTGTTGCCGGCATTGCTTTTTCGATTGTGATGATCGGCGTTATGGCATTTCTGCTCTATGCACTTCGCGGAGATCTTGTGATTCTGCTGCTGACGGCTGCGGGTGTGCTGATGGTCGTTGTTGTGTTGCTGTTGTATATTCTGAATGTCAACAAGGCTGCCGTGATTCATGATGCAGAAGCGAACGTGCTTAGGGTTCAGGGATTCCGGGAGCGAATCATTGACTTGAATCAGGTTGCCTGTCTGCAGACACTCACTGTCAAGAGCGGCCATGTGGAGAGCCGTTCTCTGGCCTTCTCCGACGCGGATGGCAATATGGTGGCCGTTGTTCCTACTTATTTTACCTCCAAACGTGGCATTGCTGCGGAGCCCATGGCAAAGGCCATGGCAGCGGAGCTCGGTCTGGAGTTTCAGGCCAATGTCCCCGAGTGGGAGTATGACGAGGAAGCCAGAAAGGCCCATGAGATTGAGGTTGCTAAGCAGGAAAAGGAAGATGCAAAAAAGCGCCGTGAGGCGAAGGCAGCCCTGCGGGTGGCCAAGATGCGCAAGAGAATGAAGGACGCCCGGAATGAGGATAATTCCTGAGTGATATGAAAAGGATCCCGGAAACGGGATCCTTTTTGGCTGTATATGGGCGGTTCAACTTTAAGTCGAGTGACAAATCCTGCGTCATATGGTATGATTTAGCCATACAAAGCAGAGGAGGTTACCGGTATGAATGCTTTGGAGACAGGAAACAGAATCCAGCAGCTGAGAAAAAGCTATGGCTGGACACAGAAAGATCTTGCACAGAAGCTGAATGTGACGGACAGAGCCGTAAGCAAATGGGAGAGGGGGCTCAATTATCCGGACATGGCCATGCTGGAGCCGCTGGCCAAAGCGCTCGGTACCACGGTCGCAGAGCTGTTGTGTATCGAGAATGTAACGGACACGGAAAAAGTTGAGGCGGTCACAGCCGTGGCTGCGGAGGAAACAGAGCGCCTGAGAAAAGAGACGCGGGAGCGGGCCACGTTTGGCGTTGTGATGACGGTTCTGATTTTTGCCGCACTCCTTATGCTGGGAAATCAGCTGATTGAGCGGGAAGTATACGGTCTTCCGTTGAATCTCTGCAATGCCACGCTTTCTCTTGCGGGATTTCATTTCGGCAATTATCTGTGGATCTGGCTGAAGTACAGAAAATGAAAATAACGGCGGAATCCGAAATCGGATTCCGCCGTTTTTGGTGATTCAGACAAGCTTAATCGACGATCTCCTGAACTGCGAAGCGGGAGATATCGATTACGGTCTTGGGGGCAACCTCGACGCCGATGATCTCGTCGGTATCGTTCATGCGAACGACCTTGCCGTAAATGCCGCCGGCGAACATGACGCGCTTGCCGATGGCGAGGGTGGTGTGCAGATCACCGACTTCCTTGCGGCGCTTGCGCATGTTGGAAGCGGAGATGAAGGTCAGAACCAGACCGATCACACCCATGATGACTGCCAGCGTGATGCAGGTCCAGAGAACAACTTCCCAATTGATCATAGATTAGATGCCGTCCTCTTCCTCTTCGACCTCTTCGCGCTCGGTCATGGCGAAGCGAACCACATTGTCCTTGCCCTCGAACAGCAGCTCCTCGGCCATAGCCTCAGCGTCGTCGGAGAAGCTGGCCATGGTAGCGGCAGTGATGATCATGGGCAGGTTGGTGCCGGACAGAACGATGATCTGCTTCTCGGGCAGGGTCATGGCGCTCTCAACAGCGGTGCGGAAGGGGGAGCCGCCGGGCAGGTCGGACAGAACGATGATGCCATCGCACTCGCCCAGAGCGTTGTAAGCGGCAACCAGCTTCTCGGACAGCTGCTCGGTGTTCATGCCTTCCTCAAAGCAAACGTACTTGACGAGCTCGTTCTCGCCGGCGATCATCTTGGCAGAAGAGTGCATGCCCTCTGCAAACAGGCCGTGGCCAGTAACAACCAAACCAATCATTTTTGATATCCTCCGTTAATTCTATATTAGCTCAGGGTGTAGGGGTACAGGATGACGCCCTTGACAACGCGGTTGACCTCGCCGGTGGGGCAGGGGTTGTCGGGGGTGATGCCCATGGACAGAGACTTCATGACGGCCAGAGTCTGAGCGAACATGATGAAGTCCAGACCCAGCATGATGTTCTCCATGTCGCAGCCGACATCGATCTGGACGGTGTAGTCAGCCAGCTCCTCGATGCCCTCGCAGGCCTTGTTGTAAACGACGCAGATCTTGTTGCCCTTGCGCTGGCCGGCCATCTCCTTGATCAGATCCAGCTCGTACTGACGGCGGTAGGCGTCGTCAGACAGGTAAGCGACGGTCAGGGTGGTGTCGTTGATGATGGACTTGGGGCCATGACGGAAGCCCAGCTGGGAGTCGTACATGGTGGCGACCTTACCGGCGGTCAGCTCCAGCATCTTCAGAGCGGACTCCTGAGCGACGCCCTTCAGAGCGATGTTGCCCAGATAGACGATGCGGTCGAAGTCGAACTCGCTGACGATCTTGGCGACGGCGTCGTACTGGTTGTTCAGGAAGTTCTCGCCGGCGACGCAGATCTTCTCGACAGCGGCGGTGATCTCGTCCAGACGGTCCAGATTCAGAGCCAGATAGGTGGCCAGATACATGTTGGAGTAGCTGGAGGTCATGGCGAAGGACTTGTCATGAGTCTCGGGGGTCAGGTTCAGAGCGAAGCAGTTGCTGCGGGAGTCAGCCAGCTTGGACAGAGCACCCTCGCAGTTGCAGGTGACGAACAGGTGGAACAGGTTCTCGCAGACCACCTCGGCAGCCTCGACGGAGCCGACGGACTCGGGGGAGTTGCCGGAACGGCCGAAGTTGACCAGCAGGGTGGGCTTGGTGCGGGACAGGGTGTCCTCGGGGTTGGGAACGATGTCAGTGGAAGCGTAGGACTTGACCTTGAAGTTGTACTTCTTGTTCAGGGCGTGGTACAGGGAATTGCCCACGAACTCACTGGTGCCGGCACCGGTCAGAACGATGTCGAAATCCTCTGCCTTCACAACCTGGTCCAGGAACTTCTGCAGTTCGTCCTTGCAGGCGGCCAGCTGAGCGCAGGTCTTGCGCCAGGTAGCGGGCTGCTGATAAATCTCATGAACGGTGAAGGTGGAAGAAGCTTCCTTCATCTGCTCTTCGGTGTAATTGAAAATGTTCATTGGATGTATACCTCCCGTATTTTATTTGCATAAACATTGTATCACAGTGCATCCTTAAAAACAAGCTTGAAACTAAAACCTGCACCAAATAGATTGAAAAATGTAAATCATTTTTATGCATGTTGCGCTATAATAGAATCACTATAGACCAATAATAAGGAGGTTTTTCACAATGATCATTCAAAGCAAGAAGGTGTGGATCGCCGACCAGTTTATCCCCGCTCAGATCGAGATGGACGGCGGTAAGATCACCGGTATTTACCCCTACGGCACCAAGGAAGCTGATGTGGACTACGGCGAGCAGCGCATCGTCCCCGGCTTCATTGATGTCCACTGCCACGGTGCATTTACCTTCGACACCAACGATGCCCACCAGGAGGGTCTGCGCAACTGGACCAAGAACATCGTTTCCGAGGGTGTCACCGCATTCCTGGCCACCACCATCACCCAGAGTGAGGAGGTCCTGACCGACGCCGTCGCCAATGTCGCCAAGGTCATGGAGGAGGGCTACGAGGGCGCCGAGATCCTGGGTATCCACTTTGAGGGTCCCTATCTTGACATGAAGTACAAGGGCGCACAGCCCGAGCAGCACATCGTCAAGGGCACCATCGAGCAGTTCGAGCGCTACCAGGCTGCCGCCAAGGGCAACATCCGCTATATCACCATGGCTACCGAGACGGATGCCGATTTCGAGCTGACCCGCTACCTGGCTGACCGCGGCGTGGTGGTTTCCATCGGTCACAGCGCCGCCACCTATGAGCAGGCCTGCATGGCCTATGCCAACGGTGCCAAGTGCCTGACCCACGTTTACAACGGCATGAGTCCCTTCAACCACCGTGCCAACGGTCTGGTCG
>JAFWAZ010000117.1 GCA_017507425.1 Oscillospiraceae bacterium | reverse complement strand
TGGAGGTGTAACACCATGCTGAAGATTGGTATTCAGTTCTTCGCTCACCATAAGGGCGGCGGTTCCACCAAGAACGGCCGTGATTCCGAGGCCAAGCGCCTGGGCGTGAAGCGTGCTGACGGTCAGTTCGTCCTGGCCGGCAACATCCTGGTCCGCCAGAGAGGCACCCACATCCATCCCGGCGTCAATGTCGGCATCGGCAGCGACGACACCCTGTTCGCTCTGGTCGACGGTACCGTCCGTTTCGAGCGCAAGGGCAAGGATCGCAGACAGTGCTCCGTCTACGAGGCACAGTAATTTGCTTGGAAAACTGCCGCAGGAACTGCGGCAGTTTTTTAATGCAGAATGCATAATGCTGAATGCAGAATTTTGGGTACAATCATTCTGCATTCTGCATTCAGCATTATGCATTTATGAATAAACCCCATTCCTTAGTTAAAGGAGGATTTTTTGAGATGTTTGTAGATAAAGTACGCATTACAGTCATCGGCGGCCGCGGCGGTGATGGCGCGGTGGCCTTCCATCGGGAGAAGTATGTGGCCTCCGGCGGTCCCGACGGCGGCGACGGCGGTCACGGCGGCAGCGTCATCCTGCGGGTGGATGACAACCTGACCACCCTGCTGGATTTCCGTTATAAGCGCAAGTATCAGGCCGGTGCAGGTGTCAACGGCATGGGCCGGAAGATGGCCGGCAAGCGGGGCGAGCCCCTGGTCATCAACGTGCCCCGGGGCACCGTGGTCCGGGACGCCGAGACGAACCAGATCATCGTGGATATGTCCACCGGCGAGGATTTCGTCATCGCCAAGGGCGGCCGCGGCGGCTGGGGCAACTCCCACTACGCCACCGCCACCCGTCAGGTCCCCCGGTTCGCCAAGTCCGGCCGCAAGGGCGAGGAGCGGGACGTCATTCTGGAGCTGAAGCTGCTGGCGGACGTTGGCCTCGTGGGCTTCCCCAACGTGGGCAAATCCACCCTGCTGAGTGTCACCTCCAATGCCCGGCCCAAGATCGCCAACTACCACTTCACCACCCTGTTCCCCAATCTGGGCGTCATCTACGTGGAGGAGGGCGTGTCCTTCGTCATGGCGGACATCCCCGGCATCATCGAGGGCGCCGCGGAGGGCGCCGGTCTGGGCCACGATTTCCTGCGGCACATCGACCGCTGCCGTCTGCTGGTCCACGTCATCGACGTCTCCGGCTCCGAGGGACGTGACCCCGTGGAAGATTTCGACGCCATCTGCGCCGAGCTGAAGAACTATGACCTGGATCTGAGCAACCGGCCCATGATCGTCGCCGCCAACAAGACCGACATCATGGATCCCGACTCCGACAATCTGGAGCGGCTCCGCGCCCGGGTGGCAGAGGAGGGCATCGAGCTGTACGAGATCAGCGCCGGCACCACCGCCGGTACCCGGAACCTCATGCGCGTGGTGGCGGAGAAGCTGAAGAGTCTGCCCCCCGTGACCATCTACGAGCCCGAGTACGTGGCGCCCATGCCTCTGGCGGGCGACCCCACGGAGCTTACCATCGAGCATGAGGGCAGCACTTGGCTGGTCACCGGAGCTTGGCTGGAGAATCTGATTCAGGACATCAACTTCGACGACTACGAGGCCAGAAACTACTTCGACCTGCTCCTGCGCCGGTCGGGCCTCTTTGCCCGTCTGGAGGAGATGGGCATTGCCGACGGCGATACCGTGGATATCTACGATATGCAGTTCGAATATCAGAGATAAGAAACACCCCCGATGCGAAGCATCGGGGGTGCTGAGCTTGTCAAAAAAGTACCCGTAGGGGCGACCACTGGTCGCCCGCTGATTTTGCTCCGGCAAAATCAGTCGCCGCAAGGCGAAAAAAACAGTGATTTCCCTTCGGGAAATCCGAAAATCCTTGATTTTCGGCGGGCGAGCAATGCTCGCCCCTACGTTCTCCATCGAAATACAAGTTCTTTGACAGTCTGAACACCCCCGATGCGAAAGCATCGGGGGTGCTGTTGCTCCAACAGCATCATACGCCGTCCGGCAGCAGAATTGTGCAAAATTAGTTAAAATAGTAAAATAACATTTGCATATTCCGATTATCTTTGGTATAATAGCAAATACAAACCGATCCTTACAGGATATTCACTTCTCAGCTATTTTGGAGGCGACAGATATGATCAGCAACCTGAATCAGCTTTCTTTCCAGTCCTACGGCACCATCGAATCCGAGCGTGTCCGCTCCCGGGATCTGGCCCAGAAAGGGGAGCACTGGAGGATCCTCGAGCTCACCCGGGACGACTGCTCCGTCCTGCAGTGCGACGAGGAGGTGTGGATGTGCAATCACGGCGGTATGACCGTCCTCTCCGTGGCCAATGGCGACGAGGCCTTCCGCCACTTCTACCTCGATAAGGTGGTCTGCATCAAGCCGGGCGTGAAATTTTGCATCCATCCCTATCAGGAGAGCTCCTCCGTGGAGCTGGCGGGCAGCGCCGAGCACAAGGTGGTGGATCGGCTGGACGCCGGGGACGAATTCCGTCTGCGCCGCCAGATCCAGATCAGCTCCATCTATACCTTCTTCTATCAGGAGAAGGAGAAGGGATTCACCTTCCCCGGTGAGACCCACGAGCCTCTGGAGCTGACCTATGTGGACAAGGGTGCGCTCCACTCCGTGGCCGATGGCCGGGATATCCTGCTGGAGCAGGGCGATCTGGTGATCTACGGCCCCAACCAGTGGCATATGCAGTACGCCGACGTGGACATGAGCCCCAGCTACATCACCGTCACCTTTGACCTTGCCGGCGATTACACCCGGGAGTTCATCAACCGGAAGTTCACCATCCCCCAGTCCGCCGTGCCCGTGCTGCAGCGGATGCTCCGGGAGCTGGATCGGATGGACACCTACTCCTCCGACATGGTGATCTGCCTGCTGTCCATGCTGCTGCTGGAGCTGCTGCGGGAGCAGGACGCCCCCGCCGGCACCAAGCTGCGCACCACCAACGCGGTCAATTCTGAGAATGACATCATCCGCCGTGCCCAGCAGTACATCTCCGAGCACGTCCGGGAGAAGCTCACCGTGCCGCTGGTGGCCCGCCATGTGGACGTGTCCCCCAGCTATCTGACGGCCCTGTTCCGCAAGAATCTGCAGATCTCCCCTGGCGAGTACGTCCGCCGCATCAAGCTACAGGAGAGCAAGCAGATGATCCGGGAGGACAACATGAACTTCACCGAGATCGCCGCCGCGCTGCAGTACTCCACGGTGCACCACTTCTCCCGCCAGTTCAAGGACAAATTCGGCATCACCCCCACCGAGTATGCCAAGTCCGTGCGGTAAGCGTACATAAATATGACGACCCTGCCGTTTGGCAGGGTCGTTTTTGTGTGTCAAAAAAGTCCGAATTTCGTATCGTAGGGGGCGGCGTCCTCGACGCCCCGGCGGTAAAATGTTTTGGTTATTATCTGCTTCCGGCGAATTCGCAGGGATTCAGAACGGGCCGTCGGGGACGCCGGCCCCTACAAAAAGCCTTTTGCGGTTCAGATCAGATCCCGACCCTCGTAGTAGGGCTTCATGGGCACGTACAGAGCGGCAGCGATGACCAGCGCAATGAGGGCGCAGGGGAGCATATAGCAGCCGTTGTAGACGAGGGAGTAAACTTCCGCGCTGTCAAAGACGCCGAAACCGGGGATCTCCGTGGGCATGGTGATCCGGTAGACGGTGACGCCGCTGATATAGTGAACGGAGAACCGGGCGGCGCAGCCGAGGACGGTGCCGGGGAAGATGCCCCATGCCTTGCCCTTGAAAAGGCCCGCCAGACCCAGCGGGGTGAAGGCCAGCAGGTAGTCCAGAATCATGCTCTGCCAGCCCCATGCGTAGGCGCCGTCAAAGATCAGCTGCAGCGTGCCGTAGGCGAAGCCCGCCAGCAGACCCCGGCCGAGGCCCCAGCGCAGGGCGTAGAGCAGGATCGGGAACATGGCCGGTGTCACGGAGCCGCCCTGAGGAAAGGTGTAGAGCTTCAGGTAGCTCAGCACCTGCGCCGCGGCTACCAGCATGGCGCCCTCGGTCAGGGCGCGAATCCGGAGGTGTTTCTTGGTTAACATAATAATCTCCTTTGCGGAAAAAAGTATCGCATTGCAACTCCGCCCAGTGGGTGCAATGCGACAAAGGCCTTTGTAAAATCCGCATCTTTCCCTACGACGGCATGATCCGTATCAGGTTCGCGGGTCGGCGTGACAAAACGCCCTCTCAGCCGGATGCGTCCGGCTCCCCGAAGAGGAGATCTGCTCTGCGATCTGGGGCTATTATAGGACGAAAGAGAGGAAATGTCAATGGGATTTCTGCCAAATAATATGCGTAGGGGCGCACCTGTGTGTGCGCCCGGGCGGGCACGCAGGCCCGCCCCTACTGTCGTACATTCTGCGAATGGAAAGTCGAGTAAAACACGTGGGGTCTGACATGGTGCATGATCGATTGCTGGGATATCGCAGAAAATCCCCCGATTCCGGAGAATCGGGGGATTGGTGTCAAAAGGAATCGATTCTATACGCCGAGCGGGTCATAGCGACCAGTCGAGTGGGCCCAATGGTCTTATTTGACCACCGAACCATCAGAACGCATTGTCAGCGGCGACTCGCCGCTTAGAATTCACACTTCTTGGCGATGTAATCGCGCAGCTGGTCGATGGGAACACGGACCTGCTCCATGGTGTCGCGGTCGCGGACGGTGACGCAGTTGTCAGCCTCCACTTCGCCGTCGCCCACGGTCTGGAAGTCCACGGTGATGCACAGGGGGGTGCCGATCTCGTCCTCGCGGCGGTAGCGCTTGCCGATGGAGCCGGCATCGTCGAAGTCCACCATGAAGTCCTTCTTCAGCATCTTGTAGATCTCCTCAGCCTTGGGGGAGAGCTTCTTGGACAGAGGCAGGACAGCGGCCTTGAAGGGAGCCAGCGCGGGATGCAGATGCAGCACGGTGCGGATGTCGGGGTTGCCCTTCTTGTCCACGCCAACCTGCTCCTCATCGTAGGCCTCACACAGGAAGGCCAGAGCCACGCGGTCGCAGCCGAGGGAGGGCTCGATGACGTAGGGGATGTAGTGCTCGTTCCGCTCCTGATCGAAGTAGGTCAGCTTCTTGCCGGAGGCCTCCTGATGGCGGCCCAGATCATAGTCGGTGCGGTCGGCGATGCCCCACAGCTCGCCCCAGCCGGAGCCGAAGGGGAACTGGTACTCGATGTCGGTGGTGGCGCGGGAGTAGAAGGCCAGCTCAGCGGGATCGTGGTCACGCAGACGCAGGCTCTCCTCCTTGATGCCAAGGCTCAGCAGCCAGTTCTTGCAGAAATCCTTCCAGTAGGCGAACCACTCCAGATCGGTGCCGGGCTGGCAGAAGAACTCGCACTCCATCTGCTCGAACTC
>JAFWAZ010000116.1 GCA_017507425.1 Oscillospiraceae bacterium | reverse complement strand
TCGCCTATGTCGACCACAATACCCTCCAGTGCGGCTTCGAAAACGGCGACGACCACCGCTATCTGCAGACCGTCACCGCCAAACACGGCGTCTGGTTCTCCCGTCCCGGCAACGGCATCTGCCATCAGGTGCATCTGGAGCGCTTCGGCAAGCCCGGCAAGACCCTGATCGGCTCCGACTCCCACACCCCCACCGGCGGCGGCATCGGCATGCTGGCCTTCGGCGCCGGCGGTCTGGACGTGGCTGTCGCCATGGGCGGCGGCGCCTACTACATCACCATGCCCAAGATGTTCAAGGTCAATCTGACCGGCAAGCTGAATCCCTACGTCACCGCCAAGGACGTGTCTCTGGAGCTGCTGCGGATCCTGTCCGTCAAGGGCGGCGTGGGCGCCATCATCGAGTGGGGCGGCGAGGGCATCAAGACTCTTTCCGTGCCGGAGCGCGCTACCATCACCAACATGGGCACGGAGCTGGGTGCTACCACCTCCATCTTCCCCTCCGACGAGATCACCGAAGCCTTCCTGATCGCCCAGGGCCGGGGCGAGGACTATGTCCCCCTGTCCTCCGATCCCGACGCCGAGTATGACCGCATCATCGACATCGATCTGAGCGCCCTGAAGCCCATGATCGCCTGCCCCCACTCCCCCGACAACGTGGTCGAGGTGGCATCTCTGAAGGATGTGAAGGTGGATCAGGTCTGCATCGGCTCCTGCACCAATTCCTCCCTGATGGACCTGCTGAAAGTCGCCGCCATGCTGAGGGGCAAGACCGTCCATCCCTCCGTCTCCCTGTCCGTGTCCCCCGGCTCCCGTCAGGTGCTGACCATGCTGGCAAACTGCGGCGCCCTGAGTGACATTCTGGCCTCCGGCGCGAGAGTTCTGGAGTGCGCCTGCGGTCCCTGCATCGGCATGGGCTTCAGCCCCAACTCCGGCGGCGTTTCCCTGCGTACCTTCAACCGCAACTTCCTCGGCCGCTCCGGCACCAAGGACGGACAGGTCTACCTCGTCTCCCCCGAGACTGCCGTGGCCTCCGCCCTGACCGGCTACATCACCGATCCCACCACCACGCCGGAGCCTCTGGACATTCAGATGCCCGAGAAGTTCCTCATCAACGACTCCGCCGTGCTGGCTCCCCTGCCTGCCGAGGAAGCGGCAAATGCGGAAGTACTCCGGGGCCCCAACATCAAGGAGTTCCCCAAGTCCAAGCCCTTTGCCGACACCCTGTCTGCACGCTTGGTGCTGAAAGTCGGCGACAACATCACCACCGACCACATCATGCCCGCCGGTGCCAAGATCCTGCCCTACCGCTCCAACATCCCCTACCTGAGCCAGTTCTGCTTTGAGGTCTGCGACCCCAGCTTTGCCGACCGGGCCAAGGCCGCCGGTAACGGCGTCATCGTCGGCGGCAGCAACTACGGACAGGGTTCCTCCCGCGAGCACGCGGCGCTGGTTCCCATGTATCTGGGCATCCGCTGCGTCATCGCCAAGTCCTTCGCCCGGATCCACGCGGCGAACCTGATCAACGCCGGCATCCTGCCCCTGACCTTCGCCGATCCGAGGGATTACGACGCCATCCAGCCCGACACCCAGCTGTACATCTACAACATCGAAGAGGGCATGAAGCAGGGCACCCTGACCGTCACCGATCAGATCCACGGCTTCCACTTCAACGTCAAGTGCGACATGACCGACCGCCAGAGAGCCATCGTCATGGCCGGCGGCCTGCTGAACTACACCAAGGAGGGCGGCAAGTAATGGACATCAATCAGGCCTGCGAGGCGTTCCGTGTTCTTTTGGAAGAACAGCGCAGCCGCATCGCCCATATGGACACCAACAAGACCGATTTCTCCACCAAGGAGGTCGTCACCATCGGCGTGGTCGACGGCGACGGCATCGGCCCCTACATCACCGCCCACGCCACCCGCGTGCTGGAGAAGCTCCTCGCCGACGAGATCGCCAAGGGCTCCATCGTCATCAAGCGGATCGAGGGTCTGACCATCGAGAACCGTCTGGCCCAGATGAAGGCCATCCCCGACGACGTCCTCGCCCAGATCAAGTCCTGCGACGTGATCCTCAAGGGCCCCACCGAGACCCCCCACGGCGGCACGCTGGAATCCGCCAACGTGACCATGCGCCGGGAGCTGGATCTGTACGCCAACACACGTCCCGTGTGCATCCCCGAAAAGAACATCGACTGGATGTTCTTCCGGGAGAACACCGAGGGCGAGTACGTCCTCGGCAGCCGGGGCGTGGAGCTTCCCGGCATGGCCGTAGATTTCAAGGTCACCACCGACCTCGGCACCCGCCGCATCGCCCGGGCAGCCTTTGAGTACGCCCGCAACAACGGCAAAACCCACATGTCCGTCGTCACCAAGGCCAACATCATGAAGAAGACCGACGGCAAGTTCACCGCCATCGCCCACGAGATCGCCGCGGAGTACCCCGAGATCACCGTGGAGGACTACTACATCGACATCATGACCGCCAACCTCATCAAGGATCCCCTGCGGCAGAAGTTCCAGGTGGTGCTGCTGCCCAACCTCTACGGCGACATCATCACCGACGAGGCCGCCCAGATCCAGGGCGGCGTGGGCACCGCCGGCTCCGCCAACATCGGCGACCGCTACGCCATGTTCGAGGCCATCCACGGCTCCGCCCCCCGGATGATCGAGCGCGGCATGGGCGCCTACGCCAACCCCGCCTCCATCATCAAGG
>JAFWAZ010000115.1 GCA_017507425.1 Oscillospiraceae bacterium | reverse complement strand
GCCGGCTACGCCAACACCTTCATCTTCCCCACCATCGAGGCCGGCAACATCGGCTACAAGATCGCCCAGCGTCTGGGCGGCTACGAGGCCCTGGGCCCCATCCTGCAGGGTCTGGCTGCTCCCATCAACGACCTGTCCCGCGGCTGCAACGCTGAGGAAGTCTATAAGATGGCCATCATCACCGCTGCCATGGTTTGAGGTGAGTCACCTCTGACAATGCGAGCCTTTCGATTCTGCTGATCGGAAGTCGAGTAAAACCGCCCGACCGATCGCTATGATCCGCTCGGCGTATTGGATCGGGCATTTGGAACGGTGAGTCTCAAAACAAAACAGCAAGGCCCGGAAGCTTCGGCTTCCGGGCCATTTTTACATTGTTATACGAGAAATTCATCCACCCACCGGACGGTCATGATGCCCTTTTCATCAATCTCCAGAGGAAGAATGCTGTAGCCTGAATTCTTCAGGTCATTGGGCTTCCAGTGGTCGAGCATCAGGTATTTCTGTCCTTTAAATTCAAAGATATAGGTGCTCTGTCCCTCGAAGGTCCGCCTGTAATTTTCGCCTTCGCAGGGGTTGTCGATCAGCTCCCAGATACCCATCGCATAGTCGCTGACTGCGTAAAGGGCACTGTTGGGGTCCCAGCCGGTGCAGCCGGAGGTCACCATGTAGTACTTCCCGTTATGCAGGCAAACGGCGGGGGCCTCCCGGGACTGGTCGATCATTGCATATTTGAAAAAGCCGTCCACGTCGGTGTAATCGTCGGTCAGTCTGGAAATGGCCATCATTTTATTCCAGTTGGAGCTGTGGAACAGATAGGCTGTGCCGTCCGCATCCTGAAAAAGGGTCATATCTCTGGAATCCAGACGGTTCGGCTGCTTCACAGCAATCAGCGTGAATGGGCCCACCGGACTGTCGGAGACTGCAATGCCGACCCCGGCGAAGGTATAGTCGGCGGTGTCCAGATGCATCCAGAGGACAAATTTTCCGGTCTTTTTGCAATAGATCACCTTTGGGCGCTCGCAGACTTTTTTCCAGTACATGGGGCTTTCGGGATTATCGCGGTCTGCCTCTAGGACGAGCCCCTCGTATTTCCAGTTCATCAAATCGGTCGAGGAATAGCAGGAAATACCGATCACGTCCACCCGTGTGGTTCCCGGGCAATTGTCCGCGCCCTTGTGTTCGCCGTACCAATAGGAGACACCCTCGTGCATGAGGATCATGCCGCCGTGGGCCTGAATGTCATTTCCGTCGATATCCTTCCATAGTGTTCCGTTTTTCATGGTTACATCCTCTTTATCAATTGTCCGCTGTGCCGTACACCGGCAGGAGCACCTCCACAGTAAAGGTGTCGGTGGTTCGGTACTGGTTGAACTCACCGCCCATGGCGGCCACCAGCTTGTGGCAGGTCTGCAGGCCGATGCGGTTGCTCTCCACACGGGTGCGGTTCTTGTTGATGCGGTTGGAGATGGTGACGATGAGCTCGTCCCGGTCCAGCTTTTGGGAAATGGTGACGGGGCTGCTCTGATCGGCGTATTTGCGTACATTGGAGAACAGATTGTCAAAAATCCGGCGGAAGTGGCTCAGATCCACCGCGAGCTTGCCGGTGATCTCCCCGGCGGAGCTGCTTTCCACATGAAAGCCCCGCTGGCTCAGGTCCATCACATGCTCCAGCAGAACCTGATCGAGGAGGGTCGCTGCGTCGAATTCCTCCAGAACCTGATCCGGGGTGGGCTTGCCGAAGACGAGGAAGAAGCCGAAGAGCTCGTCCGTCAGGCCCTTGAGCCGCAGGGCATTGCTTTTGCAGATCTCCAGATAGGCCTTGCGCTCCTCAGGCGTGTTCTGTTCATCGGAGAGTATTTCCAGATAACCCAGCAGGGCGGTCAGGGGCGTGCGGACGTCATGGGAGATGGCGGTCAGCAGCTGGGAATTTGCCGTCCATGCGGCCTCCTCCCGCTGGAGCTTGTCCATGATGCTCAGGCGCATGGTATCCACGTCAAGGGCCAGCTGGCCGATCTCGTCGCGGGTCTGGGGCTTGATCTGCATTCGAAGATCGCCCCGGCTGACCTGCCGCACCTGACGGCTCAGGGTCTGCACCGTGCGGGTGATATGCTGCTCATACAGCAGTACGATGGCCACCAGTACCAGAGCTGACAGTACCAATCCGATAATATTTACCGCCATATTGACTATGGCGCGGGAGCTGTCGTACAGAGCGACGGTGTAGACGCCGTCGCGGAAATTGACGGGATATTCCCTGCCGGTGTATTCACTCTGCTCAGAGCGCAGGACGAGACCCGTCTCATTGAGCACCAGCTCCGCACCGTCGGGGGTGGAGGAGATGGTGGTATTCAGACCGTAGACGGTGATGCTGGTGAGGGGGTGCTCCTGATTCCACATGCCCACGGCATTTACGTCGTTGCTGGCAATGCTGCCCTCGGTGACATAGGCGCGGAAGTCGCTGATCTGCTCGCCCAGCCGCTGATTGACCGATTCGGGGGAGAGGTAGGATTCCTCAATGATATCCGTTCCCACGATCATCACACAGGCAAAGGTCATGACAGCTGCCGCCAGAGCCAGACACATGACCGCCATGAGCTTAAAGGTCAGCGTCCGAAATGGGCGATATTCATCCAAACTGATACCCCTTTCCCCATACGGTGCGAATCAGCTTGGGATTGGCCGGATCGGCCTCCAGCTTTTTACGCAGGTTCAGGATATGTACCACGACGGTGTTATTGGAGGAGGGCATATATTTTTCTCCCCATACACCCTCGTAGAGCGTGGGGACATCCACAGTCTTGCCCCGGTTACGGAAGAAGAACCGCAAAATGGCGAATTCCTTGTCTGTCAGCTCGATCCGCTCGCCGTTGCGGATGGCGCAGCCCCGGCGCTCGTCCAGACGGACATCGATGTCGCTGAGGCCCTCCTGCTTTCCCTTGTAGATGCGGTAGCGCCGGGTCAGGGATTCGACCTTCAGCATCAGCTCACTCTGGGAGAAGGGCTTGGCGAGGTAGTCGTCGCCGCCGGAGGCATAGGCCGCTGTTTTGTCCGAAATCTGGCTCTTGGCAGTCAGAAAGAGCATGGGGACTGTGGAGAATTTCCGGATCTCGGCGCAGGCACCGATGCCGTCCAGACCCGGCATCATGATATCCATGATGACCAGATCGATCCGCGGTTCCGAACGCACCAGCTCCACGGCCTCCCGACCTGAGCCGGCTTCCAGCACCTCGTAGCCCTTGCCGGTCAGTAAAATCCGCAGCAGACCCCGAAGATCGGGCTCGTCGTCCACTGCGAGGATACGAATCTTGTTCATGAGGTCAGACCTCCTTTCCTTTCTGACATTATATCACAAATTTTGCAGAATGGAAAATTTTTAAGAATTCTTAAGAATCGCAGGCGGTGCCTGCGGACAATTCGAGTATTCAGATCGTGCTGGACGGAAGTCGAGTAAAACCGCCCGACCGGTCGCTATGATCCGCTCGGCGTATGGAATTCGTAGATTCTTCAGATATAAAAAACGGACCGAAGAAATTCGGTCCGTTTAGACTGTAGAAAAAGCCTCGCAGAGTTTGCTGCGTCAGCGGCAAATATAATCAAAATCATTTTCTGTCGGGGCGTGTACCTGACAGAAAATACTTCTCAGGCTGCAAGTGTGCGAGTTGTGCGCTCTTAGCGCACAAGAAGTGCGCGCAGCAGACTGCAAAAAA
This sequence comes from Oscillospiraceae bacterium, assembly GCA_017507425.1. Taxonomy (GTDB): domain Bacteria; phylum Bacillota; class Clostridia; order Oscillospirales; family Oscillospiraceae; genus Faecousia. Next base: position 20,363 of record JAFWAZ010000115.1, on the reverse strand, counting down.
CTGGCGGAAAAGGCCGGAGGCCTTTTTCGACAAGCTAAAACGGACCGAAGAAATTCGGTCCGTTTTTGGTAAGCTTACTTGCCCGCCAGTGCGCGCTCGAGCCAGACGGCGCCCACGTCCAGAGCGGTGTACAGGCCGACCTTCTCGGTCTTCTTGACAATCTGGGCACGGCCCTTGATGTTGGGGTCGGTGAGCTGGAGCTGGATGGAGACTTTGTTTGCCACGTCGGTGTCGCCGACCTTCTTGTAATCGAGAATCTGCAGCAGGACGATGTGGCTGTCGGCCATGGAGCCGTAGTAGATGAGATTATCCTTGCGCATCAGGGGACGGCCCTTGAACGTAAGGCCCTTGTTTTCTGCCATGTGAACCTCCTTGTGGGAAAAAGCGGATATACGTACGCGGAGCATGCACAGACGCGGATCAGACCGCCACTTGGGCGGTTTCATCGGCATCTGCGCGGAATGAAAACAGGGCTTTTGCACGCAAAAGCCCCGCGATCAAACCGTTTTACCTGTTGAACAGATAGCACTGCACCAGCTCCTGGAGCAGCTCGTCCCGGTCCAGCTTGCAGATCATGCTTCTGGCACCGTTGTAGTTGGTGATGTAGGTGGGGTCCTCGGTGAGAAGGTAGCCCACAAGCTGGTTGATGGGATTGTAGCCCTTCTCGCTCAGAGCGTCGTAAACACTGCGAAGGATGCGACGCATATTCTCTTGTTCTTCGCTGGGGACCGTAAACTTGATGGTGTTGTCCGTCATGTGATCGACCTCCTCTGCATATTGCCACTATTATAGCCCAAATTTTCGAATATGTAAAGGGGAGATTTCAAAAATTAAGGAACCATTTCTCGACGGATTTCAAAAAGACACGTCATTGCCGTATCGCTCTGGGAAAATGCCCCTTGGCCCCCTCTCAGAGAGGGCTGTCTGCGCCAGCAGACTGGGGGAGTGTCGCCTCAGCGGAGGGACACCCCCTCCGACCCGCTGACGCGGGCCACCTCCCCCTGTGGGGGAGGCAAGGGGATATTCCAGTCATTTCGACAATGACGTGTATAGTTTGGATTATCTCAGGACAGCGCCCAGCTTGGCTTCCAGAGCGGCCAGAACCTTGCTGACCACGCCCTCGGAGTCGGCGTCGGTCAGAGTGCGGTCATCGGCCCGCAGCACCAGAGAGAACGCAACGGACTTCTTGCCCTCAGCAACGCCCTTGCCGCGGTAGATGTCGAACAGGTCGACCCGGCGCAGGAGCTTGCCGCCGGCGGCGGTGATGGTATTCTGCAGCTCGGCGATGGTGGTGGCCTCGTCGCACAGCAGGCTCAGGTCGCGGGTGACGGCGGGATACTTGGGCAGGGGAGTGAAGGTGGGCTCGGGCAGCATCATGGCAAATGCCTTGGTGAAGTCCAGCTCCACGCAGTAGACCTCGGTGTCCAGACCGTAGTTCTTGGCCACCAGAGGATGCACCTGACCCATGTGGCCCAGAAGCTCGCCGTTCATGGAGATGGCGGCACAGCGGCCGGGATGGAAGGAGGGATTGTCCTTCACGGCGGTGAACTCGGGCTTGGGCAGACGCAGGCCGGAGAGGATGGCCTCCAGCTGGCCCTTCAGGGAGAAGAAGGTCACGCCGCCGCCGTAGGCACCCAGAGTGAGCATCTTGGGCTCTGCGGGCAGCTCACCGTCCTTGGGCAGGTAGATCTTCGCCAGCTCGTACAGACGGACGATCTTGTTGTGGTAGGCGTAGTTCCGGGACAGGATGTCCAGCATAGAGGGCAGAGCGACGGTACGCATGATGGAGGTGTCCTCGCCCAGAGGATTCTGGATCCGCATGGCATTGCGCAGGGCGGAGTCCTTGGGCAGGCGGATGTTGTCGAAGATGGCGGGGGAGACGAAGGAATAGGTGATGATCTCGCTGTAGCCGAGGCTGCGGCAGAGCTGGCCGGCCTTGTTCTCGGCGATCATGACAGGGGAGTAGCCGCCCTGAGTGGCGTTCTTGAAGGAGGTGGTGGGGATCTCGTTGTAGCCGTAGCTGCGGCCCACTTCCTCGGCGATGTCGGCCATCAGGTTCAGGTCGGGCCGGAAGGAGGGAACCTGAATCTGGCCGTCCACCACGGGAACCTCCAGCAGCTCCAGATACTTGACCATGTCAGCCTCGGGGATGCTGGTGCCCAGCAGGGCGTTGATCTTGTCGGCCTCCAGAGGCAGCGTCTTGGCCTCGGGGACATAGTTCAGGATATCGATGATGCCGTCCAGCACGTCGCCGGCCTGAAGCAGCTCCACCAGCTCACAGGCGCGCTGCACGGCAGGCAGGGTCATCATGGGATCCAGATGCTTCTCGAACTTGCCGGAGGACTCGGTGCGCATACCCAGCGCCAGAGCGGTCTGGCGGATGGAGGTGCCGTCGAAGTTGGCGGACTCGAAGACCACGGTGGTGGTGTCGTCCAGAATTTCGGAGTTCTCGCCGCCCATGATGCCGGCAAGGCCGATGGGCTTGTCGCCGTCGGCGATGACCAGCATGCCGGGCTTCAGGTCACGGACGTTGCCGTCCAGAGTGGTCAGCTTCTCACCCTCGGCAGCCTCCCGGACAACGATCTTGTTGGAGCCGATGTAGCGGTAGTCGAAGGCGTGCATGGGCTGGCCATACTCGAGCATGACGTAGTTGGTGATGTCGACGATGTTGTTGATGGGGCGCACGCCGTTGGCGCGCAGCCGCTGGCGGAGCCACTTGGGGGAGGGAGCGATCTTGACGTTCTTCACCATCCGGGCGGTGTAACGGTGGCACAGCTCCTCGGCGGGAACCTCCACATCCAGATGCTCGAAGATAGAACCGGCATCGCTGCCCTTGACCACCGGCTCATGGTGGCGCATGGTCATGCCGAAGGCGGCGGCGGACTCACGGGCCAGACCGATGATGGAGTAACAGTCGGGACGGTTGTTGGTGATCTCAAACTCCACGACAGTGTCGCGGTTGCCAATGACATCATTGATGTCGTCGCCGGGCTTGCAGTCCTCGTTGTTCAGGATCCAGATGCCGTCGGTGCAGGCGTCGGGGTAATCGTTCTGGGTCAGGCCCAGCTCATTGATGGAGCAGAGCATGCCGTTGGACTTGACGCCGCGGAGCTTGCCCTTGGTGATGTGGACACCGCCGGGCAGCCAGCTGTTGTGCAGGCAGGCGGGGACCAGATCGCCCTGCTTCACATTCTGGGCGCCGGTGACGATCTGCACGGGCTCGCTTTCGCCCACATCGATCTGGCAGACCCACATATGGTCGGAATTCTCATGGCGGACGATCTCGAGGACCTTGCCCACCTTGACATTCCTGATCTCGGCGTCCAGACGCTCGTAAGTCTCGACCTTCTGGCCGAAGACGGTCAGAGTCTCGACGTATTCTTTGTCGGAGTAGGCGGACAGATCCACGAACTCCTCATGCAGCCATTTTCTGTTGAGTTTCATGTTTCTTCCTCCTTTTTTAGAACTGGTTCAGGAACCGCATATCGTTGTCGAAGATCAGACGCAGGTCGTTGATCTTCAGGCGGCCCATGGCGGTGCGCTCGAGGCCCATGCCGAAGGCGAAGCCGGAGTACTTCTCGGGATCAATGCCGCAGTTGCGCAGAACCTCGGGATGCACCATGCCGGCGCCCAGCAGTTCGATCCAGCCCTCGCCGTGGCAGGTGGAGCAGACCTTGCCGTCCACCTCGCCGGTACCGTGGCACTTGTGGCACTGCATGTCCATCTCGCAGGAGGGCTCGGTGAAGGGGAAGTGGTGGGGACGGAAACGGACCTGTGCGTCGTGGCCGTAGATCTTGTTCATGATGGTGATAAGGGCACCCTTCAGGTCGCCCATGGTGATGTGCTCATCCACCACCAGACCCTCGATCTGGTGGAACATGGGGGAGTGGGTGGCGTCAGCCTCGTCCTTGCGGAAGACGCGGCCGGGGGCCAGCATGCACAGGGGGGGCTTGTGCTCCTCCATGAAGCGGATCTGCATGGAGCTGGTCTGGGTGCGCAGCAGGACGGAGTCGTCATCGGTGAAGTAGAAGGTATCGGAGCGGTCACGGCTGGGGTGGCCCTCCTCGATGTTCAGACGGGTGAAGTTGTAGGCGGCGTACTCCACCTCGGGGCCGTCGACCACGGTGTAGCCCATGCCGACGAAGATATCCTTGATCTCCTGCAGCACCATGTTCATGGGGTGCTGATGGCCCAGCTCTACGCTGTCGCCGGGGATGGTGACGTCGATGGACTCGGCGGCCAGCTTGGCCTCCAGAACGGCGGCGTCGATGGCGGTCTTGCGCTCCTCGAGCTTTGCTTCGATCTCAGCGCGGACGGCGTTGGCCAGCTGGCCCATGACGGGCCGCTCCTCGGGGCTGAGCTTGCCCATCATCTTCAGGACGGCGGTGAGCTCGCCCTTCTTGCCAAGCCACTTGACGCGCTGCTCGTCCAGAGCCGCGGGAGTCTCGGCGGCGTCCATGGCTTCCAGAGCGCGGAGCTTGATTGCTTCCAGTTGCTGTTTCATGGATTGATTCTCTCCTTTTGGAAATGATTTCGATTTCAGGAACGAAAAAACGGCCTTCCGTCCCCGTGTTTGGGGACGAAAGACCGATAAAAGTCTTCCGCGGTACCACCCGCATTCGCCTCGCGGCGCACTCATCAGGCGCAGACACGCCCTCGACCCGGTAACGGCGGTCACACCGGCGCACCCTAGTTTCCGAAAATTTCAGGCGGCAGCTCCCGGGGGAAAGCCCTGTGCTCTGCGCTGAGCGGCTCCCACCATACCCGCTCTCTCTGACATACGCAATGCGAACACACGACGACCCGATCGACGCTTTTACATTTACGATGGATATTCTAGCACGGAAATTTGGAAATTGCAAGTCAGAAATAAAACAATTCCTCAAATTTCTTATCCAGAGCGATGCAGAGGATCAGCGCCAGCTTGGCGGTGGGACTGAACTGGCCCGTTTCGATGGAGCTGATGGTGTTTCTCGACACGCCCACCAGCTCGGCAAGGGCAGCCTGAGAGAGCCTGCGCTCCGTACGGGCCTCCTTGATGCGGTTTTTGAGAATCAGTTGGTCGTTCATGGCAGGTCCTCAGTTCAGCACACCGGTGATGAAGGACAGTATATCAACGATACATGCGACAGAAGATAGGATACACACAATCAAATCGAACTTCTTGTGATGAAACCGAGCGAGCATGCCATGGGTGACGGAAAAATAGCAGAAATACACGGCACCAAGAACATCATTCACAACACTTGGGCCATCTGCCCAAAGATTGACTATTGCGATCATACAGCCAAGGAACAAGCAGACAGCACCTGCTGAACTGCGGGATTTGATATTGATCGACATCTCCCGCTCGTCCATGTCTTTATTCTCCTTACGGCTCCTTTCCAGAATTTCTTCTTTCGTCGTGGAAATCCCTCCTTTGCCAAGTTTTCTTTACATCCTTATGATATCATTGCCAAGTACACTTGTCAAGATTTTTTGCAAAGAAAACTTGTCATCTCCGTAGGGCGCGCATTGTATGCGTGCCCAAACGCGGCGAAAAGGGCACGCATGAAATGCGCGCCCTACGGGGTTATTTGGAAAGGTAGTCCCTCAAAAATACCATCGCCTGTCGGTAGCCGTCCAGTCCCTGACCCATGATGGTCTTGACGCAGGCTTTGCCCGCGTAGCTGATCTGGCGGAAATCCTCACGCTGGCTTACATCGGAGATATGCACCTCCACGGCGGGGATGGCCACGGCCTTCAGGGCGTCCAAAATTGCGATGGAGGTGTGGGTATAGGCGGCGGGGTTGATGACGATGCCGTCGAAAGTTCCATAGGCCGCCTGAATCTTGTCCACAAGGCAGCCCTCGTGGTTGGATTGGTAATGCTCCATTTCGATGCCCAGCTCGTCGGCCCAGACCTGCAGGAGCCGCAGGAGCTCGGCGTAGCTCTGAGAGCCGTAGACGCCCGGCTCCCGGATGCCCAGCATGTTGATGTTGGGGCCGTTCAGTACCAGAATCCTCATCACAGCACCTCCAAAAGGTTCAGAATTTCCGTCAGACATTCGCCTCGGGTGCCGTCGTTGGTGACGGATGCATCGGCGAAGGCTTCGTACATGGGCTTGCGCTGCTCATATAGCACCGCGGGGGGCGTCTTCTGGGACAGGGGGCGGCCATCAGTGGGGAGTGCCTCCGGGTCACGCTTCAGCCAGATGATGCGGCTGTTCTGGTGCAGGAGGGGATAGTTTCGCTCCCGGGTGACGCAGCCGCCGCCGGTGGCGATGACAAGCCCGGAGTGCTTGCCTAGGTCAGAGAGAACCTCGGTTTCCAGCCGGCGGAATTCCTCCTCGCCGCTTTCTGCAAAGATGGCGGGGATGGATTTACCCGCCAGACGCTCGATTTCTGCGTCGGCATCCACAAACTGCTTGCCCGTTTCCTTGGCGAGGAGCCGTCCGATGCTGCTCTTGCCGCAGCCCGCCATGCCCATAAGGGCGATGTTCTCCATCTGATTCCGGAGCTTCTGATGGATCTCGGCAACGACGGAATCGTCGATTTTCGTGTCCATGAACCACTCGGCGCTCTTTTTTGCCTGCGCCACCAGCATCCACAGGCCGTTCCATGCGGGGATGCCGTGGTTCTCGCAGTCGAGAAGCAGCTGTGTCCGGGCGGGATTGTAGATCAGGTCAATGACTCCCTCCAGATGCCGGAACTGCCCCACCTCCAGCGCCGCTGCGCCGGTGTTCGGGTACATGCCCACGGGGGTGGTGTTGACGAGCAGGGCTGCGTCGGCGTGGAGGTGCAGATTTCCGTAGTTGTTCTCGCCGCTGCGGGAGATGACCACGGGCTTTGCGCCCAGATCCTCCAATACGGCAACCACTGTCACAGAAGCGCCGCCGGAGCCCAGCACCAGCGCCTTTTTGTCGGAAACGTCGATACCCGTCCGCTGCAGCAATGACAGGAAGCCAAAATAGTCGGAATTGTGGCCCGTGAGCATTCCGTTTCGCTTGACCACGGTGTTGACAGAGCCAAGCCGGCGCGCCAGCTCATCCACCTCGTCCAAGTATTTCAGAACCTCTTTTTTATAGGGGATGGTCACGTTGATGCCGTCAAAATTTCCATTCCGGAGAAGCGCTTCCATGTCCTCGGGCTCCCGCTCGAAGAGGCTGTATTCATAGCCGCCCATCAGATCAAAGATCATGGGGGAGTAGCTGTGTCCCAGCTTGCGGCCCAGAAGTCCGAATTTCATCATACCACCTCGCTGTAGCTGCCTAAGTATTTGAATTCCTCGCACAGATCGTCCAGCTCGCACATGAGCTGGACAAATTCCTCGGAATAGATGGAGGTATCCAGATCGAAATAGAACATGAACTCAAAATCCCGGTTGGAGATGGGGCGGGATTCCAGCTTGGTCACGTTGATGCCCAGCACATAAAGCCGGGCCAGCACCCGGTACAGGGAGCCGGGCCGGTGGGGCAGGATCATCATGATGCTGGTTTTATCCGCGCCGGGGTAGATCTCGAGGTTTTTGCTGATGCAGATGAACCGGGTGCGGTTGTTGTCCTTGTCCTGAATTCCGGCGGCCAGATTGACAAGGCCGTACAGCTCCGCGCAGGGACGGCTGGAGATGGCGGCGATGTCGGTTCTTCCGGAATCGGCCACCATTTTTGCGGCCACGGCGGTGTTTTCCACAGCGATGACCTTGACGCTGGGCAGCGTCTCAAGGAAGGTGCCGCACTGGCCGATGGCCTGCTCGTGGGAGTAAATTTCGCGGATATCCTCCAATTTAGCGCCCTTGTTAGCCAGCAGATTGTGGTCGATCTTCAGACGGAAGGTGCGGACGATGGAGAAATTGTGGCGGATCATCAGATCGTAGACCTTCTTCACGGAGCCGGCGGTGGAATTCTCGATGGGCAGGATGCCGTACTGGCACAGGCCCTGCTCGATGGCGGTGAAGACGGATTCGAAGGATTTGAAGTACATGATGAAGGGATTTTTGAAGATCTTCTCGCAGGCGATCTGGGAATTGGCGCCCTCCACACCCTGACAGGCCACCATGGGAGCCTGCGGGAACAGGCGGGGGGTGGACTCAATGGCGGTTTCGATCTGCTTGTGTAGCTCGATTTCCGTGTTGTTCCGCTTGTTCTGGTAGCTCTTGCTTAGCTCCATGAGCATGGAGAAGAGCACCCGGGCATAGCCGCCCAGCTGGGGGCCGGCTTTTTCTGCCGCATTTTTCAGGATCTCCCGCTCCCGGGCGGGCTGGAGGATGGGCAGGTTGTGATCACGCTTATAGTCCGCAACCTGAGAGGCCAAGTCCATGCGCCGGGTGAAGAGGTTCAACAGTTCATCGTCAATGCAGTTGATCTGCTGACGGAGTTCATTCAAATCCATGGTGAATTATCTCCTTGCTTTGAATTCCAGCCATGCGTCGAAAATGGCGATGGCGGCGGCAGCCTCCACGACGGGGACAGCCCGGGGGACGATACAGGGGTCGTGACGGCCCTTGATCTGGATGACGGTGCGCTCGCCGGTTTCGAGGTTTACTGTCTGCTGGGGCTTGGAAATGGAGGGAGTGGGTTTGATGACTGCGCGGAAGAGGATGGGCATACCGTTGGTGATGCCGCCGAGGATGCCGCCGCAGTGGTTGGTTGTGGTTTTTATTTCGTCGCCTGCGGGGAAAAATCTATCATTGTTCTGACTGCCCGTCAAAAAACTTGCAAATTCGCCTGCTCCGAACTCCACACATTTCACCGCGGGGATTCCATAGACGATCTGAGCGATTCTCGACTCCATGCCGCCAAACATGGGTTCGCCCAGTCCGGCGGGGACGCCCTCTGCGTAGCATTCAATGACACCGCCAACGCTGTCACCCTCTGCTCTTGCCTGTGCAATTCTCTGCTTCATCTGCTCTGCGACAGATGCGGTGAAGACCGGGAAATCCTTGGGAATCTGATCCAGTTCGCAATCCAGTGAATCAGGTTCGTAATTATCAATCGCATCACTGATGCTGACAATGCGAGCCCCAATCCGCACGCCCTCGTTTTCCAGCCACTGCTTGCACAGGCCGCCTGCGATGCACAGGGGGGCCGTTAGCCGCCCGGAAAAATGGCCGCCGCCGGCGGCGTCCTGAAAGCCCCGGTATTTGACCTGAGCGGTGTAGTCCGCATGGCCCGGGCGGGGGCAGTTCTTGAGATTGTTGTAGTCACCGGAGCGGGTGTTGGTGTTGCGGATGATGGCGGCGATGGGGGCTCCGGTGGTGAAGCCGTTCAGAATGCCGGAGAGAAATTCGGGCCGGTCTTCCTCCCTGCGGGGGGTGGACCAGTCGTTCTGACCGGGAGCCCGTCGGTTCAGGAATTCCTGCAATTTGTCGAAATCCACGGGCAGTCCCGCCGGCACGCCGTCCAGCGTCATGCCGATGGCGGCGCCGTGGGATTCACCGAAAATGGAGAGTTTGATCATTTCACCGTAGGTTGAGCTCATAATTGCCTCCCAAACGTGCGTATTCCTCCCAGAATTGGGGGTAGGATTTTTCGACACACTCTGCGCCGAGGATGGTGACGGGTTCTGTGCACACCGTGGCCGCGATGGCGGCGGACATGGCGATGCGGTGGTCGTTGACGGCGTCCACGGTGCCGCCGGTCAGCCCGGTCCCGTAAACGGTCAGAGTGTCCGATGTGGCTTCTGCTTTGCCGCCCAGACTTTCGAGCAGGGCGACGGTGGAGGCCACCCGGTCGGATTCCTTGATGCGAAGCCGCCGAATATTCGTGAAGACTGCGCCCTTGCCGGCTGCCGCCACCACCGAGAGGATGGGCACCAGATCGGGGATATCGGCGGCACACACGGTCGGATGCTCCTGCAGTGCGGGGATCAGCTCGGCACAGGCCCTGTCGCCCTGTGGGGAATCGGGACGGAGATTGTGGATGTACAGCTCGCTGCCCAGTTCCTTAGCGGCCAGCCAGAAGGCTGCGTTGGACCAGTCGCCCTCCACGCTGATGACCGGGGAGTCTTTCAGCGGAAATTTGGCGATGGCCTGTCGGGTCATGTCGATATAGGGAGCGGATTCGATGGCTCCCGTGATTTCGAGGGTACAATCCTCCATCAGCATGTGGGCGAAGAGCAGACCGGAGATAAACTGGCTGCTGACATTGCCCGGGATGGAGTAGGAGCCGGAGCGGAGCTTTCCAGTACAGCGAACTGTGTTGGAACTGGGGCGGGACAGGCTGCAGCCCATCCGCTCCATCTCCTCCCAGAGGGGAGACAGGGGCCTCTGGGGGAGCCGTCCCTCCATGAGAAAGGTGCCGTCCACGCCCAGCGCGCCCACAACGGGCAGCAGAAACCGCAGGGTCGAGCCGCTTTCGCAGCAGGGGAGCTGTGCGGTTTCGGGGATCTCCCGGACGGGCTCCACGCAGTAGCCGAAGGGCTCCCGGTCGATTTTTGCACCCAGCGCCCGCAGACAGTCAGCGGTGGCCTCAATGTCCCGGCTGGTGGTTCGGCAGCAGACGGTGGTGGGTTTGTCGGCAAAGGCTGCGCAGATCAGGTACCGGTGGGCCTGAGACTTGGAAGGTATGACCTCCACCGGTCCGTGTAATTTTTTAGGCTGAATGGTAATGTCCATATCAAAGACCTGCCTGAATGAATTCTTCCACCGCGTCAACGGGGGTGGGGAGCAGGGAGCATCTGCCGATGGCTTCGGGAACCACGAGATTTACCGTGTCTCCGGAGCGCTTTTTGTCGGACAGGGCCATTTGTGCCAGCTCCGCGGCGGTATGATGGGTAAAGATGGGAAGTTCGACCTTTTCCAGCAGCCACATGATCCGCGTGGCGGTGCCCTGCGAGCAAATGCCCCGCTTTGCAGCGGCTCTTGCCACGATGGCGGTGCCGATTGCGACGGCCTTGCCGTGGGAGAGGGTGAAATCGCTCATGGCCTCCGCGCCATGGCCGACGGTGTGACCGAGGTTCAGAAGCTGGCGCACACCTCGGTCAAATTCGTCGGCATGGACCACGTCCCGCTTGTGGGCAACGCAGGCTGCGATGACACGCTCCCGGTCGAAGTGAAGCCCGTCCCGGACGAGTTCCATGAAAAGGGGTTCGTCAAAGAGAATGGCGGTTTTGATGACCTCGGCGCAGCCGTCCCGGAAAATGTCCTCCGGGAGGGAGTTCAGACAGTCGGTGTCGCAGAGCACCAAGCTCGGCTGACAGAAGGCACCCGCCAGATTTTTGCCCGCGGGCAGGTCGATGGCGGTTTTGCCGCCCACGGAGGAATCCACAGCGGCCAGCAGGGTAGTGGGTACCTGCACGAAGCGGATGCCCCGCAGATAGCTGGCGGCAGCGAAGCCCGCCAGATCGCCCACCACGCCGCCACCGAGGGCGACGATGATATCCGAGCGGGTCAGCCGGTTTTCTGCAAGAAAATTCAAAAGCTCCAGATAGGTGGCGCCGCATTTGCTTTCCTCTCCGGCGGAGAAGACGAAGGCGCAGGTGCTGAGCCCCGCCATGTGCAAACTGGCATCCGCCGCCGCTCCGTAGAGGGGCCAGACATTGGAGTCGCTGACGATGCAGACCTTCTGCACCTTGCCCAGCGCGGCAACCTTGGGCCCAAGGGTGGGCAGCAGACCGCTTCCAATCTCCACGAAGTAATTTTTGGATGCGCTGACTTCGATGACGGTCATCCGTCCACCTCCTCCTTTCTGCGTCTGCCCTCGTCGAGCAGGGTGATGAGGGTGCTCAGATCCTGATTCTGTATCGCATCCCGGTACTGTTCGAGGGCGGCGATATAGGTATCCAGCTCATTCAAAACGAATTCCCGATTCTCGAGAAACAGCTCTGCCCACATCCGGGGATTCAGCCACGCCACCCGGGTCAGATCCCGGTAGCTTCCTGCGGAGAAGCCCTTGTGCTCCAGAGCGGTGGGGGACTTGATGAAAGCGTTGCTCAGGATATGGGGCATTTGGCTTGTAAAAGCGATCATCCGGTCGTGATCCCGGGCGGTGGTGACGGAGAAGGAGCCGAAGCCGCAGGGGGCAAGGGCGTCCTTTGCACGCTCCAGCAGATCCATATCGTCAAAGCGGTGGGGCACCAGAACCATGGGCGCGCCCCGGAACAGATTGGCCCGGCTGTACTTGAAGCCGGAAAAATGGGTGCCCGCCATGGGATGCCCGCCCATAAAGGTGAAGCCGTATGCTTCTGCCAGAGGGAAGCAACGCTCGCAGATCTGCTGCTTCACGCCGCAGCAGTCCATGACGAGTGCTTCTTTGGAGATAAATTTCGCATGGGCCTCCAGCCATGCGGCGCTGCCCTCGGGGTAGATGGCGAGGAGAACCAGATCACATTCTCTCAGATTTTCAGGGGTCAGGGGTGCATCCACCGCACCGGCCAGCTGGGCAAAAGCGAGGATGCTCTCGTCCTTTTCGGCGGCATATACGCTGTGCCCAGCCATGGCGTAGGCCCGGGCCAGACTGCCGCCGATGAGGCCCAGTCCCAAAATACCGACTCTCATCGGATCGCCTCCCGAACGATCTCCACCCGGCTGGCGAGATCGGCGAATTTGTCTGGGGTCAGGGACTGGGCACCGTCGCAGAGGGCGTGGGCGGGATCGTTGTGGACTTCAATCATGATGCCGTCGGCACCTGCGGCTGCGGCGGCTACGGCCATAGGGGCCACCAGCTTTGCTTTTCCGGTGGCATGGCTGGGGTCGACCACCACAGGCAGATGGCTCAGCTCATGGAGGATGGGGACGCAGCTCAGGTCCAGCGTGTTACGGGTGGCAGTCTCATAGGTGCGGATGCCCCGCTCGCAGAGGATGATCTTTTCGTTGCCCTCGCTCATGATATATTCGGCGGACATGAGCCACTCCTGAATGGTGGAGCTCAGGCCCCGCTTGAGGAGGATGGGCTTGTCGGTCTTGCCGACCTCTTTGAGAAGATCGAAGTTCTGCATATTTCTGGCGCCGATCTGGATCATGTCGATGTCGTGGAATTCGTCCAGATGCCGAAGATCCATCAGCTCCGTGCAGATGGGCAGGCCCGTGGCCTTTCGCGCAGCGCGCAGCAGCTCCAGACCCTGAGATCCCAGTCCCTGAAAGGCGTAGGGGGAAGTTCTGGGCTTGTAGGCGCCGCCGCGCAGGATCTTGGCGCCGGCTTCCCTGACGGCCATGGCCACGCCGATGATCTGGTCTTCGCTTTCCACGGAGCAGGGGCCGGCGATCATGGCAAAATGGCCGCCGCCGATCTTTGCGGAGCCGATGTCGATGACGGAGTCCATGGGGTGGAACTTGCGGTTGACCTGCTTGTAGGGCTCGGAAACCCGCTTCACACTTTGGACGATCTCCAGCGAGCCGAGAAGCTCCATGTCCACCCGGCTGGTGTCTCCGATGAGGCCGAGGACGGTGACCTCGGCGCCCTCGCTGATGTGGACGTCCAGATTCATGCGCCTCAGCCATGCGACGAGGTGATCCCGCTGGGCGGGGGTGGTACCGGATTTCAGAACTGCGATCATAAAAATCATCTCCCGATAAAATAAAAAGCACCGCACGGTGATTCGTGCGGTGCGGATGGATGGAATTTCGGTGGTTGGCCGGAATTTGCAGCAGCACAAATCGCTATTACTTTTTCCCGAAAAAGTAATAGTAGCCAAAAAAGTATGCCTTTGCAAACTGCTTCTGACTCATGTGCGGTGCCTCCGAGGTGTGGATACTTGTATACGCTGAATGCAGTATAGCATAGCTCTCCGAAAATTGCAAGTCAAAAAATCAAAATTTTCATCGGATTTGTAAAAGTCTTGAGGAAACAGATGAGCTGTGGTAAACTCATAGGGGGTGATTCCATGAAGCATATGAATCATAATATCATTCGTACCCTCCTCCCGGTGCGCGTCCGCGAAACCCACAAGGGCGATTACGGCAAGATCCTCCTGCTCTGCGGCAGCCGGGGATTCACCGGCGCGGCGGCTCTGGCGGCCATGGGGGCATTGCGCACCGGTGCAGGACTGGTGTATCTGGCGGTGCCGGAGAGTATCTACGCCATTGAAGCGGTGAAGCTGACGGAGCCGGTGGTGCTGCCCCTGCCCGATGAAAAGGGGATGCTCTGTGAAGCATCCATCCCGGAGATCGGGAAGCTTCTGCCCAAGATGGATGCCGTTCTCTTCGGCTGCGGCAGCGGCATTGGCCCGGGGACGGAGGCGGTACTGAAATATCTGCTGACAAACGCCGAATGTCCTCTGGTTCTGGATGCCGACGGCATAACCCTCGCGGCCCGGCATAAGGATATTCTGCGGGGCAGACCGATGCCTACCATACTCACGCCCCACGACGGGGAATTTGCCCGGCTGGGGCCGTCGGACGGGCCCAGAGCGGAGCAGACCGCGGCGCTGGCCCGGGAGCTTGGCTGTATCATTCTGCGCAAGGGACACCGGACTCTCATCACCGATGGGGATGACTGCTGGGAGAACTGCACCGGTAATCCCGGTATGGCCACCGGCGGCAGCGGCGATGTGCTGGCCGGTATTATCCTGAGCCTGCTGGGGCAGAAGCTTCCGCCTCTTCAGGCCGCTGCGGCGGGGGCATGGCTCCACGGCGCCGCCGGGGATCTCTGCGCGGAACGGCTGGGGGAGTACGGTATGCTCCCGGACGACTTGGTGGAGGAGCTGCCCCGACTACTGAAATAAGGTCGGGATGAAATGAAACGCTTATTGCCTCTGATGCTGATTTTCCTCATGGGGTGCTCCGGGAGCGATCCGGCGATGGATGCGGCCCTGCGTCTGCGTACCCAATGCTTGGGGGCCCAGTCGATCTCCTTTGAAGCGGAGATCCGGGCGGATTACATAGACCGGGTGGAGTGCTTTGACCTGCGGTGCACTTTTGATCAGGATGGGACGATGGCCTTTGCTGTGGAGGAGCCCGAGGAAATCGCGGGCATATCCGGAACGGTCACGGGAACCGAGGGGACTGTGGGCTTCGACGGGACGGTTCTGGCGTTCCCCCTGATGGCAGACGGGCGGCTGAGCCCGCTGAGCGCCCCGTGGGTTCTGATGAAGGCGGTGCGGGAGGGGGCCATCGTCTGCGCAGGGCAGGAGGGGGAGCTGCTGCATCTGACTATTGATGACAGCTATGCGGACAACGCCCTCACCGTAGACATCTGGCTCGAGGACGGCGAGATCTGCGAAGCGGAGATCGCGTGGGAGGGCCGTCGGTGTGTGACGATGACCGTCGATGAATTTTGCGCATAGGATGGTGCAAAGCCGCTGAATAAAACCTAGTGTGGCGTGGGAGAATACCCTTACCGCGTTACATAGGGAGATTCGGTAGCGCAGGTCACTATCTATCGGAGCGTGAAAGCCATGGACAGCAATGTCAAACGAGGAGATATTTTCTATGCAGACTTAAGCCCTGTTGTGGGCAGCGAGCAGGGCGGCACCCGTCCGGTGCTCATCGTACAGAACGACACGGGCAACCGCCATTCCCCCACGGTCATCGCCGCCGCCATCACCAGTCAGACCGGCAAGGCCCGGCTGCCCACCCACATCAACATCGCCGGAGGCAGCGTGGGCCTGAGCCGGGACAGCGTGATCCTGCTCGAGCAGATCCGCACCATCGATAAGCGCCGGCTCCGGGAGCACATGGGCAGACTCTCTGACGAACAGATGCACATGGTCGACAGCGCCATCGCGGTGTCCTTCGGCCTGCCGGGGCTGCAGTAACGGGACGGTTTTCGTCCCGTTTTTTAATATCTTAATTTTCGGTGTCAGCTATGGAATATCGCCGGTAACTGTGTTATAATCGCACCACCTGAAAGAATAAGAAAGAGGTGTTGCATATGAAGAGATTGATTTCTCTGCTGCTGGCAGTGGTACTGGTTGTGACGCTGCTGCCTGCGGTATCCCTCCGGGCGGAGGCGAAGACCGGCGGAAAGCTCATCGCCCTGACCTTTGACGACGGCCCCAGCAGCAAGTATACGAAGCAGCTCCTTGACGGGCTGAAAGAGCGCGGGGTTCCTGTTACCTTCTTCATCCTCGGCGAGATGGCCGGCTACAACCCCAAGCTGGTGAAGCGGGCCTATGAGGAGGGCCACGAGATCGCCTGCCACAGCTGGGACCATCCCGATCTGACCGGCTGCAGCGCCGCCGAGCTGGAGCGCCAGCTGGAGGATACTTTTGAGGAACTGGACAAGGCCTGCGGCGACGAGGCCGACTATCTCGTCCGCCCGCCCTACGGCAGTACCAACCAGCGGGTCCGGGAGGCCATCGATGCGCCCATCATCTACTGGAGCGTGGACAGCGAGGATTGGTCCCTGCTCAATACCACCAAGGTTCGCAACAAGATCGTCAATGACAGCTACGACGGCTGCATCATCCTCTGTCACGACATTCATAAGACCACCATTCCCGCGGCTCTGGGGGCCATCGACGATCTGATGGATCTGGGCTATGAATTTGTCACAGTGTCCGAGCTCTACCGCCGCCGGGGCCGGGAGATGCAGGATCATGTGCTCCACTACAGCTCCAAGAACAACGGCATTGATTACGGCCCCATTCCCGCGCCGACGGTCACCGTCACCGGCCATGCCTCCGGCGACAACCTTGTGACCATCACCTGCGCTGACAGCAATGCGCCCATCTATTACACGCTGGACGGCTCCTATCCCAATCAGGACGCCCACGCCTACACCGGGCCTTTCACAGTGCCCTATGGCACCCAGATCACCGCCGTTGCTGCCTACAAGCTCAACGGCAGCCGCTCGGCTCTGACGAAAAAGACCGCCGATGTGGTCTATATCGCCCCGCCCGTCATCACGCTGGATGAGGTGGGAGCGGTGGTCATGACCACCCCCACTGCCAATGCGGACATTTACTTCACCGTGGACAATACGAAGCCGGATGCATCCGACCTGCCCTACACGGGCCCCGAATTCATCGAGGGCCCCTGCCACCTCCGGGCCGTTGCAGTCAACGGCTTGGGCGTCAGCGTTGAGACGAAGGCTTACCTGAGCGCCGAGGGCAGCCTGTTCTACGATATTTCCGGGGAGCAGTGGTTCTACGAGTCCATGGCATGGGCCTATGAGTCCGGCATCATGAACGGCACAGCGCCCTATACCATGGCTCCGGCGGGCAGCGTGACGAGAGGCATGCTGGTGACGCTTCTGTACCGCTTCAGCGGCGACAGTCTGGGAGAGGGCTGGGAGCGCACCAATGCCTTCGCCGATGTGAACCAGAGCTTCTACTATGCGGAGGCCATTGAATGGGCTTACCGCAACGGAATCGTCGACGGCTACAGCGCTGCGGCCTTTGGCCCCGATGACCGGGTGACCCGCCAGCAGATGTGCAAGATCGTGGCGTCCTTCCTGAGCTGGTCTGAGGTGCCCCTGCAGCCCGGCGAGAGCTGTGAGGACCTCTTCGATGACTATGATCAGGTGGCCGACTGGGCCAGAGAGAGCGTGGACGCCATGGTGGCCGAGGGGCTGATTCAGGGCTCCGATGGCAAGCTGAACCCCAATGACGGCGCGAACCGCGCCCAGTTCTGCGTCCTGCTCCTGCGCATTGCGCAGTATATCGACAATTATGTTCCCGCTGAACCGGTGGAACCGGATCCCAGCGAGCCCACGGAACCTACGGAACCCGAGCCCACCGACCCCAGTGAACCCGCGGAACCCGAGCCCACCGACCCCAGCGAACCAACGGAACCCGAACCCACCGACCCCAGTGAGCCCACAGAGCCGGAGCACACCCACGAGTGGAAGATCAACAAAACCGATGTGTCCATTGACGTGGGTGAGCGGTTCCGCCTGTACCTGTACTGCACCGGCGTGGGCTGCGATGAGCGGCCCGAGGTGGTCTGGACGGCAAGCACGGAGGATGTTGTTTCCATCGACGGCATCTATATCACCGGCCTCAAGGCCGGATGGAACACGTGGCTCCGCACCGAATGGGAGGGCGTGACCTACGAGTGCATCGTCCGCGTGCGTAAGCAGATCGAAGAACCGGCCGATCCGACAATGATCCCCTAAAAACTGCGGCAGCAGCCAGAGTATGGCTGCTGCCGTTTTTTATGCAAGGACGGATGCGGTCAATGCGGATAGCTCATAGGCGGTGCGTTCCACGGGGATGTCGTCTATGTATTTGGTGTATACCCGGCTCTGCAGACGGCCTTTGATCTCGATTTCATCCCGAACAGAGCATCGGCTGATCTCCTGCGCCACCCGGCCCCAGAGGATGCAGGGCAGGTAGTCCGCCCGTTTATATGCCCGGGGCACCGCCAGCATGGCGTCGCAGATCTCTCGTCCCAGCGGCGTCCGGCGGAAATTCGGCTCCCGGCAGAGAAGTCCCGCCACGGATGCATCGTTGATAGCCTCTCCTTCTTCCGGATACAGGGAACTGGCGAAAACGAAGATCATCAGATGCCGTCCCCGATCGTCGGTATGGTTATGGGAGCGGATCTGGCCTTGTACGCTGATGCGCAGTCCCGGACATAAATCGAAGCTGGAGATCAGCTCCTCCCGGGCCACCACCGGCAGGGTGTCCACGGCCCCGCTCAGCCGGGGCACCTCCAGAAAAAACCGGCAGAACCGTTTGCCGTGATTCTCGTGGGAAAATACCGGCATCCCCAGCAGATCGCCCCGCAGGAAGATTTGATTTTCATAGTGTTCCATGCTACCACCTCAAATGCAGTTGTATGGAACAATGTATGGCCCATGGGAGGGTTACAGAACAAAAAGAAGCCTTCCGCAAAACACGAATTTCGCGGAAGGCTCCGGATTGCATGAAAGGTCAGCGGGTTTTCAGCTCCAGCCATTTCATCAGGGCCGGCCGGATGGGCGGGGAGAGATCTTCCGGTATTTCCTCGGGCCCGAAAAACCGCAGCGCATCCACCTCGCCAGCCTGAGGTGTCAGTTCTCCGGAAAATTTCCGGCAGAGGAATACGATGTCGATGTTGCTGACTTCGTCGCCGTTGGGGTAGACGTAGTGTAGCTCCGGGCCGGAGAAGACGCCGAAAAGCTCCAGAGTCTCGGCAGTCAGCCCTGTTTCCTCGTAAAGCTCCCGCCTGGCGGCGTCCTCAACCCGTTCGTCCGGCTCGATGGAGCCGCCGCAGTAGCTCCAACAGTGGTTGTCAGACCGGAGCTGAAGCAGTATCCGGCCAAGGGAATCCTCCACGATGATGCCCGCGCCCACTTGGATCAGGGGCCGATGACCGACAAATTTACGTAAATCAAGTATATAACCCATAATTTCAGATTGGAGAGTGGAGATTGGAGCGTTGAGATGAAGGTGATCTCCACTCATCACGCTTCAAGCTCATTTCTTATTGGTTTTCCTGCCGCCCTTGATCTCCGGCTTGGGGGGCTTGGGCTTGAAGCCCGGGCGTTCGATCTTACCCCGGACGGGCTTGGGTGTGGGTTTTCTTCCGGAGACGGTTTTTTTGGGAGGAGGGGCAATGGGGGTCGCTCTGGGGGGCACGGCCCGGATCAGGCACTTGGGCCCGGAGCCGATCAGATCCTCCCGGTGGGCTTTCAGCAGGGCTTCTTTGACCAGATAGTAATTCTTCGGATTGCGGTACTGGATCAGGGCCCGCTGCATGGCCTTCTCATGGGGATCGGTGGGTACATAGACCCGCTCCATGGTCCGCGGATCAAGGCCGGTGTAGTACATGACCGTGGAGAGGGTGGAGGGAGTGGGGTAGAAGTCCTGCACCTGCTCGGGATTGTAGCCCATATCCCGGATGTACTCGGCCAGCTCGATGGCCTCCTTGAGGGTGGAGCCCGGGTGGCTGGACATCAGGTAGGGGACGAGGTACTGGTTCATGCCGAATTCCTTATTCAGAGCGAAATACTTGTCCACAAATTTGTTGTAGACTGCATTCCGGGGCTTGCCCATCCGGGTCAAAACGGCATCGGAAACGTGCTCGGGAGCGACCTTGAGCTGCCCGGAGATGTGGTACTGCACCAGCTCCCGGAAGAAAGTGTCCTTCTTATCCGCTAGCAGGTAGTCAAAGCGGATGCCGCTGCGGACGAAGACCTTCTTCACACCGGGGATTTTCCGCAGCTTACGCAGGAGCGCGATGTAGTCACTGTGATCCGCCCGCATATTCTTACAGGGGGCAGGGAAGAGGCACTGCCGCCCGCCGCAGGCACCCTTGGTCAGCTGCTTGTCGCAGGCGGGATGGCGGAAGTTGGCGGTGGGGCCGCCTACGTCGTGGATGTAGCCCTTGAAATCCTTGTCCTTGGTGATCAGCTCCGCTTCCGCGAGGATGGACTCGTGGGAGCGGGTCTGGATGATACGGCCCTGATGGAAGGTCAGGGCACAGAAGGAGCAGGCGCCGAAGCAGCCCCGGTTGCTCACAAGGCTGAACTTGACCTCCTCGATGGCGGGGATGCCGCCCTTTTTCTCGTAGCTGGGGTG
>JAFWAZ010000001.1 GCA_017507425.1 Oscillospiraceae bacterium | reverse complement strand
TTGCCGTTGCTATCCAGCAGCGCTGCTACCAGATTGCCGCTGGTACGCGGCTGGAGAGAATTGTTGCGCACCTGCACGTTGGCTGTGGTGGTGTCGCCATTTTCCATCTCAACGGAGAGAGTGGTGGGCGCGTTTTCGCTTCTCGCCAGCAGACTGTCGAACGTCAGATACTTTTGGTTGTTCTGACCGTCAGCCTCGGGAAGCACGATCCATTCGCCGTTCACCTGCTGCTCGATACGGGCCTTGACGAAGAGCGTCACACCGCTGTCGGGAATCTCGTCCAGTTTCGCGTCCTTGATATAATCGCCGATCTGGAAGTTGATCTCCTGCGTATAGCCGGTGCTGTCGATGGCGGCGAGGGTATTGCCGGTCAGGATCAGCTCATAGGGCTTGTCGGTCGTACCTCCCGTGAAGTACTTGCCGTTGAGCGGCGTCTCGCACGCGGGGTCGGAGTAAACGCCCAGAACCACACGGCGATTGGTCTTGTTCAGGGAGGCTGCCGACTGATTGTACAGGTTGGCAAGAACCGTTCTCAGACCATCCTGTTCCTTTGTAACGGTCAGGGCAGAGATGCCCACATCGGGGTAGTCCAGATAGACCTTGCCGCTGGCAGAACTGGTCGCCGCGTCGGCAAAAGATGCCTTTACAGTATAAGGCAGATCACGGATCTCACTGCCGGTCTTGGTAACAACGGAGAATGTCTTTGACTGGCCGGGCAAAAGCGTGAGGCCGGTGAAGGTCTGCGTCTCTGCGTCCAGTTGGATGGTTACACTGTTGATCACATTCATACCCTGGTTGGACACGGTGAAGTTGACCGGGACATAGCTGTCGGTGGCCAGCGTGGTATAGTCCACCGTGGTGGAAACGACTTCCACGGCATCGGCATAGGTTCCGGTGGCGCTTAAGAGGTTCACTTCCTCCTTGGGGATGTACCCTTTGCCGGAATAGGTCTGGCCGTCCAGTTCATAGGAGTAGTTGACTTCATCAAA
Source organism: Oscillospiraceae bacterium (assembly GCA_017507425.1). Classification (GTDB taxonomy): domain Bacteria; phylum Bacillota; class Clostridia; order Oscillospirales; family Oscillospiraceae; genus Faecousia. Next base: position 4,272 of record JAFWAZ010000001.1, on the reverse strand, counting down.
CTCTGCATCGCTGTAAGTAGTGCCTTGCAGCACGGCCTGGATTTCGGTGCCGTTGCCACTGGTGACACAGGCGTCCATGTGATCCAATCCGGTGCGGGCGGGAAGCTCCGCCACCTCGGTGGCTGCGGAGGAGATGTAGCTGCCCTCATAGCTGACAAACTTGATGGCCCGGATCACGTCATTGTCCTGGCTGCCGGCCTTGGAATCGTTCCAGAGGAGGGACAACTTCTCCAGAGAGTCAGCGCCCTTGACAAAGGTGAACTGGCCGTCAAAGGCTGCGGTAGAGACCATGTCGCTGAGAGACTCGGGCAGGATGGGCTGGGGCGCGCCGGTCTTGTCAAACACCCGCAGGCCCACATCGCGCTGCTCCGCGCCGGTCAGGGACTGGACGCTGCTCCAACCCAGCACAAATTGATCCTTCACCGCGATCAGCTGGGGATTCTCGTCGGTGTAGGTGTTGGTGGTCGCGCGGATGGTCTTGGCGCTGTCTTCGGGGTTTTCCGCCGCGGTATTCACCACGGTGTAATAGATGTCGCTACCCTCGTTCTCGTTATTGACGGAGAAGGCCACGGCTACTGTGCCGTCGGCAAGCATCTCGGCGGTCATGCCGGTGACCTCGCCGGCGCTGCCGTTGTAGAGCGTGTATGTTTCGTTGCTCCAGGTTGTGCCGTCAAAAAACTTGCAGAGGATGCGGTTCTGGGAGAAGGAATAGGCACTTTCATCGGTCTGTACCGAGCGCCACACGGCGATGGCCTTGCCGTTATTGACAGCGATGACAGGTTCGAACTCCTGAGAACCGTTGTCGGTCAGGCGGGTGGTGGTCCAATTGCTGCCGTCCCAGATCGACGCCACGACCTCCAGACCGTTGAGCAGGACTGTTTGCTGGCTGTCGTCCAGCACGGCACCGGCCTTTAGGCCCGTCGTAGCTGCCTCGCGCAGCCAGATTGCGCCGGCAAAGCCAGACGTGCCGTCAAAGTCCAGAGAGCTGTCGCCGTAGCCGGAGAAGCCATCGTCAGGGATTGCCGTGCCGTCGTCAGGGAAGCTGCCGCCGTTGGACAGGCTGTAGCGCACCTCAACATCGGTCACATCGGTGCTGTCAGCATCGGAGAGGTAGACAAGGATTTTACCGTCATCGGACAGCATCGGTGTGCTGAAGGGATAGGCGTTGGTCTGGATTGCGTCGAGCTTGTTCGGATCGTCCAGACTCATGAGGGAAATTCCGCTGTTGCCGCCGAGCCAGACGCGATCTCCCTCTTCGAGGTAATCGCGGCTCTGGAGCTTGACCACAGGCGCGGATGCCACCACGGCCCTCCCATTGCTGTAGAATGCCAAGCTCTGCGTCTCCGTGTCGTCACTCAGCCATGCGGAACCCAGGCCGCTGGAAGCCGCATCCCAGTAGTCGTTGATATCATCCCATTCGTTGAATCTCCATGCGGTTCCGAATCCCAGAGACACCACAGTGATCTCCGTTACCACAGGTCCGACGCCCAGCGCCGCCTTGATACCGGCCTCGCCGTCCAACTGGAGGAACTGGCCTGCCATGTCTCTGTCACTGGGATTCTTCAGATACTTCCGGGTCATGAAACGGTTTTCGTTGTTGATATCGATCTTACCGAACAGACCGATCTTGGCGGTGAAGCCCTTGTCATAGCCGACGCCGCCAAAGAACTCAAAATAGGCGTTGATCCGCAGCGCGGTCAGATAGTCATTGACTTTGTTTGCGGTATCGTCACTCCACTCCAGTCCCAGCTGCTCGGCGTAGCGGATGGCGGTCTCGAAATCGACAACAGCGCCGCCGCGCACCATAAAGCCTGCCGTAAGCGGAATGCCGTATACAGTGAGGTTCAGATTTCTCTCATATTCCAGCTGAGCACCGGCGGTAAAGCCGCCGCCGGTGGTGAGGACCTCCCACTGACCCTTGTCGAAGTTATAGCGGATCTCGGTGGTCACCCATCCCTCCAGCTGAAGCATGATGGGCAGACCGATCACGCCGTTGGCCACGGCGCCGTACAGGTTGCTGCGATCCTCGAAGAAGGAGCCGTCTGCCATAGCCTGGAAATCGCTGAGGGTGAAGGTATCGTTGACCTCGCCCAGCAGACTGTCGTAGTCCTGACCGAAGTAGTTGAGCTCCAGGGAGACCCCGTTCCGGTCATACTCCAGGTCTTCCAGCTTCGTGGTATTGATGCCGGTCCACAGATATGCATCATAGCGGGTGGGATCGGCAGTGGGCATCAGGATAGCCTTCACAAGGCCGGTCTCGCCGCCCAGCTTTTCCATAAAGGACAGGGCGTCACCCATAATGCCGTCAGACACGGTGTTGACCAATCCATACTCCGTATTGGCTCCGCCAACGGTGCCGTAAGCGGCAATATTCGCCATCAGGGACATCACGGACGGGGCGTCCTCCACCTTTTCAATGGTGGTCAGGTCGGAAATGCCGAAGGGCAGCGCGATGGTGCTGACCAGGCCGTTGCTGCCGTTGTAAACGGCAACCTCCAGCGGGGTCTTGCGCGTGCTGTCATAGCTTGCAAAGCTGCTGCTGTCCAGCGTGACCACATTGTTCAGAAGGGGAATGGACGAGAAGGGGTAGGATGCGTCCTTCGGGGCCATCTGATTCTGCCGCGGCACGGAAACGCCGGTCTCCTGCGCCCGCAGGTCAGCATAATAGCCGGTATCGGTGAGGGAGGCGTCCGCCACGCCCCAGAGCATGACGGTGCTGTCCAGAACCGCGCAGGGATAGTTGCTGCTGGGGCCGACCACGCCGGTGTGACGGCGCACGTCGATCTCACGGCCGGTGTAGCTGATGCTCTGGACGGCCACAAAGGGCTTCGCCTTCTGGGCGGCGGTCAGCGTCACGATGTCCTCGCCGGAGCGCATGGCGTCGCGGGAGTTCAGACTGCCGTTTACGGTGACGATCTCGGGATAGTAGCTGTCGCCGAAGCGCAGCTCAAAGATGAACTCCAGGCTGTCGCCCACGCCTACGGCTTCCGGGTCATTTTTGGATGTGAACTGGGACAGATCCATGTGAACGGTCAGCATACCGTTGCCATCGGTGGTGAAGGTCTGATCCTGCTTACCGTCCAGCGACGCGGTCTGACCGGCTGCCGTTGCGAACATGGCGCCGGAGCAGTAGGCATCGTCGCGGTTGCTGGCGATGTAGCGGTTGCGGTACACACCGCCCCGCAGCGTCACTTTGGTATTGGCAAGCGGGGTGCCGTCGGGCTTCAGCAGCTGAACCTGGGCGACGGCGGCGCGGCGCAGTTCCGCGGTATTCAGGGGATACAGCTCGCCCCGTGTGCCGTTGCCCTCGCCGCTCTTGAGGGCAAGATTGGAAAGGGTTCCCCGGTAGGAGTCGCCGCTGCTGACGGAAGCCGCCCGCAGATCGGAGGCAATGCCGTTGGGCTCAAACAGGGCCAGGGAGCCGTCACTGTTGGTGTAGACCGTGTGGGTCTCGCCCAGGCCGTCCTCATAGGACACCTCGGTCTTGGCCGCCGGCGTGAACTGGAACAGATACAGCTTGTCCTTCAGCGTTTCCACGTTGACCGTGACACTGTCGCTGAGCTTAGGAATAGAATTGTGCTGGGCGGTGATGGTATTGCTGCCGTCGCGGATGCCGCTCAGCATGAAAATGACCTCTGGAATATAGCTGGTATAGGAGAAATTCTCCAGCGGCGAATACAGCGTGCCTTTGCGGTAGTTGATGGTCACAGCCCGCTGCAGCTCGTCGGTAATTTTCTCTCCCCGTCCGGTGGTGGTACTCCACTTGATGCAGTCAAGGAAGCTGTCCCAATCGTACGCATCAAAGTTGATGCCGATGCTCTCCATCAGGCTCAGCTCACTGCGGAGCTTGGCGATGGCCTGGGCGGAGGTCAGACCGCCGATGGCTTCGCCGCTATAGGTGGTGCCGGAGGGGGAGGTGGTGGTCCCGCCGGTGATTTCATTTTTCAGCGTGACGGAATCGACTGTCTCGCCGCCAATCTGGATATCCAGCGCGCCGGTCCGATAAACGATGACGGTGCTGGAGGCAATGCTCCAGGTGCGATCCGTGCCGTTTTTGGCCTTGGCAGTGACAATGTAATAATCTCTCAGGCCTTCGGGCTTAGCCGGCTTCAAGGTATAGCTGCCGGTTTCGCTCAGTGTATTGTCGGTATAGATGGTTTTGCCGTCCTTTTCCACGGTGAACTGGAACTGGCAATCGTCCGGATTGACTTTCAGATCGAAATTCTCCACCGTCCAGTCGATCTTAATGCTCTCATCGTCGGTGAACATGGG
>JAFWAZ010000114.1 GCA_017507425.1 Oscillospiraceae bacterium | reverse complement strand
TCGTTCTGCCCAACAACAAGAACATCATCATGGCCGCCCAGCAGGTGGATGCCCTGACCGAGAAGAAGGTCGTGGTCATCCCCTCCAAGACCGTTCCTCAGGGCATCACCGCCATGCTGAACTTCAACCCCGAGGGCTCTGAAGAGGAGAACGTGGAGGCCATGACCGAGGCTCTGGCCACCGTGGACACCATGCAGATCACCTACGCCGCCCGCAACTCCGATTTCGACGGCTTCGATATCCGCGAGGGCGACTACATGGCTCTGTACGGCAGCGCCCTGTTCGGCACCAGCAAGGACATCAAGGTCCTGCTGCGTTCTCTGGCCGAGAAGGTCCGCGACGAGGGCAAGGAGTATATCACCATCTACTACGGTGCGGACATCAAGGAGCGTCACGCCCAGAAGGCAGCCGACATCTTCGCCGACATCTGCCCCGATGCCGACGTGAACCTGATCCGCGGCGGTCAGCCCGTCTACTACTACATGATCTCTGCCGAATAAGCGGGATTTACACGAAAGGGAACCGCGCGCGGTTCCCTTTCTGTCGTTCCCTACATTCACACTTCGGAGGTGTTCCCATGGACTTTTTCAAAACTGTTTTGACCGTCCTGCTTGTGGCTGTGCTGGCTGCCGAGGCTTTGATCTTCTTCCAAGTGCGCAGGCTCATCCACAGTTGGGGCAAGGAAGTGGAGGAGGATGACAAAGCGCTGACGGATGAGGAGCAGCGGTATGTGGAGATCCGGCTGAAGCTTATGTCCGCGCTCAGCACCGCCGCCATCGTCCTCTTCCTCCTGCGTTTTGTGGTGATCGACCTGCTCCCCCTGATGGGACTCTGAGAAAACCCGACTTCTATTTCACCAAAACCGTGGTAAACTATCCTGACAGAAAGGAGGCCTTCATATGCGCAAAAAATGGATGCTTCGTTTGGAAAATCTGTTTTTCACCCTGAATGATCTGCAGATCCCCGTCTATGCCGCCAACGCCTGCTACTTCCTTGCCATTGCGATCTTTCCCGGGCTGCTGCTGGTTCTGGCCTCCCTGCGGTTCACGCCCCTTTCGGCCACGGATCTGATCCGCGCGCTGGAGGGCATCCTCCCCAGCGCCCTGCTTGGAGCCGCGGAGAGTCTGATCGTCAGCACCTACTACAACTCCTCCGGCGCAGTGGTGGGCATCTCCGCCGTGGCTGCCCTCTGGTCAGCCAGCCGGGGCGTCCACGGACTGCTGGCGGGCCTGAACAAGGTTTACGGCGTTCTGGAAGATCGGAGCTGGTTTACCACCCGGCTGCTGAGCGTCGTGTATACCTTCGTCTTTCTGCTTCTGATCATCGTGACGCTGGTGTTTCAGGTCTTCGGAGAAAGCTTCGCAGATCGGTTCTGGCTGGTGCCGAATCCGGCGGTGCAGTTTCTGGTGGGACTCATCGACTGGCGCAGCGTGTGGCTGCTGACCGCCCAGATCCTGCTCTTCGCGCTGGTCTATATGGTGCTGCCCAACCGGCGCAACCCTTTCCTGCTGAGTCTCCCCGGTGCAGCGCTGGCGGCGCTGGGCTGGCAGGGTTTTTCGAATATTTTCTCCATTTATGTGGACAAAATGATGACCAGCTACACCAACATCTACGGCTCCGTCTACACCGTGGCGCTGGGACTTCTGTGGATGTACTGCTGTATGTGCATCTTCCTCTTCGGCGGGCTGCTGAACCGGCTGCTGATGCCGCGGAATCTGGGATGATTTCCCGCCATATTTTTCAGCTTTTTCTGGATTATTTATATCCAGTTCACACTTTTCCCATAAAATGCATCCCGTGGAGGTGCATACCATGTTTGGATTTGTCACCGCCTCGCTGGAGGAACTGAGCGAGGAACAGAAAAACCGCTATCAGGCGGTATACTGCGGCATCTGCCGCGCCATCCGGGATACGGACGGGCAGCTCTGCCGTCTGGGGCTCAGCTATGACATGGCCTTTCTGGCCCTGCTGCTGACGAGCCTTTATGAACCCGATGAAAAAGCCGGACAGGGCCGATGCATCGCCCATCCGGCAAAAAAGAGCCCTTGGGTTGACAGCGACTGCATCCGCTATGCCGCGCGGATGAATGTGGCTCTGGCCTGTTACAAGGCCCGGGACGACTGGCAGGATGACCGGAAGCACTCCGCCCTGCTGCTGTCGAAGATTTTCGGCAAAAACGAAGCCGGGATCGCGGAGGAGTACCCCCGCCAGTGCGGGGCCATCGCCCGCTGCATCGCTGAGCTGAGCCGGTTGGAATCCGCCGGCTGCGCCAATCCCGATGAGCCCGCCAACTGCTTCGGACAGCTGATGGCAGAGCTGCTGGTGATGCGCGAGGATCGCTGGGCGGACGACCTGCGGCAGATGGGCTTTTACCTCGGCCGGTTCATCTATCTGGCCGACGCCGCCATCGACTACCGGCAGGACATCAAAAAAGGAAAATACAATCCCTTTGCTGCCATGGGCAGCGGAGAGGATTTTGATCAATGGGAGCAGTATCTGGTGCTGGCCATGGCAGGCTGTACCGAGGCCTACGAGCGGCTCCCGCTGGTGGAGGATAAGGATATCCTCGACAATATTTTGTACAGCGGCGTCTGGCTGAGCTACCGGCGGATGCGGCAGAGAGGGAAGGAGAACCAAGATGGCTGATCCGTATCAGGTTCTGGGCGTCAGCCGCGACGCCTCGGACGAGGAGATCAAGCGGGCATACCGAAAACTTGCCAAGCAGTACCACCCGGACACCAACCCGGGTGACGAGTACGCAGCAAAGAAAATGAAAGAGATCAACGACGCCTATGACCAGATCAAGAACCCGGACAAGTACCGGGGCCCCACGGCAGGCGGTCAGGGCTACAATCCCTACGGTCAGGCGGGCTACGGCGGCTACAGCTACGACCCCTTCGGCGGCGGCTATTACCGGCAGCAGAGCCGGGGCCAGAAGTACGCCGAGCCCCATCTGCAGTCGGCCTACACCTACATCCTCTACCGCCGCTACCGGGAGGCCCTGAATGTGCTCGCCCAATACGAGGGCGTGAAAGGCGCCGAGTATTACTACTTAAGCGCGCTGGCCAATCAGGGCGTGGGCAATCAGGTGACGGCGCTGGAGCACATGCGCAAGGCCGTTTCCATGGATCCGGGCAATCCGGAATATCTGGACGCGCTGGATCGGATGGAGCACGGCGGCGATACCTACCGCCGTCAGGCCGGGAATTTTCAGGGCTTCGGTTTGAACCTGAACCCCTGCACCAGCCTGTGCCTGTGCATGCTCTGCAATCGGGTCTGCCCCGGTGTATGGTGCTTTTTCCCCTTCTGTTAATATCGAAAATGCCCCGGACAAGATGTCCGGGGCATCAGACTATAAAAAATGGTCTGTAGGGGACGGCCTGTGTGCCGTCCCGTGGATTTTGGTCCGCAGGGGCAAAATTCACAACATTTGCAGTCTTCCGGTATATGGGGGAACGGCACGCAGGCCGTTCCCTACGGATTGATCCCTTAAGTTTCTGACATTGGGCCGATGTCCCGCCCCTACAGGTGTTGCTCAAAACAGGTTCCTTAGATAATCTGAAAGGCCCGGACCGAATGGTCCGGGCCTTGGTTATGTTGGGATTAGTCGTCGTTCTGAGCTTCCTTGATGATCTTGTCCTGATTGGCCTTGGGCACTTCCTCGTAGCGGACAAACTCCAGCGTGAAGGAGCCGCGGGCCTGAGTCATGGCGCGCAGATCGATGGCGTAGGAGGCCATCTCAGCCATGGGAACCTCGGCCTCGACCACGGTGTTGCCGTCAGCGTCGGGGTTCATGCCCATGGGACGGCCGCGGCGCTTGGACAGGTCGCCCATGACGTCGCCGACGTATGCCTCGGGAACGGTGACGGCCAGAGCGCCCACGGGCTCCAGCAGGGTGGGCATTGCCTTGGGCATAGCCTCCTTGAAGGCCAGAATGGCAGCCAGCTTGAATGCCATTTCGTTGGAGTCAACGGGGTGGTAGGAGCCATCGTACAGGACAGCCTTCAGACCGACCATGGGATAACCGGCCAGGGGGCCCTTCTGGATTGCTTCCTGAATGCCCTTCTCAACGGCGGGGTTGAAGTTCTTAGGAACGGCGCCGCCGACGACCTCGACGTCGAAGATCAGGTCGTTGGTCTCCTCCTGGGGAGAGAAGCGCACCCAGACATCACCGAACTGGCCGGAACCGCCGGTCTGCTTCTTGTGACGGCCGTGGGCCTCGACGGTCTTCTTGATCTTCTCGCGGTAGGCGATCTTTGCGGGAGCCAGAACGGCGTCCACGCCGAAGCGGGACTTCAGCTTGGAGACCAGAACATCCAGCTGCTGGTCGCCGGTGCCGGACAGAACCAGCTGATGGGTCTCGGCGTTGTTGACCAGCTTGAAGGAGGGATCTTCCTCGTTCAGGCGGTTCAGGCCGGTGCCGACCTTCTCTTCCTGACCGCGGGTCTTGGGAGCGATGGCCATGGAGTAGCAGGCGGGGGCGTAGGGGATGCCCTTCAGGGAGACGACCTTACGAGGATCGCACAGGGTGTCGCCGGTCTTGACCTTGTCCATCTTGCCGATGGCGCCGATGTCGCCGCAGGAGAGGGCCTTGACCTCAGTGGCCTTCTTGCCGCACATGTTGTACAGACGGCCCAGCTTCTCGGTCTCGCCGGTGCGGGCGTTGACCAGAGTGGTGTCGGAGGTGATCTCACCGGAGAGAACCTTGATGAAGGAGTACTTGCCGAACTGGTCGGAAACGGTCTTCCAGACGAAAGCAGAGGGCACGCCGCCGGGAGAGACGACAAACTCCTCGACCTTGCCGTCGGCATTGGTGGCCTTGTGGAAGTTGCCCTGAGCGGGGTTGGGCAGCAGGTCGATGATGTGATCCATCAGCATCAGGGAGCCCAGGCAGGTGACGCCGGAGCCGCACAGGACGGGGAACAGGCTCAGATCCTTGACGCCCTGACGCATGCCGTTGATCATCTCGGCGTAGGTGAAGTCGTCACCGTCGAAGAAGCGGTCCATCAGCTCCTCGTCGGTCTCGGCGACGGCTTCCTTCAGTGCATCGTTGAACTCCTCGATGACGGCTTCCTTGTCAGCGGGAACGTCGATCTCGACGCGCTTCAGGTTAGCCATCTCGTAGGCGCGCTTGTTCAGCACGTCGATGATGCCGGTGACCTTCTTGGAGCTGTTCCAGATGGGAACAACGACAGGAGCGATCTTGTTGCCGTACTTCTCGCGCAGAGCCTCGAAGGTGGCGTTGTAGTCGGAGTTGTCCTCGTCGACCTTGGAGATGTAGACGAAGCGGGGCATGTTGCGCTCCTCGCAGTACTTCCATGCCTTCTCGAAGCCAACGGTGATGCCGTCCTTGGCGGACAGAACCAGAATGGCAGCGTCAGCGGCACGCAGAGCTTCCATGACAGCGCCGGAGAAATCGAAAGCGCCGGGGGTATCCAGAACATTGATCTTGATGTTCTTGTACTCCAGAGGCAGCACGGAGGTGGAGATGGAGATGTTGCGCTTGGTCTCCTCGGGATCGAAATCAGAAACGGTGTTGCCGTCGGCATTCTTGCCCATACGGAGAATGGCACCGGTCATGTAGAGCAGGCTCTCAGCCAGAGCGGACTTGCCGCTGCCGGAGTGACCCAGCAGGCAGATGTTGCGGATGGAATTGACGGTATACATGATAAAAAACTCCTTTCGGGAAGGCCCTGCCTCCCGTGAATGTTCCAGATGGTGGTACGAAGACCACAACACCGCCATTATACACGAAGGAGGATCGGATTTCAATGATTATTTTGTGAAAATCGCATTTTTGGATACAAGCGGCGGACATTTGTACATTCCTCACAATCTATGTATACATAAATTGGTGTGAATACACAAAAACAAATGTCCTCCTGACAAAGAAAACCGTCCGTTCCAATGGGACGGACGGCTTTTCGGTTTCAGATATTTCTCGTCCACTCGGAAATCATCAGTCCGGGCACGGCCCAGATCAGCTCCAGCAGAAGCAGGTTTGCGGGGGTCAGCAGGTCTACCCGGTTCGTCAGGGTCAGCACCAGCACCGCGGCCAAGCCCACCACGCCGCCGAGGATGTGGACGGCGGCACCGGCAATCGCGGCAATGCGCATTGCCCGGGCACCGGTGATGGCGAAGGCTGCACCGGCGAGTCCGTCCTGCGTGGTCAGGGCGCAGGTCGCACTCTGCTCCGGCTCAGGCTTCCAAGCGGCGAGCTTTTCCCGCTCCTCGCTCTGGGGGAAGGCGATGCGGCGGGTATCCACATGGAACTTGCTGCGGATGAATGCCTCATCCAGCACGAAATTGTTGGTCGCCAGCATGGGAGAAAGTCTGCGCTGGGCGCACAGGGAGGCAAGTCCGGCGCTGACGCCCTTGAGCTTGCCGAAGGCCAGCGCAATGACGCAGGAGAACTCCCCGTCGATGGACACATAGACCGCCTGATTCACCCGGGTGCCGGGGTGGGGCTCCACGCCCATCTTTCTCAGGAATTCCTGGGTGCCCACCAGCACGCTCTCGCCGCAGATCATGCCGCCGCAGCCCTCGGTGCCGTAGCTCTTGAACTCCTCCAGCTCATAGGTCTGGGCCCGGCGGCTGGTGACCATGTGCTCAAACAGAGGCGCCAGACAGCTGCCGCTCTCGGAGATGACCGCCGAGGCATAGGCGAGGATGGTGTCGGGATTGCGGCCGGAGTAGAACTTGACGCCGTTGATCTTGACGCTGCCCGCCGGGAGCAGATCCTCATCGCTCAGGGGCACGGCAGCCTTGCCGGCGGCGGCCCGGACGCCCTGCCATCCGCAGATGACGGAGCCGAAGCGGTGGAGTCTGCGCTGGAGCGTCCACATGGGGCGGCTCTGGCAGATCAGCATGGTGGCGGGGCAGGCAGCCAAAATGGCGGCAGACCAGGTGCGGATGCCCGCCTGCACGCCGCCGCGGATGCCCGCGGCCACGGCCACAGCCACCGACAGCAGCAGGGCGATGAGGGCAAAGCGGTTCAGGGCCTTCTCGGGGGCGGAGGGGACGCTGTAGGTGTCCATGAAGTCCTCGGGCTGGCCCTCGGAAACGTAGAAGCCCGGGCGGCCCTCATGGCAGTCGGGAGCCTTGGAGATCCGGCTCAGACGGGTGGCCTTGCGCAGGGTGTCCATCTGGCACAGCTCCGTGCTGCGCTTCTGGTATTCCGACCACAGGCACATGAGGCTCTGCAGGCAGAATGCCGCGCAGAAGGGAACCTTCACCTGCTGCAGACAGTAGACGCCGTCGGCCACGCAGGCAATCAGGGAAAACAGCAGCAGGGTATCGGTGTTGAACCGGCCCTTGAACAGACCGGCTACGCCGTCGGCCAGACGTTCCCAGCACAGGGTAACGCTCAGCAGCATGGCAAACAGCTCGCCGAAGACCAGCAACCGCATCCGGTTCTCCCGCACCATGTCCAGCCGGTGGAGCACGATGGAGGCCACCGCCAGCACCACGATCAGCATGCTGACAAACAGGGCGATCTGCAGCTTGCCCACGCCCTGCTCACTCAGGGCATAGTAGCGCTGCTCAGGGCCCTCCATCAGCTTGCGCTTCAGCTCGCCCAGACGGGAGCGGGGCCGGAAGATGATGGGCTCCGGAGGAACATATTCCCCGATGGGTTCCTCGTACTGGGGCTCCCAGTCTGCGGAGAAGGGCTCCGGAGCGGGCTCCGGGGTGCTCTCCCCGATAGGGGTGAATTTGACGGTGTCGCCGGTCAGGGGCTTCTCGGTCTTGGCCCGGACTTCGGCGGTGTCGATGCGGACGGTGTCGCCGGCAGACTCGGTGCCGGCGGAGCCGATGGGGGTGAAGGCTTGGGTATCGCCGAGGTTCTGAGCGGGGGCCTCCTTCTCTGTGGGGTTCCAGACCAACACATCGGGCTCCCCGCCGGCGGCAGGCGCATCGGATACGGGGGTATCCGTCAGATACTCCAGCTGGGGGAAATCCGCCAGAAGCTCCGGCGTTATCTCGTCGCTGAGAAGGTCATCACTGCCGCCGCTGAATTCGCGCATAATATCCTCGAGGGAAAACTCTGTCAATTCCTCCTCGGGAACGGTCTTTTCATTCTCGTCCATACTTCTCACGCTCCCATATTCAGCCGCTGGCGGACTGCTTCATAGAGCAGGATGGATGCGGCGGCGGAGGCATTGAGGGAGGAGATCTTGCCGGACATGGGGATGTGGATGAGCATGTCGCAGTTCTTGCGGACCAGCTGGCTCATGCCGTCGCCCTCGTTGCCGATGACGATGGCGGCAGGGCCCGTCAGGTCGGCCCGGTACATGGGCTGAGATCCCTCACCGGCGGCGCCGAAGACCCAGACGCCCTTCTCCTTCAGCTCGTGAATGGCGTTGTTGATGTTGGCGACACGGGCCACCTTCATGTATTCCACGGCACCGGCGGAGGCCTTGGCCACGGTGGCGGTCAGACCCACGGAGCGGCGCTTGGGGATGATGACGCCGTGGGCGCCGGCGCACTCGGCACTTCTCATGATGGCGCCGAGGTTGTGGGGATCGGAAAGCTCGTCGCAGATGACGATGAGGGGGGCTTCGCCGCGATTGGCGGCCTCCTGCAGAATGTCGTCGACGGTGGCGTACTCGTGGGCGGCTGCCTGAGCGATGACGCCCTGATGGGCGTGGGTGGTGGACATCAGATCCAGCTTCCGGCGGTCCACAGGGACGATCACGGCGCCGGCTTCCTTCGCCATGGCGGCGAGGCGCTGGAGTCCCTTGTCGGTGTCGCCGTCGGCGATGAAGACCTTGTCGATGGTGCGGCCGGCCCGGAGGGCCTCGGTCAGGGCATTGCGGCCCTCCAGCCGAGTCTCGTCCTCCTCCTCCACAGGAGCGGGGGCGGCGGCGCGGGGCTCCCGGCGGTCACCAAAACGTCGATCCCGGCGGTCACCGGGACCGCGGCGGGGATTGTTCTCTTTCATGGAATTCAACTCCTGATTTTTGAATATACAGAAACATTATAGCAGAATTCCCCGAAAACCACAATACCCTTTCACGGAAAAAGGCGCACCGCCGGAGCAGTGCGCCTGAGAATTTACTTGTCGATATGGACGTTCAGGTGGGGGTAGCTCATCTGGACACCGGCCTTTTCAAATTCGGCCTTGATGTTCTCGGTGACGGCGAAGTATACGTTCCAGTACTCGGCAGTGGTGGTCCACACCCGGAGGGTGTAGTTGATGCTGCTCTCGCCGTAGCCGGCCACGGCGGCAAAGGGAGCCTCGGGGGTAGCGAGGACGGCATCATGCTTTGCAGCCTCCAGCAGAGCGGCCTTGACCGTCTCGATGGAGGAGTCATAGGAGGCGCTGACGCTGATGTCCACACGGCGGGTGCCGGTGGTGGAGTAGTTGACGATCTGGCTGCCCACCACGGCGGAGTTGGGGATGGAGATGGTCTTGTTGTCGGGGGTGGTCAGCTTGGTGTAGGTGATGTCGATGGTCTGCACCACGCCGGCCTGGCCGGCGATCTCCACATAGTCACCGGAGCGGAAGGGGTGGTTGCTCAGCAGGGTGAAGCCGCCGATGACATTGGCCAGAGCATCCTGCAGGCTCAGGGACAGGGCCAGAGAGGCCACGGAAGCCAGCGCCACCACACCGGTGACGTCGATGCCCAGCTTGGAGGCCACCATCAGGCCCAGCAGCACAAACAGAACCACCTTCAGCAGACTGCGGATCAGGCCGGTAGCAGCCCGCTCCAGCTTGCTCTTGGCCAGAGATCTGTCCACCAGCGTCAGGACAGCCTTGATGACCAGCAGACCCAGCACCAGCAGCACCGCGGCGGGCAGGATGGATGCAAGGGTCAGATTTGCGAAAAATTCAGACATTTCAATTGCTCCTTTCAAAATAATAGCCAAATTATTATATCGAATTTTGTAGAAAATGCAAGCATAAAATGCGCGCAGCCGTTGGCTGCGCGCATGGGCTTTATTGTTTTCTCGCCAGATAGTACTCGTCACCCTGACGGTAGTAGGGGCAGTGCTGGTTCTGGGAGGTCATGATGCGGTAGTATTCATCCTCGTCCAGATCCTGCATGCAGTAGTATTCGTCGTACTCCTCGTCGTAGTCGTAGTACCAGCAGGTTTCGCACTCGTTCATGCCTCGTCCTCCCAGATGTGGAAGCGGAATTCGCCGCCGTCGAAGATCAGACAGCTGTGGCTGCCGTCCTTGGGGATGGACACGGAGCCGGGGTTCAGGCATCGGATGCCGCCCACCATCCTGTCCAGCTTCACGTGGGTGTGGCCGGAGAGGAAGGCGCCGCCGGCCAGCGGAGGCAGATTGTCGGGGTTTGCATGGTGGCCGTGGGTCAGGTACATGCCCACGCCGTCGCACTCCAGCAGGGCGTAGTCCGCCATGCAGGGGAAAGGCAGCACCATCTGGTCAACCTCGGCCTCGCAGTTGCCCCGGACGGCGAGGATCCGGTCTTTCAGACCGGAGAGCATGGGGATGACCTTTTTCGGGGCGTAGTCCCGGGGCAGGTCATTGCGGGGGCCGTGGTACAGCAGATCGCCCAGCAGGACGATCCGGTCGGGATTTTCCGCTTCGATCAGTTCCATGAGCTTTCCGCACCAATAGGCGGAGCCGTGGATATCGGATGCAATCACAAGTTTCATTGAAAACACCTCGGGTTTGCGATTGGAGAGTGGAGATTGGAGAGTTGAGATATCCTTGATCTCCACTCTTCACTCTTCAATCTCCAATCTTTTTCAAATATTTTTCCGTGTCGAAAAGCTTCAGCTTTTCGTCCTTCCGTAAGTACAGCGGGTGATGGGGGTGGCCCTTTTTGCTGATGGGGCCGGCGCAGAACCATTCGGCGTCATACTCCCGGCTGATGCGGAGCATATCCGCCACACATTCGGGAAGGTAGCTCCGCTTCTCGATGATGGCGCCCCATGCGGCCCAGACCGCCGGGCGCTCGCCGATGGAGAGCAGATACCGCCACGCTTTCATATTCTCCTCGTGGAGCCGCAGGTTGCACTGCTTCTCCATATCATCGGGCCGGGTGGCCCGCTGGGCGTAGACGTTGAACATCAGGAAGGAGTCGAAGCCGTTGCCGTCGGCGATCCGCTGGACGGATTTGAGGGTGTTGTCCAGATCGTCGGGCTTGGCGGTGGAGGGGTTGATGCCCACGCAGATCAGGGGGTGCTTGCCCCGGGTGCCGAGGATGTAGCGGTACTCGGAATAGAAATTGGGGGCATAGAGCCATTTTTCCGCGTCGTATTCGTGGCTGGAAACGGAGGATGCAAGGGCCTCCTCAAAGGAGAGCACCTCGATCTCGGTGGTGTCGGCGGTGGGAATGTGCACGCTTTAGTCCTCCATGGGCGGGAACCAGCAGCTGTTCTGCTCGTCAAACCACTGGCATTCGTGGCTGTTCAGACCCTTTTGCCGCATCCGGGCGTGGGCGGCCTTGTCGAGGAAGCTCAGCGCGCCCTCCATGTCCGTCTGGACGGGGACAGTCTCGCCGTCCGTCATGTACAGCTCCACCAGATGGCTTCCGCCCTGCAGCCGATAGAGCCGCTGGCCCTGAATGTCGGAGTAGCGGAAGCTGACGGAGCGGTTGCCGAAGGTGGTGTAGAGGAAGCTGTCACTGTCGTAAAAAATACCGTGGGTCAGGTAGTAGATGCCCAGCACCGCGCCGCCGGGGATCAGCAAAATGCCGCCCACCAGCAAGATCGCGCTGTGCTCGGTAAAAAAGGTCATCAGCGCCAGCACGCCGAGGAGCATCAGCGCCACGGAGAAAACGCCGTAGCGCTTTTTCAGCCGGACGGCGGTGCCGGAGGCGTGCTGCTCCCGGCTGCGGAAGAGCTTGGTCAGTCCCTTGTCCAGCAGGAACATGACGCCGAAGGTGGCGGCGGCAACCAGAAGATATGCCATGTTATGCCTCCTCGGGGTCAGCCCAGAGCACCGCATCCACCGGGATGTCGAATTCCTCGGTCTCCAGATGCTCTACCATCTGGAAGCCGTAGCACAGGGCGAGGGTGGGATGATCGGGCTCCTTGGCGAGGAAGCGGTCATAGAAGCCGCCGCCGTAGCCGATCCGGTGGCCCTGCGGGTCGAAAGCCAGACCGGGCATCAGCACCAGCGCGGTGGGATCGTCGGCCACGGGGCCGTCGGCGATGGGCTCGGGGATGTTTGCATAGCCCGGGGCCACCTCGTTGACGAAATCGCTGATGTAGATAAACTTCATGTCGCTGCCGTAGCACTTGGGCACGGCGACCCGCTTGCCGTCGCGGATGGCCTGCTCCAGCATGGGCACCGTGCGCACCTCCTGATTGTAGGGCAGGTAGCCGTAGACGGTCTTGGCATTTTGGTACAGCTCACAGGCGCGGAACTGTTCGCCCAGACGGGCACTGGCGGAGACAATCTCCGCCTCGGTCATGGCGCGCTTTTTGGAGCGGATATAGGCCCGCATTTCTTTCTTATCCATTGTTGTTTTCCTCCATGGGTCGGAACATTTTAAACCAGAGCAGGATGGCAGCCTGTCCCAGCAGGCCCATCAGCAGAATTCGCCATGCATTGACGCCGAAGCCCAGATACAAAATCAGATACAGCACCGCAAGGGCGCCCCACATGATCACTGAGATCAAAAAGCGGTTCCAGCCGTAGAGCCTCCACGCGGAGCGCAGGGACAGCAGCACGATGGCGTTGGCAGGGATGGCGGTGACATAGAGCATCCACAAGTGCTCCACGCCAAATGCGTCCAGCAGCATATGCAGAAACAGGGCCACCACCCACACCAGCAGGGAGCTGAGCTTCTGGATGACGGTTTTGTCTGCGGGATAGTGCTTTTTCAGCTTCTCCACCGCGGATTTTACGGGGGTTTCGGGCACGGGCTCCGGCTCGGGGACGGGAGCCGCTTCCGGGGCGCAGCCCGTCAGGGTATTCAGGTCGGTGCCCAGCTGCTCCGCCAGATTCAGCAGGGTCAGCACATCGGGCAGACTCTCGGAGCGCTCCCACTTGGACACGGCCTTGTCGGAATAGCTGATCCGCTCCGCCAGCTCCGCCTGCGTCAGGCCTCGCTCCCGCCGCAGCCGCGCAATGTTCGCGCCCACCCGGGTTTTGAGTTCTTCGTGATTCATACGGTCTCCCCTTTCGGGACGGGATTTTCTCAAAATACAGTATAGCATAAGATGCGAAAAAAAGCAAACAGGGACATATTCCAAAAATTCAAATAGAGAGAAAACCTTCTCCCGGGGAGAAGGTGGCCCGCGTCAGCGGGTCGGAAGAGGAATGCGGGAGGAAATCCAAAAGTCCGTACAACATAACAGACCTACTCCGTGACTGGACATAGAACCCAGCCGTGGAGTAGGTCTTTACATTTGTTGTCATCGTGAGTAGCCGCCCGCATTCCTCTTCAGTCAGCTACGCTGACAGCTTCCCCCCGGGGGAAGCGTTTGGGGCGCTCACGCGCCAGAGGATTCTGCATGTATTACATTGCACCCTTGATGTGGCTGATGAGGATATCTCCCGCCACCACCCGGTCTTCTGCGGCGAAGGCCTCAGCGAAGTTCTCGGAGTAGAGCACCTGCGCATTGGGGGGGAATTCGTCGTCGCCCTCCCACAGGAGGATCTGCATTTTGAAGGGGCCGAAGAAATCGAACTCATAGCCCGCGTCGCCGTGGGCGAGCTTTCTGGCTCCCAGCTTTTCACAGGCGGCTGCGAACTTGGCGATCTTGAAGCCGAAGCCGAAGGCAGCCCGTTTGAGCACCCGGCCGGTATAGGGGGTGTTGTACATCTCGCCCCAGGGCATCTCCCGGAAGGTCTTCCAAGTGCCGAGCCACGCGGCACTCTTTCCCTCGATCAGCCGGCGCAGCAGGAAGGTCTGGGTGGGCAGCGCCGGAACGGGATCGATGGAATACTCGGGCCAAGTGACGGTATACTCCGTACCCAGCAGCGTCAGCCGGAACGCCGCGCCGTCCCAGCCCACAAAGGGCAGGCGGGCGGTCACTTCCGCCGGGTCAACGGTCTTGAACTGTGCTTCATAATGGGAAAAGGGAACCTCTTCCTTGTGGTTTTCGATCTGCATATGTTGTAACTCCTGATTGATTATTCGTGGATCTCCAGCGGCAGGCCGTCGGGGTCGCGGAAAAACGTGAACCGGCCGCCGTTGACCTTGTCCTCCCGGATGGGCTCGGTTTCGATGCCCATGGCGTTCAGCCACGCCGCTGCGGGCTCGATATCCTCCACATGAAAGGCCAGATGCCGCAGGCCCTTGGCCTCCGGATTTGTGACCCGTTCGGGGTAATCGGGCTTGATAAAGATCTCAATTGTGGTGTCTCCCTGACGGAGCATCCGCAGGTAATCGCCGAACTGGGGGCGATAGGCCTCCCGGATCAGTTTGAAGCCCAGCTTGTCCACATAAAAATCCTTCGCCTTCTCCCAGTCCGAGACGATGACGGCGATGTGATGCTGCTTGCTGAGGTACATATCAGCCCTCCTGCACGCAGCTGGGGAAGAGGCTGCTGTCGGTGTGGGGCAGGAAGCAGGCAGCCACAAAGGAATCCATGTAGCCGGGGTAGGTGCTCAGCTCCAGATAGGTCATGTTGGCCATGACCTCGGCGCATTTTTCATTTGCCCTGTCGCTGACGCACATGGCGTAGGCGCCGGTCAGGGAGGAGTTGCCGATGTAGCTGAACTTCTCCAGCTCCACGTCGGGCAGCATGCCGATGTTGACGGCGTTTTTCATATTGATGCCGGAGCCGATGCCGCCGGCCACGTAGACATGGTCGATGCACTCGACGGTCATGTCCACGGAATTGAGCAGGGTCTCGATGGCGGAGAAGATGGCGCCCTTGGCCCGGATGAAGTTGTCGATGTCCACCTCGTTGATGGAGATCTCCCGGCCCGTCTCGCTCTCCTCCTCGAAGGCCAGCACGAAGCGGCCCATGCCGTGGGCGTCCCGGCGGACACGCCTGCCCTCCCGGACGAACTGGCCCCGGGCGTTGATGATGGCGCAGCGGAACAGCTCGGAGATGATATCGATGATGCCGGAGCCGCAGATGCCCACGGGCCGCTGGCCCTCGTCACCCACGATCTCATAGGAGGGCTCCATGGTGGCGCAGTCGACGGTACAGGCCTCGATGGCACCGTCGGTGGCGCGCATGCCGCAGGAGATGTCGCCGCCCTCAAAGGCGGGGCCTGCGGAGCAGGCACAGCTCATCAGGAAATCCCGGTTGCCGAAGACCAGCTCGCCGTTGGTGCCGAGGTCGATGAACAGGCTCATCTCGTCCTTGTCCCAGATCAGGGAGGCGAGGGTGCCGGCGGTGATGTCGCCGCCCACGTAGGAGCCTATGTTGGGGGCGATGCGCACAGGGGCCAGAGGATGGGCAGGCAGGTGCAGGTCGCCGGCCAGCAGTCCCTCCCAGCCGAAGAAGCTGGGGATGTAGGGCTCCATGCGCACGCTCTGGGCGTCCACGCCCAGAAGCAGGTGGTTCATGGTGGTATTTGCAGCGATGCAAAGCTGCACGATGGAGCGGGCGTTGAGCCCGATGGACTTGCACAGATTTGCAATGATGGGATTCAGGGTCTCCTTGACGATGGCGTCCTGCAGCTTTTTTCTGCCGCCGCTGCGGCCCTGCTCGATGATGCGGTTGATGACGTCGGCGCCGTAGCGGATCTGGCCGTTGCCGGAGGAGCCCTTGGCGAGGATCTTGCCCGTGGTCATGTCCACCAGAACCATGGAGACGGTGGTGGTGCCGATATCGATGGCGCAGCCCACCAGCGCGGTGTCCTCGGGGGCGCAGATATCCATACAGTGGAAGGTGTCTCCGGAGCAGCGGCCCTTGACGCAGACGTGGAAATTGTGCTCGCGCAGGGTGGAGGCCAGCTTGGCCATGACGGCAAAGGGGATCTTCACGAATTCGACTTCCACTTCCGCCTTAACGGCCCACTCCAGCCGCTCCACGTCGGGCATGGTGTCATCCAGCGTGGGCTCCGCCATCACAAGGTCGAGGGCCATGAATTCGTTGCAAAAGTCCACACCGGCGGCCTTCAGGTTGGCCTGCATTTCCTCGAAAATGGCCACCTCCTTGCCGGTACTCAGGTCGGCGGTCTTCATGCGGCTCTGGTAGGCGGAGGCGATATCGGGGACGAAGACGGTGGCATCGCCGATGACCTTGGAGTTGCAGCTTAAGCGCCAGCCCAGATCCCACTCCTCGTCGGTGATGTGGCGGGATTTGAAGGACTCCACCTCGCCCTCGGTGATCCGGACGCGGCACTTGCCGCAGGAGCCGTTGCCGGAGCAGGGGGCGTCGATGGCCACGTTGGCCCGGCGGGCCAGCTCCAGCAGGTTGTCGCCGGGGTTGCATTCAATGGAAATGGGCTTCGCGCCCTCAATATCAAACAGAATTCTGCTCATAGTCATGCTCCTTTTTCCAATGGTATCGATATATCCATATTGAAAATTATACAGGTTTCTGGTATTCTTGTCAATATAAGAAGGAGGTGCAGAAATTGAAGCGGAATTACGGGATCGACCTGCTGCGGCTGACCGCCATGGGGTTTGTGGCGGCGCTGCACATCATCGGCATCGGCGGAATCATCACAGGTTCGGAGCTGCTGTCCGGGCAATTTCTGACTGCCCAGCTTCTGCGCATCGCCCTGCTCTGCGCCGTCAACTGCTACGCCCTGATCTCCGGCTTTGTGGGCTGGCAGAAAACCGCAAGGCTGTCGTCCCTTGCCGCCCTGTGGCTCAAGGCCGTTGTCTTCTGCATCGCCGCCACGGCCTTTTTCGCTGTCCGCCATCCGATGGACTACCGCACCCTCCTGAGCGCCGTGCTGCCCGTGACCACGGGGCAGTACTGGTATCTGACCGCCTACGCGGGGCTTTTCGTTCTGACGCCCCTGCTGAATTTTGCGGTGCAGAAGATGCCGCAAAAGGAGCTTCTGGGGACGCTGGCGGGCATTCTGGTGCTGTTTTGCCTGCTGCCCATCTCGCCCCTGACGGACGCCTTTTACCTCCACGACGGCTACAGCGTGCTGTGGCTGGCGGTGATGTACCTGCTGGGCGGATATCTGGGGAAATACGGTGTGCTGGACCGGCTTTCCTCCGGTACATGGCTGGCATTGTACTTTGGAGCAGTGCTCTTTGCGTGGGCGCCGAGAATGGCGGTGCTGTGGCTGAGGCCCCACTACTGGTACGACGCCTACGGCAACATCCTCATCGAGTATACCTCCCCCACCGTTGTGCTGGCGGCAGCGGCGCTGCTGGCCCTGTTCTCCCGGATGGAGCTGCCCGGATGGGCAAAAAACGGGATCTCCAAGCTCAGCCCCCACGCCTTCGGCGTATATCTGCTCCACGCCCATCCGCTGGTGTTCCGTTATGTTCTGGAGAATCGGTTTCAGTACCTCGGCACCGCCGGCATTCCGGAGCTGGCCGCCACGGTGGCCCTGTGGAGCTGTGCCATCTGCGCCGCAGGTCTGGCCGCAGATTGGCTGGTAAGCCTGCTCTTCCGGATCACCCGCATCGACAGGCTGCTGAAAAAGCTGCCGTAAACAGCAAGGCCGAACCCGGTTGGGTTCGGCCTTCAGACTGTAGAAAAAGCCTCGCAGAGTTTGCCGCGTTAGCGGCAAATGAATTCTAAATCATTTTCTGTCGGGGCGTGTACCTGACAGAAAATACTTCTCAGGCTGCAAGTGTGGAATTTGGCTGCCGCAGGCAGACAAATTATGCGCGCAGCAGACTGCAAAAAACTGGCGGAAAAGGCCGGAGGCCTTTTTCGACAAGCTCAAGGCCGAACCCGGTTGGGTTCGGCCTTTTCATTCATTTAGGGCATTCCGCCGCCGAAGAAGGGGAAGAAGTAATTGTACCAGTCCTCATAGCTGCCGGCAGAGGGCATCTCACCGGGCTGCTGGGGCTCTGCGCCGGCGTCGGGATCCTGCGGCCGCTCGTCGAAGGTGACGGTCAGCTCGATCTCGGCTCCCGCCCGGAAGACGGTGACGGTGGTGGTGTCCCCCGCCCGGAACTTGCGCAGGGCGGTCTGGAGGGTGGAGTTTCCGTCCACGGCGTACTCACCCACGGCGATGATGATGTCCTTGGGCTGGATGCCGGCCTTCTCGGCGCAGCCGCCCTCCACCACGCTCTGGATATAGGAGCCCACGGGCAGAGAATACAGGGCGGCGGTATTGGCGTCCAGATTCATGACGCTGACGCCCAGATAGGCCTGATTGGTCAGATAACCGTGGGCAATCAGATCCTCCGTCATGGCCACGGCGTCATCGATGGGGATGGCAAAGCCGATGCCCTCGATGGATGCGCCGGAGCCGGTACTGCCTGAATACTTGGCGGTGGTGATGCCGATGACCTCGCCCTTCATATTAAAGAGGGGGCCGCCGGAGTTGCCGGGATTGATGGCGGCGTCGGTCTGCATCATGTTGATGAAGCTTCCGTCGGTGTTGATGGTGCGGTCCTTGGCGGAGATATAGCCCACGGTCAGGGAGGAGGTCAGCTCGCCCAGCGGATTGCCGATGGCCACCACCTGATCGCCCACGATCAGCGCGTCGGAAGAACCGACGGTCACGGCGTCAAGGCCCGTGGCCTCCACCTTCAGGATGGCCACGTCGTTCATCTCGTCGAAGCCCACCAGACGGGCCTCATATTCGTCGCCCATGTAGGTGATGACGGTCAGCCGGTTGGCGCCCTCCACCACGTGGTAGTTGGAGAGAATATAGCCGTCGGAGCTGATGATGAAGCCGGTGCCGGAGGAGGCGGTTTCCGATACCTGCCCCCAGATGTTGGTGGTGGACTGGTTGGACACGGCCACCACGGAGTTGACGTTCATGGCGTAAACCTGACTGGGGGTCAGGCCGTCGGCAGAGACGGGGGAGCCGGAGACGCTGACGCCCATCTGCAGCTCCTGCAGCGACTCGATGCGCTCCTGCAGGCTGCCGATCTGCGTCTGCACCTGTGCTTCCAGATCCTCCATTTTCTTCTCCCACCGGCTGTTGACGCTCCACGCGGTCAGGCTGCAGGAGCCGGCCGCCAGAGCCAGCGCCAGCACCGCGGCGAGGATGGCCTTGCCCGTCTTTTTTCGGGTCTTTTTGGCAGGGGCAGGCTCGGGAACGGGTTCGGGCTCCGGCGCAGCGTAGGATTCCTCTGGCTCGGGATCAAAGACGGGTTCGGGCGCTGCAAAGTCCTCCTGCTCCGCCGCTTCACCGGGGCAGGCAAAGTCAGGCGCCTCCGGTTCCGGGGCGATAAGGGGTTCTTCTGTGATTTCGGGCTCCCCGGCGGGGATGGGATCGATGCGTTCGTCGCTGTATTCCATGGCGGTTCCTCCTTGGGTATCTGTGTGTCATCATCATATTCTGGAAATATGAAGAAAATATGAAGAACCGTCGAACAAATGATAAATATTCGCTGTCCTGTCACGGAAAACTACGGCTTTCTCCTATGTAATGGCCGCCGGAGGGCGGCCGCGGGCTTACTTCTTCCGGAAGGACAGGCAGTCGGTGCACTGATCCTGGGTGGGGTTGCACTCATGGGTGCCCACCATGATCCGGTCCAGAGAGCAATAGTTGGCGTTCTGGGCGTGGTTGGCGCACTGCTTGACGGTACACTCGATGCACTTGTTGGCGTTCATAATGAATTACCTCCTTGAATTTGGTGCGAGGGTAGTATGCACAAATGCTGCATGGTTTATACGTAAAACAAAAAACAGCGTCCAAAAGGATTCCGGAGAATTCACTGCAGGCATACGACAGCAGGAGCAGGTATCGATTACGGCTGATACTTCTCCGGGCCGGTCAGCGCAGCGGCGCTCCTGCGCCGGTTCTTTTTTCGTGACAATGCAGGATTCTTTTGGATTGCATTCCCTGCCTGTTTATGGTATACTATTTGCCGAAAAATACATCCTTTGGAGGAAATATATATGATTATCGTATCCCCTTCCATTCTGTCTGCGGACTTTGCCGATCTGAAAAACGAGCTGCTGGTGGTAAAGAACGCCGGCGCCCCCTGGGCCCATGTGGACGTGATGGACGGCCACTTCGTGCCCAACATCTCCATCGGCGTTCCCGTGGTGGCCTCCCTGCGCAAGGCAACCGACCTGTTCCTCGACGTCCACCTGATGATCGACACCCCCATCAAGTACGTCGACCAGTTCATCGCCTCCGGCGCCGACATGGTGGTCATCCATCTGGAGTCCGACACCCCCGAGATGATCCACACGACCCTCGCCCGCATCCATGAACTGGGCTGCAAGGCCGGTCTGACCATCAAGCCCGGCACCCCCGTGGAGGCCATGGAGCCCTATCTCGGCGAGATCGACATGGCCCTCATCATGACCGTGGAGCCCGGCTTCGGCGGTCAGAGCTTCATGGCGGACATGATGCCCAAGGTCACTTGGCTGCGTGAGCACACCTCCCCCGATTTTCTGATTCAGGTGGACGGCGGCGTGGACGCCAAGACCGCTCCCGTGTGCAAGACCGCCGGCGCCAACGTCCTCGTCTCCGGCTCCGCCTTCTTCAAGGCCGCGGATAAGGCCGCCTTTGTGGAATGTCTGAAGGCCTGATCCAAGCACAAACCAAAAGCCAGGAGCATCTGCTCCTGGCTTTGATACTTGGGATCCTCTGTTATTCCTGCTTCATCGCTTCCAGATCTTTTTTCACCATATCTTCGAGGTACTCGATCGCCTCGCGGCCTTCCTCCATCCGGCGGAATACGGCCTCCTTCAAGGACAGATGCCCGTAGCGCTGCCGCACCTCGTCGGGCTCATAGTGGAGGCAGACATCTGCCATGATCTCAATGAAAAGCTGGATCTCATGATCCGTCATTCCTCTCGCCCCCTTTCCGGTGTTTTTACGGATATTTTACCATAATTTCCGGGAACAGGCAACCGCCTTCTGTGTGCAATCCCTCCAATAAAAGGCATCCATAATTTTATATGGAATCAATTGACAATTCCCCGGGTATTATTGTATAATGTATTTGGAAATTTATGATTTCCAATCCGCAATCTATCAAAAGCCGCACGATACTTCGGCTTTTAGAAAAGAAAGGAATTTTTGCCATGATTTACAGTGCAGAAGTACAACACATGTGCACCGTCGGTAAGGGCGCTTACCACGGTCCTGCGCCCATTCCCGAAGAGGGCAAGTGGGTTCAGGTCAAGCAGATCGC
>JAFWAZ010000113.1 GCA_017507425.1 Oscillospiraceae bacterium | reverse complement strand
TCGCCGTTGTACATGACAACGACTTCGCTGATGGTGTAGGTGGCACCCTTGAACTCGTAGGGCTTGAAGTTAAAGGTGACCATCTTACCGGTCTTTTCCACGCCGTTGATGGTGGCGGTGGTGTCAGCAACCACGGGGGCGCCGTTCAGCTCCAGAGCGCTGGAAGCGAACTCGCGGTCGTTGGTGGCAACAGCCACACGCTCGGTGTGCAGGTTGAACTCTGCGCCGCCGGCGAAGGACTGGCCGTTCTTGGAAGAGGTGGCAACCAGCTTCACCTGAGTGGCGGTGACAGCCTCATCCAGATTGACGTAGATGGGAGCAACGCCGTTGTACTTGAAGTTGCCCTCTGCACACTTGATCCAGGTGGAGCCGTCGGTGGAGTAATGCAGCTCGTAGCCCAGGATGTTGCCGTTGGTGTCCTCACCCTGCTGTCTGGGGGTGTAGGAGAAGCAACTGAAGGTCTTCTCGCCGTTCAGGTCGATGACCACCTCATAGGGGTAGGCCTGATCGCCGGTGCCGCCGCCGTAGTTGGTGTGCCAGATGCTGTCCAGATTGCCGTCCAGCAGGTTGGAAGCGGGGCCGTCGGAGGGGCCGCTGGCATTGTGGTAGCTGTCCGCCACGGCAGTCCAGCCGGTCCGGTCCATAGCGGGGACAGTGACGGTGCTTTCATTGCCGTCCTTGGTGACCCGGATGATGAATTCCTCACTGCCCTCGGCGGGGGTGAAGATTTCGTTTGCGCGGAGATTGTTGATGTTGGTGGTGCTCAGCTTGCCGTTCTCGGTGGAGAACTCACGGCTGATGTAGCCGTTGCCGATGACGATGCTGTCGCCGTTGGTGGTAACGGTAACTTCATCGATCTCGGCAGCCTGTGCTGTGACGGTCAGTCCGGGGAAACAGGACAGAACCATGACAACAGCCAGAATGAAAGAGAGCGCCTTTTTGGTGGTGATTTTCATCTTGCTTTTTTCCTCCTTTTTTCATTCCGGAGCGATGCTCCGATGTTTTGTCATATACGATCCAAAGATTCTACATGACGTCGAGTCAAAACAGCACATTCCGGGTTCCCGATCCCCTTCTCTGTTTCCTCTCTTGGTTATTATAGTAAATTTTCCATTATTTCGCAATACACTTTTCATGAAGAAAGCATATTCTTTTCCGTTTTCGGATATCATGCCCGCTTCCGATCGAAGCGCTCCAGAACCGCGCGCAGATCTTCCGTCAGCCGGTTCCGGCATTCCTGCTTTAATTCCTCGGGAACGCCATAGAATGCCTCCGCCACGGAGCCTGCGATGGCTGTCAGCGTATCGCAGTCACCGCCGAGGGAAACGGCTGTCCGGATCACATCCTCAAAGCTTTCCCCCTCCAGAAATGCGGTAATTGCCTCCGGTACCGTTTGCTGACAGCTTTCCACATGGTAATAGCCGGGACGGATCTCATCACAGGTTCGGCTGAGATCATAGCCAAAGGTTTCGGTGATATAGTCCTTGATCTGCGCTTTCGTGCTTCCGGTTCTGGCCAGCCAGATCGCCGCCGCCGTGGCCTGCGCGCCCTTGATGCCCTCGGGATGATCGTGGGAGACCTCCGCAGAGAGCTTTGCCATCCGCAGGACCGTGTCCAGATCCTCATAGAGCCATCCGGCTGCACTGACGCGCATGGCCGAGCCATTGCCCCAGCTTCCGTAGGGCTTGGGATTCGGATTCCACAGCCACGAGACGAAGTTGGCGCCATAGCCCGAATTGGGATAGGCCCTGCCCCGATGCTGAATCCGCTCCACGATCCTCCGGCGGATCACGCCGTCGTCCTCCTCTGCCCTGCTCTCCAGCAGGGCCTCCGCCACCGCGAGTGTCATGACCGTATCGTCCGTGAATTCGGAGGATTCCGAAAACAGCGGAAATTCCTTCGTCTTGTCGCCCCTGTCAAACTCATAGGGACTGCCGATGATATCACCCAAAATTGCTCCGTACATCGTATCAACCTCATTTCATTCAATCTGCAGCATATTTGCTGCGGTTTATGGTCATATTGTAGCACCTCCTGTGGCATTTGGGTCAACCGTCAGGTGACAATCTTGGCTCCGCCCTGTTTTTGTCGTTTTTTCCAACTTTTCTTTTTTATTTTGGGCACAATCACAAAAGTGTTTCCGCCACTCCCGCTGACATACACGCCGCAGAAGAAATTGTCTTGTGAAAAAAACGCAAACATGATATGCTATTTCATATGAAAAAAGGACGGAAAGCCCCCTCCGCAGGATTCTCACAACAGAAAGGAATTCCCCACGATGATGCAGATAAATGAATCGATGATCGCAAAATCGCTGGCGCAGCACAACTGCAAGCTGCTGGGCCAGATCGAAGTTTCAGACGAACAGTATGAGGATATCCTCCGCTATCTGCGCACATGGGTCAACAGCCCCCATCCCCAAACCGTTGTCCCGTCCAACCTGATGGTCGCGCTGGGACTGGTGCAGACCGCGATCCGCCACTATGAGGAGGGACGCTTCTGGCCATGCTTTCTGGAGCAGCTGGGGTTTGAGATTCCCTCCTCCAAGACCAATTATCTGGGGCAGGTCTTTTACAAAACCGTCCGGAAATACGGCCTTTTCTGCCCCCATCGGCAGGGAAATGACTTCCAGTACGTTGAGTATATCAAAGCCCATGCGTTTGTAACGAATTCCTACATGCCCGGATTCTTTGATTTCTCCTACGCCTATTTTGAAAACAACCTGTTCCGCCAGCTTTCGGAGGATCTGAGCGAGGATATGGAGTCCCTGTCCCAGTTCATGGAAACGACCCTGAACAGCAAGGCCGATACGATTGTTTCCGGCAAACAGTCCAAAAAGGCCGCAAAGTCCTACCGCCTGCTGAAATCCACCAGAACCGCCTTTGCCCAGTGCGATCCCGACACCGTGACCGGGCTGTTTTATCCGGTTCTGAAAATGATCGATTCCTATTTTTACGACAACAAGCTTCCCGAAGCCCCCGGGGACAGATTCCAGAAGGCCTTTGTACAGTGGTGCGCCGCACAGGCAAAAGCGGAAACCGCAAGAACCCGCGGTGTCAGAACCCACCGTCAGGTGCTCCACCACAAGCCCTATCTCCAAGTTAATGTGGACCGGGAGCAGGTGTACGCGGTGATCCCCGCGCTGAAATTCCGGCAGGAGGACTGTGACGGCAGCGCTTCTGCCGAGATCACCATTGGCGATCACTCCGAGTTCTTTCCTCTGGAGATCTACCAGTCCTTTGGTCTGTATATTTCGGAAGAGCAGAAGATCCCGATTCCCAGCCTGTTTGATGCCATCGAGATCACCGTCCATACCCGCTCGGACAAGATCTGGCGCATCCCTGCATCCAACTACCGGATCTTCAGCAGCGAGTGGGAGAGCACCGTCCGATTCAGCCGGGGCCATAACTATATTCTGGTAAAACCCGGCGTGCAAACCTCCTGGGCCCACGAAGAGGATCTGATCGACTATACGGACGCATACCGGAGCTTCCAGTATTTCTCCGCCAACATCCACAACGAATCTGTGTTCTACGTGGGGAACAAGCCGCTGTCCATCATCGGCGAGTTTTCTTCGGAACCGATCTTCGATGATCCCATCGAGTATTTCAGCGTTTTCCGGGACGGCAGCCGAAAAATGACCGCCGCCCGATCCCATCCCTCTGTTTCCTTTGTCCTCGAAAAGCACAAAGTCAACGGCACGGTCCTGCTGGCCAATGACCGCAAATACGCGCTGGAGGGAATCCCGGAAAAGGTGTGCTATGACTGGCCCGCCGACAGCAGCAAGCTGGCCGTCACCGTCATGCTCGATCCCCTTCTTGCCGGGACAGACGGCTTCTGTTCGATCCGGCTGGATGTTCCCGGCAGTGGAACCAAGCCGGTCTGCGAATATGTTTTACTGCGGGATTTCAAGTGTCGGTTCAGCAGACCCCGCTACACCTACCTGCCGGAAGCCGAACTGACCGTTATGACCGCAGGTCACCGTGTGCAGCCTCTGGACCCCGCATGGCGCGTGCTCCGCGAATCCGACACGGAGATCACCTACGGGATCCCCCTCGAAGCCCCCAAAAAAGAGGTGGAGTTTCTTCTGGATGCAGACCGGGAGTACCGCATCACGGTGCCGCTGCGGGTATTTTGCTATGGTTTTTCCGGACAGGATATGCGTACGCAAAAAGCGGATTACATCTGGTATGCCGACCTGCAGGAAACACTCTACGTCAGAATTCCCGGCGCACGTTCTGCCGGTGCCTACCTTGACCGGGACACCTCTACGCTGGTAAACGGCGTGATGCTGGAGCCCGATCTGTTCCGGATCGATATTTCCGAGTTGGTAAATACAATCAAAGCCGGCGGAAAGCAGCGGTGCTACTACATCAATGTGGAGTATGTGGACAATGCCACCAGACATGTGGCGCTTCCGGCCATTTACCGCAATGTGGTGATCGACCCCTACTTTAAAATCTACGCGGCAGACGGCGTTCCGTATCTGGATCTGAACATCATCGGAAATGCACAGGTGTATCTGACCGCGAAGGAGCACGATGGCGATACTGTATTTGAACGGAAGCCCATCCAAAGTGGCGTGACGCAGCTTCCGGAGCTGGCGATGGACAAGTTGTACGACCTGTTCCCTCTCATGGAAGAATCCGATGAATTCGGACTGAGCGTTTTCGAAAGCCCCCTGAAGCCCATGATCCGGGTCGGCGCCGTAGATTACGGCGATCTGACCGGCTGCCGTCTGCCCATATCCGGACTGATCCACGGCAAAGACGTACTGGAACTGAATTATGACTATTTTCTGGATCTGCGGGAAAAAGAAGCTGACGGCAGCTACACCGGTTATGCCTACGGTCTGAAGATCGTTTCCGGAAAGGGCAAGCGGCAGTACGAGCGCAATGCGCTGGGCAAAATCGCGAAATTCCAGTTGGGCAAGGTCCGTGTCATGACCAATGATTCCGAAGGAGAACTGGCGGTCACACTGCAGTGCTATTCCGATGTGGATGAGGATTGGATGCTGCCGTATTATGACACACGAGAAAAAGAAGTGATCCATTGTGATGATGATCGGCTGGAATCCTCGTTCCCGCTGCTCGATGACGAATACTGCTATTATCTCGTGGACACAAACAAATTGAAAAGGATCCGGTGATAAACCATGTTATTCAGACCATCTGAAAGCTCGGCCAAAATCGTTGATTTTTACCGGCGTTATTTGCTGACAACTTTCAGCACCAACAAATCCGTATACAATACCCAGCTTGCCCGGCTGCTGTCGGCGGACAAGGCCATCGCAGACGGCCCCTATATCAGCATATCCGATCCCTACGACAAGGGTGCTACGCTGGCGGAACTGGCGGATGAGGGCATCGTCTCCAGAGAGATCCTGAAGCTGAAAAAAATCTATCCCCAAAGACCCCTCTACCGCCACCAGGAGGAAGCGGTCAGGAAAGCTGCCGCCGGCAGCAATCTGGTCGTCACAACGGGAACCGGCTCCGGTAAGACGGAATCCTTCCTGATCCCAGTGATCAATCAGCTGCTGAAAGAGAAGGAAGCCGGCACCCTCGGCCCCGGTGTCCGCACGCTGATCATTTATCCGATGAACGCCCTCGTCAACGACCAGATCCGGCGTCTGCGGGAACTGCTGTCCGAAATGGAGGACGGGAGCAAGATCACCTTCGGCCGGTTCACCGGCGAAACGAAGCATACCTTTCAGGAGGCCTATGCGAAATATGTGGAGATCGAGGATTTGGACGAGTATCCCCTGCAGGACAACGAGCTGATCAGCCGCGAGCAGATGCGCGCCACACCGCCCAATATCCTCATCACCAACTACGCCATGCTGGAGTACCTGCTTCTGCGCCCCGGCGACAACATCATCTTCAGTTCGGAGTATGCCCCCCACTGGCAGTACATCGTCTTTGACGAGGCCCACTCCTACAGCGGCGCAAAGGGCATCGAAGTGGCCTCTCTGGTCAGGCGTGTCAAGGCGATGCTTGACAGACCGGACCTGCAGTTCATCCTGACCAGTGCCACCTTGGGCGACGAAAATGCCAATCAGGAGATCATCCGGTTTGCCCACAACCTCTGCGGTGCTGATTTTACGGATCGCTCCATCGTCCGCGCATATACCAAGAAGATTCTCCCCACCCAGACAGTGTCCGAGCTGGACTATGCCCTGTATTCCGATACGGCGGCGCTGATCCGCGATAATGCACCGGAAGAGGAAATCCGGCAGGTACTGGCTGCCCACGGTGCAGCCGTCCCTCAGGATGCCGGGCTGTCCGAGATCCTCTTTGATACAGTCCTGCACGACGCCTTCTACTACCGGGTCCGGGAGGCACTGAACGGTAAAATCAAGACCGTAAAGGCAGTTGCCTCGGAGCTGGGCCTGTCCGAGGGCGAGTTCACCGACTTTATCGCCGTGGCATCCAATGCCATGCGCAGCAAAGAGCGGCTGTTTGAGGCCAAGTACCACATGTTCCTTCGGGGCATGGAGGGTGTATTCGTCACACTGAACCCCAGCAACCGTCTGTTCATCAACCGCATGGAAACCTACAAAGAAAGCCCGGAGGATGACGGCTATCAGGTCTTCGAGGTGTCTTTCTGCAGCAACTGCAATGCCCTGTTCATCACCGGCGAAGAAAAGGACGGACATCTGATCCAGAAGTCCAAATTCTACGACGATTACACGCCCTCGGTCTTTATGCTCAGCGGCGAATTTGACGAGGATGCCGAGGATGACAATGTCTACCAGATCTGCGCAAAGTGCGGCGCCATCAAGCGCAAATCCTCGGTAAACGGACTGCAGTGCGGCCACGGCCCGGCATATATCAATTACCTCCTCCGGGTAAAGAAGGCCAACGAGCCCCTCCACCACTGTCCCAGCTGCCACAGCAGAAACACCCGCCGCAGCATCCTGCGGCCATACTTTCTGGGCAACGAAGCGGCCACGGCGGTCATTGCCACAGCGCTGTACAACGAGCTGCCGGGAGAGATCTGCCATGTCAGAAAAGAGGTCATTCAGGATCCCTTCTTCGGCGACTTTGAACAGGAGACCCGGGATGTGGAAAAGCTGAAAAAGCAGTTCCTCGCTTTTTCCGATAACCGCCAGACCGCCGCGTATTTTTCCACCTACCTGGAAAGCACCTACCGCGACTCCCTCATCAAGCGGATCATGCACCAGCTGATGGAGGAGCACAGCACCCAGTTCGATGCAGGCGTATCGCTGAAGAGCTTCATCCAGATGCTGGCCCAGCGGTTCGAAGCAGAAGCCCTCTTCCCGGAGGAAACCGCGGAAGGCCTGGAAAAGAAGGCATGGATCTGCGCGGTCAAGGAGCTGTACAACTACAAGGCAAAGAACTCCCTGCTCAAAAAGGGCGGTCTGTGCTTTGAGATCGATTGCGATGTCCCCCAGCTGAAGCTCCCGCTGACCCGCAGCGAGTGCAACGATCTGTTCAAGGTGCTGGCCCGCCACATGATGCGCGACGCTGCAGTGGACGTCGGCGTCAGCCTCACCAAGGCAGATGTGGAGGAAATGGTACCCTCCGGTTTCGCAAAGGGCTACGACGCCACAGCCGCCGGCTACAGTTATATTGAGGGCTGGAGTCCGGAGCAGGGCAAAACCAACAAGCGCCTGAAGTACCTGACGAAGCTTCTGGACGGCAACGAAGCGCTGGCCAGAAGTCTTCTGGGCTCCGTCTGGAACTATCTCGTGCAAAAGGGTTTTGTGACCCGAGTTTCCATGGGACAGCGGAACGCCTATCAGCTGAATGCTGACCGAATCAAGGTCCGCTCCGCCCGGCAGCTCTTCCGCTGCACGGAATGCGGAAACGTGACGCCCTATGACGTGAAAGGCATCTGTGAAAATCCCGCCTGTCAGGGCAGTCTGGTTCCCTATGATATGGTACAGGCGCTGGAAAACGACCACTATTTCAGACTGTACACCGAGCTGGAGCCGGTTCCCATGCGTGTAGAAGAGCACACCGCCCAGCTCTCCAGCGACAAGGCCTACGAATATCAGAAGGACTTCAAGGGCAAGCAGATCAACGTCCTGAGCTGCTCCACCACCTTTGAGATGGGCGTGGATTTGGGTTCTCTGGAGACGGTCTTCATGCGCAATATGCCGCCCTCACCGGCCAACTACGCCCAGCGCGCAGGCCGTGCGGGCCGAAGCCTCAAGGCCGCAGCCTATGCCATCACCTTCTGCCCCAACAGCTCCCACGATCTGAACTACTTCAAAGACCCGGTTTCGATGATCCGGGGCAACATCGTTCCGCCGTTTTTCAATGTCAGCAACGACAAAATCGTGCTCCGCCATATCTATGCCTCTGCCTTTTCCTTCTTCTGGAAGGCAAATCAGACCCTGTATACGGACAAAATCGGCGATTTCTTCGACGCCAGCGGATTTGAGAAGCTGCGGGCCTATCTGGACGGAAAGCCGCAGGATCTGAAAAACTACCTTCTGCAGGTGGTCCCTCAGGATCTGCAGGGCTTCTTCGACGTGCAGAACTTCGGCTGGGTGAAAACCCTGTTCTGCGATGCCCCCGACAGCAGGGGCCTCGGCAACATCGTAGCCGATAAATACCGCGAAGAGATCCGGGAGCTGGAAACCGCCAAGGCCGAGCGCGCGAAGGCAAACAAATATACCGACAGCATCGTCCGCTCCATCAATACGATCAAAAACCAGCGGATCATCGAGTTCCTGTCCAAGAACAACCTGATCCCCAAATACGGCTTCCCTGTCGACACCGTGGAGCTTCAGGGCGCATCCACCGGAAGCAGTTCCGATCTGCGGCTCAGCCGGGATCTGTTTGCCGCCATTTCGGAATACGCGCCGGAATCGGAGATCGTCGCCGACGGCAAACTTCTGAAGAGCCGCTATGTCCGAAAGCTCAGCGGATACGAGTGGCCGACCTACAATTATGCCATCTGCGGCGACTGCAGAACGCTGACCCAGGAGCAGGCCCTCATCAAGAACGTCACAAAATGCAGACAGTGCGGCAAACCCCTCAACGGCCGGCAAAAGCGCTACATCATCCCGAAATTCGGCTTCCTGCTGGACAACGAAGGCCCGAAAGACGTCGGTCTGAACAAGCCCGAGCGCACCTACAAGGGCTCCATCTCCTACATCGGCGACGAGTCCCAGATCGAATTCGCATCCTACGACCTCTGCGGCAGGCAGATCCTTCTGGGCAACAACAAAATGGACCGTCTGGCGGTGCTGAATGAATCTCCGTTCTACATCTGCGACACCTGCGGGTACGGAGAGCTGGATGAAAAAACCACCGACCGGGTGCTGGTCAAGGCCCACAAGACCTCCAGCGGCCACAATTGCGGCAACAAAAACCTCCGGCGCTACGCGCTGGGCCACGAACTGGCGACGGATGTGGCGATTCTCAAATGTGCCGATTTCGATATCTCCAATGCCGATGCGGCATGGACGATCCTGTATTCCATGCTCGAAGGACTCAGCCGCTGCATGAACATCGACCGTAACGAGCTTTCCGGCTGTCTGCAGTGGTATCGGGACGAGCAGCATCCCAACGGAAACTTCGGCTTCGTTCTGTTCGACAACACCCCCGGCGGTGCAGGCTATGTGAGGCAGCTGACCGATCCCACGGTGCTGATGCGGATGCTTCAGGAGGGTTACCGGATTGTGCGCAGCTGCGTCTGCGGCGGCGAGGCGGCAGATACCGCCTGCTACAGCTGCCTGTGCAATTACTACAACCAGCGCCAGCACAGCGTTCTGAAGCGGCAGTATGCTCTGGATTTTTACAGCCAGTTCACTCCGGATGATTCCGGTGCATGGTTCTGCCGAAAAGAGGAGGTACGCACACCGCAGGAGCCCGAAAAACAGCCCGAGCGGCACAGTGTCCAGATATCCTTCTGCAACAAAGGCATGAATCAGGCCGCAGAAACCGTGGCCTATATCTGGGAGAATCTTCTGGAGGACTGCGACGGGGAGGATCAGCAGATCATCGAACAGATCGCCAAGCAGTGTCCGAAGAACATCGAAAAGCCATGGTATGCCGAGTCGGTCAGGATCATCGAAACCGGTGAGGAGATCTATGCCGATCTGATGTGGAAAGGCAAAAAGGTCATGCTGTTCCTCGCCGAGAATCAGGACGGGTACGAAAAAGCCGCCTGTCTGGACTGGAAATGCTACTGTACCGCAGAGGGCTTCTCTGTGGAAGAATTTATCAAAAACATTGAGGTGTAAGCCATGGCGATTATGTATCCGGAAAAGCCCCACGAATGCGAGGCGTACAGCTGTGAAGAAATCATGTTCGACTGTCTGGAAAAACTGCCGGACACCTACTATGTCTTCCACTCCTTCAAGATCGTCAATGTGATCGATGATACCATACGCGAAAGCGAAACCGATTTTGTGATCGTCCACCCGGAAAAGGGCATTCTGTGTCTGGAGGCCAAGGCCGGCAAGATCAAATACGACAACGGCTGGCGGTATTCCAACGGCACTCTGATGAAGCACAACGGTCCGTACCGGCAGGCAGCCCTGAGCAAATGGAAGCTGCGGGATCTGATCCAGTTCTCCGACTACAGCTATCTGCTGGAGCGCTGCAAGCTGCTGCACGGCGTTTGGTTCCCCACCGTCAGCCGTTCCTACTTCAACCGGATCAACCTTCCGGCGGAAAGCGATATGCACCTGACGCTTACCCGGGATTCCTTTGACAATCTGGAAGCGGAGCTCTCCCAGATGATGGATATCCGCGTTCCTCAGGGTACACAGACCAAATTATCGGACCGGGATATGAAGATTCTGATGGAGAAATTCCTTGCACCGAAGTTTGATCTGATTTCTCTTGCGGATATGCGGATGGACAACCAGCGCCATGTATTCAAGCGCCTGCTCAACGAGCAGGTGGCGCTGCTGAACTATCTGGAAGAGCAGAAAAGCGCGGTGATCAACGGTCTGGCCGGCACGGGAAAAACGGTCATGGCCATAGAAAAGGCCCGACGCCACGCCGATCAGGGGGAACCGGTCCTGTTCCTGTGCTACAATGTGTTCCTGAAGGAATATCTGCAGCGCTCGTACCCCCATGAGCATATCTCTTACTACACGATCGACGGTCTGGCCTGCAAGCTGTGCGATACACCGGTGCCGAATTATGATCTCCTGAAGAATGCCTTGGAGGAGATGTATCTGGAGGAGAGTTTCCCCTACCGGCACATCATCATCGACGAGGGTCAGGATTTCGGACGGGAACGGCTCAACGATATCTCCATCATCGAGCTTCTGAGGAGCAACGTGGCGGACGAAAGCAAGGACGGTACGTTCTATTTGTTCTACGACAGGAACCAGATGGTGCATACCGATGTCCTGCCGAGCTATATTGCGGAAGCAGACTGCCGGCTGACTTTGTACCGCAACTGCCGCAATACCGAGAATATTGCAAGAACCTCTCTGCGTCTGCTGGGCAGCGAGAAGAAGCCCAAACTCTTCGAAGGCGCACTGATCGGCGATTCCCCCGAGATGTATTTTGCCGCCGATACGGAGAAAACCGTAAACACCGTCAACCGGATCATCGAAGACCTGTGGGCTGCAGGATATGAGGGAATCCAGATCCTGACCTGCAAAACAGAGCAGGGCAGCATCATCGCCGATGAATGCTCCACCGGCATCTACACCTACAAAAAGAAGAAGATCCCCTTTACCACCTGCCGCAAATACAAAGGTCTGGAATCCGACGCCATTATCCTGCTGGACTTGGATCTGAATACATTTCAGGAGAATGCCGAGCAGATCATGTATGTGGGATCCTCCCGCGCCCGATTCAAGCTGTATCTGATTGCAAATCTCTCGGAGGCCGATTGTCTGACGCTGCTGAACGACGGAAGCGGAAAGAAAATCAAAAAACCCGAGAAGAGCTTTGCTGTCCGGTATAATGCAAAGTTCAGGACAATCAAAGAGGAATCTGTTGCAGGAGCTGCTACATAACCCGATTCCTCCGCCCCATCAGAATTACCCCCGAAATCATCAGATTTCGGGGGTTTTTTCTGTAAATATCCATACTGAATTCATCAAGCACTATGCAAGACCAAGCGTGTTTTACTCGACTGCCGATTCGTAAAATGTATGACAGTTTTCAGCGGCGACTCGCCGCTCCCAGAAATCATTGACTCGGTCAAGCACCGGTCCGGACCACACGTGTTTTACTTGACTGACGATACGCACAATCTTCGACAGCTTGTCAGCGGCGACTCGCCGCTCCCGGAACCCATTGCCTCCGTCAAGCACCGGTCCGGACCACACGTGTTTTACTCGACTGACGATACGCACAATCTGCGACAGTTTGTCAGCGGCGACTCGCCGCAAAAGGGCGGCCCTTTCGGGCCGCCCTCGCTGGGGTTGGGGAATTATTTGTTGTAGGTGCGGTACAGGAAGGTGACGACCTGTGCGCGGTTGCAGATGTTGTCCACGCCGAAGGCAGTGGTGGAGATGCCGTTGGTGATGTCGTTCTCAACAGCCCAAGCAACTGCAGTGGTGTAGAACTGGCCGTCCTTCACGTCGGCGAAGGAAACCTCAGCCTCGGACTTGGGGGAGCCCATGGCACGCCACAGGAAGGTGACG
>JAFWAZ010000017.1 GCA_017507425.1 Oscillospiraceae bacterium | reverse complement strand
GGAGAACCCCGGCCTCCTGCGCTTTACGGCCTATGGCGTTTTGGACGTTCTCAAGGGCAGCGTGTTCCCTTTGAATGGATTGGAGCATGCATATGATGACGACACACCATGCGAATAAGCTGAAAACCGCCGCCGATCAGATCGGCGTAATTCCCGTGCTGACACTGTTCGGCAATAACATCCATACACGCATCCCCATGTTGCAGACTCTGTGGGACATGAGCATCGACGAGCTGGATCTCACCGTGCGCGCCCGCAACGGTCTCATGCGCTGCGGTGCCAACACGGTGGGGAAGGTTTCGGAGCTTATTATGAGTGACCATGGGCTTGGTTCCGTGCGGA
The DNA here is from genome assembly GCA_017507425.1 of Oscillospiraceae bacterium. Classification (GTDB taxonomy): domain Bacteria; phylum Bacillota; class Clostridia; order Oscillospirales; family Oscillospiraceae; genus Faecousia. Next base: position 6,036 of record JAFWAZ010000017.1, on the reverse strand, counting down.
ACCTCGGCCGCAAGAGCATTTCGGAGATCAAAACCGCCCTTTTGGCCAAGGGCTACGAGCAGTTGAATGCGGTCGAACGTCTGAAGTTCTGGACGCAGTTTATCGTGGGCAATGGGCTGAACTGAGGCAGCACGAACGGAGGAACGGCTATGGCAAGCAGAAACAGTTCTACCAACATCACCAGCAGACCCGGCGGCGGAAACAAGACCTATCACTATTCCAACGGTAAGCACGTGGGCACCAGCTACAAAAGCGGCAGCCGCACCACGCACTACGATGCCGGCGGCAAGCGGGTGGGGACCAGTTACTCCGGTGCGTTCACGACGGATCACTACGATGCCAAAGGCCACCGGGTCGGTACGACCTATAACGGCAGCCATCGTTCCACCCATTACGATGCCTCCGGCCGACAGGTGGGCAGCACCCATAAAGGGAGCGGCGGCAGCTCCTACACCTCCTCCGGGGACGGCTGCTACATTGCCACCTGTGTCTATGGCTCCTATGACTGCCCGGAGGTGTGGACGCTGCGCCGGTTCCGGGATGAGTATCTGGCCGGAAGCGGTGCGGGACGCAGCTTTATCCGATGCTACTATGCGGTCAGCCCGTGGCTGGTGAAACACCTTGGCGGCTGGTCTGCCGTCCGGAAAGCATGGAAGGCCATGACGGACTTTATGGTCAGAAAACTCGCTCAAAGGGGAGTGGAGAATACTCCTTATCCGGAGCCGTGATATGCAAAAGCTCCCGCCTTCCGGCGGGAGCTTTTGCGGGTTTAGGGCATAGGTTTTGCGGACTAATCTTCGTTGTTGGACGAACATACAGTTCCAGCTTTCTTTCGTGGTGGTGTAGGCGTGTCAAGAGAACCGTCCCCTTGACACAAAAAGGCCAAAAAACCCTGATTTTGTGGGTTTTTTGGCCTTTTTTATTCTTCATAAGCAATGGCATTCTTGTTTACAGATACACATACGCCTCCCGGTTCTCGGAGAGGATGGCAGGAAGTGCGGACCGGAGGGCGGTGATGTCTCCGAGGCGCTGCTGCAGATATGCCAGCAGCTCCCGGAGGGTCGTGTCCGCCAGTTCCCGGCAGTTGAGAATATCCGGGGCAAGACTCAGCCAGCAAAGCTTCATGCACCAGACCGCCACCGCGGCGCTGCCGGCGCAAAGAGGATCCAGCGCGGTAAAGTAATCCAGGGCGGCGGCACAGCCGGCCACGCGGGCGGCAATGCCGTTGCCGCTGCCGTGTTCGCTGCCCCGGTAGAGGGCGGCGGAGCGGTCCAGCACAGGTATACCGGTGCTGTCACCGGCCAGAGCCGCGGCGCAGTAGGCTGCGTCCTCATGGAGCCCCACGGCCTCCAGCATCCAGCGGATGCGTTCCAGTCCCCGGGTCAGGGCTCCCTCAAAGCGATAGAGATCCTCCAGACTTCCGGAGCCGTAAACGCGGTTCAGCTCCTCGCGCTTCAAATCCACGAAGGCGTCCAGCGTCTCGTCGGAGACGCGGATGAGCCGCGTGCCCATCTCGGCGGTAAAGCCGGGGGAAAGAATGGCCCCGGAGATAAAAGCGCTGACTTCGGCCCGGACGGCACTGTTCAGGGCCGTGGCGTAGATGCCGAAGGACAGCAACGTTTGCTCAAAGGGGATGCCCGCGTCCATACGGCGGCGCACCAGCGACATGACGGAGAGATCCGTCTGGGTATAGACCGGGCGGCTGCCCCCGGCCCCGACGGAGATCAGCCCCGCCTCGGAAAGGCGGGTGATCTCCTGGGCCGAGAGACGGCTGCGGCGGACGGCCTCTCCCAGCCCAAGCAGGGTGTTGTCTGAGCGGTAGTCCACCTTATGGATCGCGTCCAGCAGGGCCATTTCCCGTTCGCCCTGTCCGCCCTTCAAAAGCTCCTTGATGACGGACAGGGGATAAAAGCGCTCCTTTTGCAGGGCGCGGATGGTACGGATGGTATCGGCGCAGGCCGGGTCGTACCAGGACATGTTTTTCCCGGTTTTGCATTTGGGTTCCAGCAGGCCTTCCTTGACATAGAACTTCAGCGTGGACACGCTGACACCGGTGACCTTGGCCAGCTCACCGATTTTTACAAGGCCTGCGGTTTTTTCTTCTTTCATAGAGAGTCATCCTTTACTGACAGTCTATGACTATTTTAACAACATCCGGCGGATTTTCAAGGGCCAGCTTCAGGGCGTCCTTGTAGTCATCCAGTTTGAAATGATGGGTCACGAAGCCGTCCACGCTGTAGACACCGTCCCGGATCCACTCCTGCACCAGATCGAAGGTATAGAGATCGCGGCCCTGCCAGTGCTCCATGCCGTGGGCGTCCACGCCCACCAGATTCAGTTCCTGCCACCAGATGGGGGTCTCGTCAAAGGAGACGGCCCGCATGTGATGGCCGATCTTCACCAGCGTGCCCCGGGCCCGCAGGAGACGCACCGCCGTATGGTTGGCCCAGTCGCCGCCGATGCAGTCATAGATGCGGTCGAAGCCGCCGAAGAAATACTTGTTGCCCGCCATGCCGGTAAAAACCTCGCTGCCGCCGGTGGCCCTGGACGTGGCTTCGTAGATCTCGCCGGTCAGCACATGGTCGGCCCCCAGCTTTTTGGCGAATTCCTGCTTGCTTTTGACGCGCTCCAGGATCCAGACTTCGCAGTTCGGTTCTACCACCTTGATGGCCTGCACCACGCCGAGGCCGATGGTGCCGCAGCCCATGACCAGGATCTTCTCGCCTTTTTTCGGTGGGGCATGGAGTACCGAGTGGACGGAGACGCAGGCGGGCTCCACCATGACGGCCTGTTCGTCGCTGAGCTCGTCGTAGACTTTGGCGAGACCCCGGGCGGGGTAAATGAAGCTGTCGCTCCAGCCTGCGCCGGTGACCACCTCGCCGTAGGGGGAGGGAGCGCCGTAGTTAAGACAGAAGTTATAGTCGCCGGATTCACAGTAGGGGCAGCGGTCTTTGAGACCCTTGGTGTCGCAGCCGGCCATGTATGCCCGGATGGTGACCCGGTCTCCCACCTTGAGATCGGTAACGTCCGTGCCTACCTCGGTGACAACGCCAATGTTCTCGTGGCCCAGATAAGTGCGCTTGGAGCTGGGGATGGGCTCCAGCGCGGAGTTGGTGCCGGTGGTGGCCTTGAAGAAGCTGATGTCCGTGCCGCAGAGACCACAGGCGATGTTTCTCACACGCACCCAGTCCTGAGCGGGCAGGGGCGGATCCGGCAGATCCGTAACGTATTTCACGGCGTTGAGGCCCGTGAAAAGGAGCTTTTTCGCGCTCTTGGCCGCGGCCTTCGTTGCGAGTATCCGCGGTATGTCCTTGTCAAAATATACTGTTTTCATACCCGCTCCTTTCTCATCAGGTCAGCATGCCCTGCAGAATGGCCATGTAGTCATTGAGATAACAGGCGTATTCCGGGCTGCCCACAGTCTCTACATAGCCCTTTTCCACGCCTTCCACGAACTCGCATTCCTTGCCCAGCACCTTCAGAGCCCCCTCCACGGAGAGGAAGCGGAAGAGAACAAAGGGGCTGCGGCGGGTGTAGACCCCGTGCCCGGACTTGGACTGGCCTGCCTTTACCCGCAGGTAGCAGGCGATGAAGGCCGGGTCGCCGTCCTTTTCCACCCGGAACTGGTAGATGCGGTCCGGCTGGCGGCGACAGAACTCCTGCATGTCCGGGTCGCCCAGCTTGTTGTACTTGGAGAGGGCCCGGGTGATCATGTAAAGGCTGCACTTGACCTTCAGGGCTTTTTCTTCCTCGGTTTTCAGCTTGTCGTTGGGCTTGGTCATGATCTTCAGCCCAAGCAGCACCGCCAGTACATTGGGCAGCATGCTGAGCTTGCCCTTGATGGCGGGGAGGGCCAGACCGCCCTTCAAAAGGGCGTTCATCTTCTCAATGCTGGGGAAAGTCAGCGTAAGATCCGGCTTCTCCGCGCTCCCCTGTACCACGGTGAGCTTACCGTTATCGAAGATCAGGTGGCAGCAGAGAAGCTCGCCGTCGTTTTTGGCCCCAAACTGCACCGTGCCCTGAAAGCTCTCAAACTTTTTATGGAGCTTAAGGTTGTCGTCCAGCAGCACCTGCATGGTGGGAAAAGCCGCGTTCATAAAGAGCTTTGCGGTCATGAGTTCCTGTGCGGATGACATGCTTATCCCCCCTTTTAGTCGTCTTCCCAGTTTTCGTCGGGCTCGTACTCCCTGCCCATCATCTCACGAACCTGATCCACGATGCCGTTGGCATCCAGACCGTAGTGGGCATAAAGGTCCTCGGCGTAGCCGATGGCCGCGAAGGTATCCTGCAGCCCGTGCTTGCGGAAAACGCAGCCCATGCCGCTCTCAGCAATGACGGAGGCCACCGCGTCGCCCAGACCGCCCAGCACGTTGTGCTCCTCCACGGTGAGGATGCGTCTTGTCTCGCTGACGGCCTTAAGGATGGCTTCTTTGTCGATGGGCTTGATGGTGTGCATATTGATCACGCGCACGGAGAGCCCGTCGTTTTCGGCCAGGGTCCTGGCGGCATTGACGGCCTGCAGCACGGCGATGCCGCAGCAGATGATGGTGAGGTCGGTGCCTTCGCGCATGGTGATGGCCTTGCCGATCTCATAAGTGTAGTCATCGTTTTCGTAGCAGGGCGGCTCAAAGCCGCGGCCGATACGGATGTACACCGGGCCCGGCGTGTCCACACAGGCCTGTACGGCCTTGCTGGTCTCGATGCCGTCGGCCGGGCAGATCACCGTCATGTTGGGAATGGCCCGGAGAATAGCGAAGTCCTCGGTGCAATGGTGGGTGGTGCCGGCGTGGCCAAAGGAGATGCCTGCATGGGTGGCGATGATCTTCACCGGTAGATTCTGGTAGGCAATGTCGGTACGAAGCTGCTCGCCCGCCCGGAGACAGGCAAAGACCGCCATGGTGGAGGCGAAGGGGATGAGCCCCGCCTTGGCAAGACCCGCAGCGATACCCAGCATGTTTTGCTCGGCAATGCCCACGTTGAAGAAGCGATCGGGAAACTTATCCGCGAAGAATTTGATGGCGGTGGTCTTTTCAAGATCGGCGGTAAGACCAACGATCTTGTCGTTGCCCTCGGCCAGCGCGGCCAGGGTGCGCCCGTAAATCTCACGGGCGGTCATGGTGGAAGCGTCGTAAGCGTTCCAGTTGGTTCCGGTAATAACAGCCATAACTCTATCCCCCTTAACCCTTCAGAATGGAGGCCTTGGCACGCTCGCAGAGCGCTGAGTCGCCGGAGGCGTAGTGCCAGACCACGTTGTTTTCCATAAAGTCCACGCCCTTGCCCTTGATGGTGTTGGCAAGGATCAGCGTGGGTTTGCCCTTGGCGGCCCAGGCTTTGGCAAGGGCATCGTCCATCGCGTCCAGATCGTGGCCGTCCGTCTCAATGACCTCCCAGCCGAAGGCCCGCCACTTGTCCGCGAAGGGCTCCAACGCCATGACGTCCTCGGTGAAGCCGTCGATCATCAGGCGGTTGCGGTCCACAATACCGATGATGTTGTCCAGTTTGAAGTGGGCAGCGGACATGGCTGCCTCCCATACACTGCCTTCGCAGCATTCGCCGTCACCCATGAGACAGACGGTCTTGTAGTCCTTCTTGCGGTACTTGGCCCCCAGACCAAGACCCACCGCCATGCTGAGACCGTGGCCAAGGCTGCCGGCGGAGGCATCGCAGCCGGTGACCTTGTTGCAGTCGGGGTGCATGGCAAAGGGGCTGCCGAAGTGGTTGAAGGTTTTCAGCGTGTCCTCGGGGAAGTAGCCGCGCTTGGCCAGCACCGGGATATAGCCTGCGGCAGTGTGGCCCTTGGAGAGAATGAAACGGTCGCGATCCTCCCAGCAGGGGTTTTCCGGGTCGATGTTCAGATACTTGAAGTATAGAAGGGTCAGAATCTCTACAATGCTCATGGAGCCGCCCACATGGGCGCCGCCGGACCAACTCATTACGTCGATGATTTTAAGGCGCAGCTCTTTTGCCGTCTGCTCGAGCTGCTGCCTCTCCTGTGCAGGTAATGCCATATCCTTGACCTCCTTTTAAATATAAAAG
>JAFWAZ010000112.1 GCA_017507425.1 Oscillospiraceae bacterium | reverse complement strand
TGAGCTTGTCAAAAAAGTACCCGTAGGGGCGACCACTGGTCGCCCGCTGATTTTGCTCCGGCAAAATCAGTCGCCGCAAGGCGAAAAAACAGTTTTTTCCCTTCGGGAAATCCGAAAATCAAGGATTTTCGGCGGGCGAGCAATGCTCGCCCCTACATTGTCCATCGAAATACAAGTTCTTTGACAGTCTGGCATGGCCGCAGCATACGCTGCGGCCATCTCTTTATGCCGTACGCAGAACCGACTCCGGTTGTCATTCCGAGGAGCGGCGACGTGGGAATCTCCCGGTAGATTGTGCGGACCTGCTGTGCGGCGGCAGGAGATTGCCGCGCCTTCGGCTCGCAATGACAGACTTTTGGTACTTCTCAATTCGCCGAAAACGCCGGAAACTGAAAGACTGCACCGCGGAACGGTCATAACCGTTCCCTACGATTTCGTTTCCGAAAAAACAACCAAAACCCGACAGATTTTGAACCTTGTTTTTATTAAATAGTATCTGCCGAAAAACGCTTGTTTTTTACAATTTCCTGTGGTAAGATTAGTGTGTTATATTATGCCCATTTTATTCGAAAAAATCGGGCGTTCTGTTGTAATCAACACGGAAAGGAGCGCATGCGCTATGTATTCATCCGCCTATGTATGGGCGAAGGTTCTGATCCACATGGAGGAGCGGCTGGGCGCCGTTACGGTGTCGAGCTGGTTTGACGACGCAGAGGTGGTGGAGCTCAACGACGAGCATCTGATCATCTATTCCCCCTCGGATTTCCGCCGGGAGATCATCGTCCGCCGCTGCACCGAGTATATTCAGGACGCACTCAGAGAGATTTTCAATTCCAGCGCCAAGGTCATCGTCTTCAACGACGAGCAGATGGCCCAGCACCGCTCCGGCGGCAAGAACACCACCGCACTGGAATTCGCCCCCCAGTTCTCCTTCGAGAATTTCGTGGTGGGACCCAGCAACCGCTTCGCCCATGGCGCCGCCATCGCCGTGGCCAACGCCCCCGGCAGCATCTACAACCCCCTGTTCATCTACGGCCCCCCCGGCGTGGGCAAGACCCATCTGCTCTACGCCATCGCCAACGGCATCCGCCGCCAGAAAGCTGACGCCAAGATCATCTACATCAAGGGCGACGAATTTACCAATGAGCTGATCGCCGCCATCCAGAAGGGCAACCAGCACGAATTCAAGAACAAGTACCGGCAGGCCGACCTGATGCTGGTGGATGACATCCAGTTCATCGCCGGCAAGGAGCAGACCCAGAACGAGTTCTTCCATACCTTCAACGCCCTCTACGAGTCCGGCAAGCAGATCGTCCTGACCTCCGACCGGAAGCCCAGCGACATGCCCACCCTGGAGGACCGGCTGCGCACCCGCTTCGAGTGGGGCCTGCTGGCGGACATCCAGCCCCCGGACTATGAGACGAGAATGGCCATCCTGAAGAACAAGGCCAACTCCCTGAAGCTGAAGCTGGACGACGAGGTCTGCAACTACATCGCCGTGAACATCACCAACAACGTCCGGCAGATCGAAGGCACCGTCAAGAAGATCATGGCCTACCACAATCTGACGGGCATGGAGCTGAATCTGCCCAACGTTTCCCGGGCCATCGACGACATGTTCAAGAGCGAGGGCAACGCAGTGCCCACTCCCGGCCTGATCATCGGTCAGGTCAGCAAATTCTACGGCATCGACGAAACCGTTCTGCGGGGCACCAAGAAGAACAAGAACACCGCCGAGGCCCGGCAGGTGGCCATGTATCTGATCCGCATTCACACCAACCTGAGCCTGCCCGACATCGGCACCGAGTTCAACCGCGACCACTCCACGGTGCTCCACTCCATCCGCAAGATCGAAGTAGCCCTCAAGAGCGGCAACCAGCAGCTCTCCGACAACATCCGGGATATCACTGCCAATATCAATAGCTCTCTGTAACTGGGCAGCGTCCGGTGCTATTCGCTCTGGAAGGCCGGTAATCCAATCAGACCATTGGGCCCTCACGACCGTTCGCCAGCTTCCGCTCGGCAAGCAGTATCCCCTTTTTTCTCACCCCCAATCTTAGGGAGGGGTTCTTAGGGGAGGGAGCGAATTGACGCAAGGAAGCCTGAGCGGACTCCCCTAAGCTGACTTCTTTGGTTACTTTCTTGTTCAGCGACAAGAAAGTGACCCCCCGGAGGGCGTTTCCCCCCATCGCCGCAGCTGCGTCTGTTGCGCAGCACCGTACCGCGGAACGGTCATAACCGTTCCCTACAGAAGCTTTTTTGCCTCAAATTTTATCCACAGCTTCCTGTTGATAAGTAACAAGTTGCACTGTGGACAAGTTGCCATCAAATTTTGCTCCACAGTGGCTGTGTAAAACTTCTGGAATCTGCACAGACTGCCTGTGGATAAAAAACCGTTGGGGTTCTAAGAGAAATTGGAGTTTTCCACATAAGTTTCCACTACGGCTCCTACGTCTACAAATAGGTTATCTGTATATATATTTTACACTTCAGAAAGAGAGAAGGAGAACGCCATGCGCTTTACTTGTGAAAAAAGTATGCTGGTTCAGGGCCTGAACATCGCCTCCCGCACCGTGGCCCAGAAGTCCAGTCTTTCCGTCATCGAGGGCATCCTCTGCCGGGCCGGTCATGTGCTGAGCCTGACGGGCTACAACATGGAGACGGCCATCACCTACGAGATCGCCGCGGAGATTTCCGATCCCGGCGTGTGCATCCTGCCCGCCAAGCTCTTCGGCGACATCATCCGCCGGCTCCCCGAGGGCCCCGTCACCGTGGTCGTCGATGAGACCTACAAGGTTTCCATCCGGGCGGGCTTCGCGTCCTTTACCATCGCCGCGGAAAATGCCGACGACTACCCCGACCTGCCCGACGTGGGCGAGGGCCGCGGCATCCGCATTCCCCAGAATGCCCTGAAATCCCTCATCGGCGGCACCATCTTCGCCGTCTCCGAAAATCAGGCCCGGCCCATCCACACCGGCGTCCGATTCGAGGTGGAGGACCACGCCATCTCCGCCATCGCCGTGGACGGCTTCCGTCTGGCCCGCCGGACCTATCACCCCGAGGAGGGCACCGGCCGGACGCTGGCCTTCGTGGTTCCCGCCCCTGCCCTGAAGGAGGTGGAGAAGATCCTCACCGATTCCGAGGACAACGCCATCTTCACCCTCGGCGCCAAGCACATCCTCTTCCAGATCGGCGGCGCCACCCTGGTCTGCCGTCTCCTCGACGGCGATTTCCTCGACTGGAAGAAGGTCGTTCCCACCAACTGCCCCGTCAAGCTGGTCGCCCACGTGGGTGACCTGACCAGCTCCATCGAGCGCGTGGGTCTGATCGTCTCCGAAAAGTTCAAGAGCCCCGTGCGCTGCGTGTTCTCCAATCAGGTACTGATGCTGCGCACCACCACCACCATCGGCTCCGCCGAGGACCAGTGCTCCATCGCCGGCGACGGCAAGGATCTGGAGATCGGCTTCAATGTCCGCTACCTCGCCGACGCCCTCCGGGCCGTGCCCACCGAGGAGGTCACGCTGGAGCTGACCAACGGCCTGAGCCCCATCGTCCTGACCCCCGTGGACGAGAAGGAGGACTTCGCCTACATGGTGCTGCCGGTCAGATTGAAGAGCAACTAAGACAGCTTCTGTAGGGAGGGGTCATGACCCCTCCGACCAGCTTGGATAAGTGCCATGGTAAAAAAGAACGAATGCATGGACGAGGATCGGTTTCCAAACCGGAAAAGCCCCCGGATTCCCGGGTATGACTATGCAACACCGAATTACTACTTCATCACCATTTGTACCCATCAGAAAAAATGCTTATTTTGGTCGGATCATCGGCTAAATCCACTGGGACAGATCGCCTATGATGCGGTCATGCAGATCCCGGCCCATTTTCCGAAGAATTGGGTGGACCGTTTTGTGATCATGCCGAACCATATCCACATGATTCTGGTGGTGGAACCGGGCGGAGCAGATACCTCGGTGGTGGTAGGATCTCTGAAATCCTATGTGACAAGGCAGGTCCATCAGATCGAGCCGGGGCTTACTGTGTGGCAGACTTCCTATCACGACCACGGCATCCGAAGCAGAGAGCGGTATCAAACCATACTGCAATATATCGAAACCAACCCTATTCGTTGGGAAAAAGATTGTTTTTATGTGGAATAAGTGCCTGCGCCTGTTTTGGCTGGGTAAAAGGACCGACCTGATCGGCGGGGGCAGTGCCACCCGCCCTACAGGGCCGGATTGAAGGAGATTTTATGAAAGTTATTGTACGCAAGCAGGGCGAAAAGCCCGACATTCCCGTGGTGATCCACACGGAATTCATCAAGCTTCAGGACGCCATGAAGTACGCCAACATCGTCTACTCCGGCGGTGAGGCCAAGAGCCTGATCCTCGAGGAGCAGGTCAAGGTCAACGGCGAAGTCTGCACCATGCGGGGCAAGAAGCTCCATCCCGGTGACCGGTTCGAATTCATGGGCCAGAGCTACCTCATCACCATCCATGCACCTGTGTGAGCTGAACATCCGGGGCTGGCGCAACTATGAGGAGCTCCGGTTCACGGCGGAGCCGGGGGTCAACCTGATCGTCGGCGACAACGCCCAAGGGAAGACCAACCTGTTGGAGTCCATCGTGTACTTAGGCTCCGGCCGGAGCTGGCGCACCCAGAAATCTGCGGAGCTGATCCGCTTCGGCGACGCCTTCGCCGATCTGGAGGCTAAGGTCTTCAGCGAGGGCCGGGAGCAGACCCTCAGAAGCGTCATCTTTCCCGGCAGGCGGCCCCGGCAGCTCTGGCGCAACGGCGTCAAGAAAAAATCCGCGGGAGAGCTGGCCGGCGTGCTGAATACGGTGCTGTTCTGCCCGGAGGATCTGCTGGTTTTGAAATCCGGCGCCTCGGCCCGGCGGAAGCTGGGCGATATGGCCCTGTGCCAGCTGCGGCCCAACTACGACGCGGCGCTGGCGGAGTACAACCGGCTGCTGGAGCAGAAGAGCAAAATTCTGAAGGATCGCTTTGAACAACCTGCATGGCTCGACATCCTGCCGGAGTACAACCTGCGCCTGTGTCAGGTGGGTGCCCTGCTGATCAGCTACCGGGCCCGGTTCTACGAGAGTCTGGGTAAGGCAGCGTCCGTGTATCACGGACAGTTCTCCGGCGGCGCCGAGGAATTTACACTGGATTATCATACGGTTTCCACGGTTGCCGATCCATTCGCATCCGTGGCGAAGCTGACGGAAGATCTGCAAAGCCACATGGAGTCCCACGCCCGGGCGGAGCTGGAATCCGGCCAGTGCCTGACGGGGCCCCACAAGGACGATTTCGACGTGAAGCTCTCGGGGCTCTCCGTCAAGACCTACGGCTCTCAGGGCCAGACCAGAACCGCTGCCATCAGCCTGAAGCTGGCCCAGCGGGAGCTGATGAAGCGGGAAAGCGGCGAGGAGCCGGTGCTGCTGCTGGACGATGTTCTTTCTGAACTGGATCCCAGCCGGCAGGACTTCGTCCTGAACCAGATCAGCTCCGGTCAGGTCTTCATCACCTGCTGCGAGCAGGGGAGATTCACAAAATTGGGACAGACCATTCAGATCCGAAAGGGTCAGATCGTGTAAAAACTCATGCGTAGGGGTCGGCGTCCTCGACGACCCGTCGTAAAAATTGACCTCGATGGGCAATTTTTACGCATACCGAACTGCCGCCTTGCGGCGGACGGGATGTCGAGGACGCCATCCCCTACGATCGCATCTTTTTAATTCGCTTTTATTTTGGAGGCATTTATGTCAGAAGAAACTAAAGTCACAACTGAATACGGCGCGGAACAGATTCAGGTTCTGGAAGGCCTTGAGGCTGTTCGCAAGCGTCCCGGTATGTACATCGGCTCCACCAGTGCCTCGGGCCTGCACCATCTGGTCTATGAGATCGTGGACAACGCCATCGACGAGGCTCTGGCGGGCTACTGCAAGCACATCACCGTCACCATCAACCCCGGCGATTCCATCACCGTCACCGACGACGGCCGCGGCATCCCCGTGGACATCCAGCCCCAGACGGGCCGTCCCGCTCTGGAGGTCGTTTACACCGTCCTCCACGCCGGCGGCAAGTTCGGCGGCGGCGGCTATAAAGTCTCCGGCGGCCTCCACGGCGTGGGCGCCTCCGTCGTCAACGCCCTTTCCGAGTGGCTGCAGGTGCGGGTTCACAAGAACGGCAATATCTACGAGATGAAGTTCGCCCGGGGCCACATTACGCAGGAAATGCGCATCGTCGGCACCACCGACCACACCGGCACCGAGGTCACCTTCCAGCCTGACCCCGAGATGTTCGACACGCTGGTCTACGACTACGACGTGCTCCGGGACCGCATGCGCGAGGAGGCCTTCCTGAACGCGGGCCTGTCCATCGCCATCACCGACGACAGAGGGGAAGAGCCCGTTTCCAAGGTCATGTGCTACGAGGGCGACATCCGGGAGTTTGCCACCTGGTCCAACCGCCACAAGACCCCCATTCATACAGACGTCATCTACATGCACGGCATGAAGGGCGACGCCTCCGCGGAGATCGCCGTCCAGTATAACGACGGCTACAACGAGACCATGCTCTCTTTCGCCAACGACGTCCGCACCCCCGAGGGCGGCATGCACGAGACGGGCTTCAAGACGGCCCTGACCCGGGTGCTCAACGCCTACGGCCAGAAGAACGGCATCATCAAGGGCGATGACAAGGTCTCCGGCGAGGACTGCCGGGAGGGCATCACCGCCATCATCTCCGTCAAGCTCACCGACGCCCAGTTCGAGGGCCAGACCAAGGCCAAGCTGGGCAACGCCTACATCCGCACGCTGGTGGATCAGATCGTCACCGAGCAGCTGACCACCTATTTCGAGGAGCATCCCGGAACCGCCAAGATCATCCTTGAGAAGGCCATGATGGCCAACCGCGCCCGGGAGGCCGCCCGGAAGGCCCGTGAGTCCATCCGCCGGAAAACCGGTCTGGAGAGCGGCCAGATGCCCGACAAGCTGCAGGACTGCAACGAGCGCAACCCCGAGCTGTGCGAAATCTACATCGTCGAGGGTGACTCCGCTGCGGGCTCCGCCATTCAGGGCAGAGATTCCCGTTTTCAGGCCATCCTCGCCATGTGGGGTAAGATGCTCAACGTGGAGAAGGCCCGGGCCGACAAGATCTACGGCAACGACAAGCTGTACCCCCTGATCGTGGCCCTCGGCGCCGGCATCGGCGACGAGTTCGACATCGAGAAGCTGCGCTACCACAAGGTGGTCATCATGTCCGATGCCGACGTGGACGGCGCCCACATCCGCACCCTGCTGCTGACCTTCTTCTTCCGCTACATGCGGCCCCTGATCGAGCGGGGCTACGTCTACTCCGCCGTGCCGCCCCTGTACAAGCTGACCCGGGGCAAGACCGTGAAGGTGGCCTACTCCGACGAGCAGCGCGACCGGCTCTCCGCGGAGATGCGGGGCGAGAACAACGCCAAGGTGGTCATCAACCGCTTCAAGGGCCTCGGCGAGATGGACCCCCACGAGCTCTGGGAGACCACCATGGATCCCGAAAAGCGCACCCTGAGAAGAATCACCCTCGAGGACGCCGCCCGGGCCGACGAGATCTTCACCATCCTCATGGGCGAGCAGGTCGAGCCCAGAAAAGAATGGATCGAGACAAACGCAAAGTACGCAATTAACATCGATATTTAAGCGGCGCAGCCGCAAAACGCTTCCCCCGGGGGGAAGCTGTCATAAAAATCGCCAAAAGCGATTTTTATGACTGAAGAGGAATGCGGGCGGTCATGTTGGATGACAGACCAACCAAAGACCTACTTCGACTTTCAATTTGGGACCAGCGATGGTGGAGGGCTGATACATTGTACAAGCTTTCGGGTTTCCGCCCGCATTCCTCTTCCGACCTCGCTTCGCTCGGCCACCTTCCCCCCGGGGGAAGGGTTTTTCAGAAGCCTTCGGCTTCATTCCTGACTTAGGAGGTGCAGTTTTGGCACACAACAGAAGCTACAAACCCGAGGACATTGCATTCCCCAATCAGGCGATCACCGAATCGAATCTGGTTGAAGAGATGGAGCAGTCCTATATTGAATACGCCATGTCGGTCATCGTCGGCCGCGCTCTGCCGGACGTCCGCGACGGCCTGAAGCCCGTCCACCGCCGGATCCTGTACACCATGTACGAGAGCGGTCTGACCTCCGACAAGCCCTTTAAGAAGTCCGCCACCTGCGTCGGTGACGTGCTGGGTAAATACCACCCCCACGGCGACGCATCGGTCTACGACGCCATGGTGCGTCTGGCCCAGAATTTCTCCATGCGCTATATGCTGGTGGACGGCCACGGCAACTTCGGCTCCGTGGACGGCGACCCCGCCGCAGCCTACCGATACACCGAGGCCCGGCTGAGCAAGATCTCCAACGAGATGCTCCGGGACATCGACAAGGATACCGTCAACTGGGACCCCAATTTCGACGAGAGCCGGGAGGAGCCCCGGGTGCTCCCCAGCCGGTTCCCCAATCTGCTGGTCAACGGCTCCTCCGGCATCGCCGTCGGCATGACCACCAACATCCCGCCCCACAACCTCGGGGAGGTCATCAACGCCTGCGTGGCGGTCATCGATGACCCCGAGTGCTCCATGACCGATCTGATGGAGCACGTCACCGGCCCCGACTTCCCCACCGGCGGCATCATCATGGGCCGCAGCGGCATCCGGGCCGCCTACGCCACCGGCCGCGGCAAGGTGGTGGTCCGGGCCCGCACCGAATTCGAGGAATTCGGCAAGGACCGCACCCGGATCATCGTCACCGAGCTGCCCTATCAGGTCAACAAGCGCCAGCTCATCAAGAAGATCGCCGAGCAGGTCAAGGACAAGCGCCTCGAGGGCATCTCCGACCTGCGGGACGAGACCGACCGCAACGGCATGCGCATGGTCATCGAGCTGAAGAAGGACGCCAACCCGCAGGTGGTGCTCAACAACCTCTTCAAGCAGACCGACCTGCAGTCCAGTTTCGGCATCATCATGCTGGCGCTGGTCAACGACCAGAAGCAGCCCAAGATCCTGTCCCTGCGCCAGATCATCGACGAGTACCTGAACCACCAGATGGAGGTCCTGCGCCGGCGCACCGAGTACGATCTGCGCAAGGCAAGAGAGCGGGCCCATCTGCTGGAGGGTCTGCTGATCGCGCAGGACAACATCGACGAGGTCATCCGTATCATCCGCAGCCGCTACGACGACGCCAGAGAGGCGCTGATGGAGCGGTTCGGTCTGGACGAGGTGCAGGCACAGGCCATCCTCGATATGCGCCTGAAGGCCCTGCAGGGCCTCGACCGGGAGAAGCTGCAGCTGGAGTTCGACGAGCTGCAGAAGCGCATCGCCTACTTCGTGGAGCTTCTGGAGGATCCCGAAAAGCTCCGGGGCGTCCTGCGGGAGGAGCTGGTGGCCATCCGCGACAAGTTCGCCGACGGCAGAAAGACCGAGATTCAGGACGTGGAGGACGAGATCGACATCGAGGATCTCATCGAGGAGGAGCAGTGCGCCTTCACCCTGTCCAACCACGGCTACATCAAGCGCATGCCGGTCGACACCTACCGGACCCAGTCCAGAGGCGGCCGCGGCGTCAGCGCCCAGAATCTGAAGGAGGAGGACTACGTCAAGAACATCTTCGTGGCCTCCACCCATGACCATATGCTCTTCTTCACCGACCTTGGCCGGGTCCACCACCGCAAGGGCTACCAGATCCCCGAGGCGGGCCGTACGGCAAGAGGCACCGCCATCGTCAACGTGCTCCCGCTGGAGCCCGGCGAGAAGGTCACCGCCGTGGTCACTACCAGAGAGTTTGACGACAGCGAGTACCTGATGATGGTCACGAGAAACGGCACCGTCAAGCGCATGGACTTCAAGGCCCTCGCCACCCGCCGCAAGGGCGGCATCCGGGCCATCACGCTGGACGAGGGCGATCACCTGATCAACGTCATCCGCACCAAGGGCGACGACAACATCCTCATCGCCACGGCGCAGGGCTTCGCCATCTGCTTCAACGAGAAGGACGCCCGTCCCATGGGCCGCGACGCCGCAGGCGTGAGAGGCATCTCCCTGAGCCTCGGCGACTACGTGGTCGGCGCGGAGAAGGCCGAAGAGGGCAAGACCCTGCTGACCGTCACCGAGCGGGGCTACGGAAAGCGCACGGAGCTTTCTGAGTACCTGCGTACCGCCGCCGACGGCACCAAGACCGCCCAAATGCGCGGCGGCAAGGGCCTGAAAAACTACAACATCACCGATAAGACCGGCCCCGTGGCAGGCTGCCGCGTGGTGGGCGAGGAGGACGACGTCATGCTCATCGAGACCGGCGGCGTCATCATCCGCGTGCCCGCATCCTCCATCAACGTCTACAAGCGCGACGTGCAGGGCGTCATCGTCATGCGTCTGGAGGAGGGCAATCAGGTGGTGTCCGTGGAGCGCATCGACAGCATTTCCGAGGAAGCATGAAAACAGTAACCATCTATACCGACGGCGCCTGCTCCGGCAACCCCGGCCCCGGCGGCTGGGGCGCCATCCTCGAATTTAGGGGGGTGGAGAAGGAGCTCAGCGGCGGCGAAGCAAACACCACCAACAACCGCATGGAGCTCACCGCCGTCATCAAGGCGCTGCAGGCCCTGAAGGAGCCCTGCACCGTGGAGCTCTATTCCGACAGTAAGTACGTCATCGACGCGCTGGAGAAGGGCTGGGCCATGGGCTGGAAGAAGCGCGGCTGGATCAAATCCGACAAAAAGCCCGCCCTGAACCCCGACCTGTGGGAAACGCTCCTCTCCCTGACCGCCATCCACGACGTGAGATATCACTGGGTCAAGGGCCACGCCGCCAACCCCAAAAACAACCGCTGCGACGAGTTGGCCGTGGCGGAGTGGAAGCGGATCAAGGGATGACATTATGGAATATCCCAGACGTAAGAAAAACAGATTAGGGTATTATGATTACAACCAGAATGGTGCTTATTTCATAACCATTTGTACGGATGATCGAAAATGTCTCCTGTCACGGATCGTAGGGGGCGGCGTCCTCGACGCCCCGGCGACGCACTTGAGTGCTTTGGGAACTGTAGTGGAGCGCAGGATCCGGGAGATGAACCGGGTATATCCCGATGTGCAAACGGTCAAATATGTGATCATGCCGAATCATGTACATCTTTTGGTCTGTATAGACCGGTTGGAGAACCGGGCTGGGCACGGGCCGTCGGGGACGCCGGCCCCTACGAATGCGGTGATCCCTCGCTATGTGTCGACCTTCAAACGGTTGTGCAACCGGGAATTTGGCAAGGATATATGGCAGCGTTCCTTTCACGACCATATTATCCGGGATCAGGCGCATTTTGACATGATCTGGCAGTACATCGACACCAACCCTGCCCGATGGCAGCAGGACTGCTTTTATATGGAGGAATAACCATGGAAGAACAATTCATCACCGCGTGGCTTGCTGCCCGGGAGAAGGCTGCGACGCTGGGCGTGCGGCTGCGGCCCGTGGAGCGGGACAAGGCCATGCAGCTGGCCCACAGATCCCTGCAGGGCCGCCGGGAGAGCGAGGGCTTCGGCATTCTGGCCGACAAGAAGCATCTGGAGCTGAGTCTGGAGGCGCTGGCCGTAGACAAGCGCTTCGGCGCCCTGTTCTCCGACGAGGAGGCCAACAACGCTCTGACCCGGCTACTGGACGCGGGATACTATATGTGATGAAAAACGCCCCGAACCGGATCGGTTCGGGGCGTAGTTTATCCAATTTACCGCTTCTCCATCCAGTCGGCGGAGCGGGCTTTCATTTTTTCCAGCATGGACACAAGGCACCTGCGCTCCTCCTCGCTCAGGTCCTGCGCAACGAATGACTCCCAGACCCGGAAAATCCGGATGATCTCGGGCAGGACGTCGAGGGCCTTCTGGGTGGGGAAGACCTGAATGGCCCGCTTGTCCTCGGGCGAGGGTCTGCGCTCCACGAAGCCGTCCTCCTCCAGCACCGCCAGCTGCCGGGCCACATTGCTCTTATTGATGAAGATGCGGCGGGCGAGCTGATCCTGCGTGATGCCCGGATGCTGGCAGACGGCGCACAGATAGCTGGCGTGGCAGGATTTGAGCCCCAGCGCGGCCAGCTCCTCCTGCCGGAACAGGGCGGCACAGCGGGCGATGTCGGTGACGTGGTGCATCAGATCGGGCATAGGGACCATCCTTTCGGTGGTGATATCTATATTTATTTTACCACACCGGCGGGGCCGGTGTAAAGGGGCAGAGGGGAAGAAAAAGTGACGAAATATCGAATATACGTTCCCTGCAATGGGTTTCTGGTGTTGCACGGATAAGCATATTGTTCAAAATACGCCGCTGTTTTTTGTGCAAAAGTGGAGGAGGGTAATTCTTTACCCCGGAGGGGTTTTGTGCTACAATATGCACGAGGGTATGCGGTTTTGATACCGCATAAAACAAAATTTTTATTTACAGGAGAGATTTCAATCATGGCAAAGGTTATTACTTTTGGCGAACTGATGCTGCGTCTGCAGCCGTTCAACTACGAGCGTTTCGTTCAGGCTTCCTCCGTCGAGTTCACCTTCGGCGGCGGCGAGGCCAACGTGGCCGTTTCTCTGGCCAACTACGGCATGGACGCTGCTTTCGTTTCCAAGCTGCCCGCCCACGCCATCGGTCAGGCTGCTGTCAACTCCCTGCGCCGCTACGGCGTTGACACCTCCATGATCGTCCGCGGCGGCGATCGCGTCGGCATCTACTACAACGAGAAGGGCGCTTCCCAGCGCGGCTCCGTCTGCATCTATGACCGTGCCCATTCCGCCATCCAGATGGCCTCCCGCGAGGACTTCGACTGGGACAAGATCTTCGAGGGCGCCGAGTGGTTCCACTTCACCGGCATCACCCCCGCACTGGGCGAGAACGTCGTCGAGATCTGCAAGGACGCCTGCAAGGCTGCCAAGGCCCGGGGCATCAAGATCTCCTGCGACCTGAACTACCGCGGCAAGCTGTGGA
>JAFWAZ010000111.1 GCA_017507425.1 Oscillospiraceae bacterium | reverse complement strand
TCCCCGAGCAGAAGTATCCCGACGGCAACTTCCCCACCTGCCCCTACCCCAACCCCGAGATCTTCGAGGCCCTGCGTCTGGGTCTGGAGCTGGCCACCGAGACCGGTGCTGACCTGATGCTGGCCACCGATCCCGACGCCGACCGCGTGGGCATCGCCATGAAGTGTCCCGACGGCACCTACGAGCTGGTTTCCGGCAACGAGGTGGGCGTCCTGCTGCTCGACTACATCTGCGAGGGCCGCATTGAGAAGGGCACCATGCCCAAGAACGCCGTGGCCGTCAAGTCTCTGGTTTCCACCCCTCTGGCCGATGCCGTCGCCGCCAACTACGGCGTCGAGATGCGCAACGTGCTCACCGGCTTCAAGTGGATCGGCGATCAGATCGCCCGTCTGGAGTCTGCCGGCGAGGTCGAGCGCTTCATTCTGGGCTTCGAGGAGTCCTACGGCTATCTGGCCGGTCCCTACGTCCGCGATAAGGACGCCGTCGTCGGCTCCATGCTGATATGCGAGATGGCTGCCTACTACCGTTCCATCGGCTCCTCCATCAAGGAGCGTCTGGAGGCCATCTACGCCAAGTACGGCCGCTACCTGAACAAGGTCGACTCCTTCGAGTTCCCCGGCCTGTCCGGCATGGACAAGATGGCCGGCATCATGGCTTCTCTGCGTGAGAACGCCCCCGCCGAGATCGGCGGCTACAAGGTCGTCAAGGCTGTGGACTACAAGGACACCGCCGCCACCGGCCTGCCCGCTGCCAACGTTCTGGTCTACACCCTCGAGGGCGGCGCCACCGTCATCGTCCGTCCCTCCGGCACCGAGCCCAAGATCAAGACCTACTTCACCACGCTGGGCAAGGATCTGGCCGAGGCTCAGGCCCAGAAGGACGTTCTGGCCGCAGCCCTGAAGCCCATCCTCGCCTGATATCCCCACAAAACGCAATTTGGGCCGCACCATTCGGTGCGGCCCTCAGTGTGTCAAAAAAGGCTGGATTTCAACCCGTAGGGGACGGCGTCCTCGACGTCCCGGCGGTAGAATCTCGCGTTATTTTGAGGATTTCGGCGAATTCGCAACCTTTTCGAGCGGGTCGTCCGGGAGGCCGACCCCTACATATAGGTTCTTTGACAGCCTGTGGGCCGCACCTTTCGGTGCGGCCCTTTTATTTTATCAAAGAACTTCTTTTTGTGTTTCAGCCGGCTGTAACTACGAAAAAGGAACATACCGCTGCGAGGCGGAAGGATTGCCTGACTCAAACAGAAGAACCCGCTTCCGGCTTCCTCTGTCATTGCGAGGAGGCCAAAGGCCGACGCGGCAATCTCCCGGTACCATGTACAAATTTGCAGTGCTGATCAGGAGATTCCCACGGCCTTCGGCCTCGGAATGACATCGTAATCGAACGCGATTCTTCTGTCCCGCATGGGCAGTGATCGAAGCCGGTCGGCGTGGGCATGCCGCACGCCCCACGGATATGAATATGAAGCTCTTATGGAATAAACCGCCCCTCTCCGGGCAAGCTACCGGGAAAGGAGGCGGTTTTTTGGTCATTTATCGGACGTTCCTCTTCTACTTCGCCCTGATCGCGGTGATCCGCGGCTTAGGCAAGCGGCAGGTGGGGCAGATGGAGCCGTCGGAATTTGTGGTGACGATGCTCATCGCCAATCTGGCCTCGGTGCCGCTGGAGGACTGGAGCATCCCGGTCTGGGGCGGGCTGGTGCCCATGGGCATCGTATTCCTCTGCGAGCGAACTTTAAGCTGGCTGTGTCTGAAGAGCATCCGGCTGCGGCGGTTTTTCTGCGGAAAGCCGGTGATCCTCATCGAAAACGGCCGCCTGCTGGCGGGGAACCTGCGCCGCACCCGGGTGAATCTGGATGAGCTCAGCGGCCACCTGCGCCAGCAGGGGGTGCTGGACATGAAGTCCGTCCAGTTCGCCATTCTGGAAACCAACGGCACCGTCACCGTCTTTCCCTACCCGCCGGGGAAAAAGCCCCCGGAGCTGCCCTACACCGTCATCTCCGACGGGCGCATCCTCCGGGGGAATCTGCGGCTTCTGGGCTTCGACGAGGCGCTGCTTCACAAAAAGCTCCGGGGCAGGGGCCTGAAAGCGGAGCAGGTGCTGCTGATGACCCTGACCGCATCGGGAGAATGCGCGGTCTTTCCCCGGGAGTAACCAGATTTTGTGGAAAAGTCGGTTATTTTACGCCCACATCTTGTGTTTCGACAGCTTTTTTGCGAAGAACGTGATATTATGCGGTTGCGTCGGAGATACGAAGCTGCACCACCGCCACCGTGGCGTCATCGCCCTCCTGCGCCCCCTGCTCCACAATGGCCGCCGCCAGCTCCCCCGGCGACGGTGTGGGAGCCGAAACCCGCGTGCGCAGGAGCGTGTCCTCTCCCGCGCCGTCGCTGAGCAGAATCAGCACCTCTCCCCCTCCAAGGGACAGCCGATCCACCGTCTCCCGGGCCTGCTGGCTCAGACCGGGAGGAGGCCCGGCTGTCCCGATTTTTCTTAACTGCCCGTTTTTCAGCAGATAGCTGGGGGCCGCGCCCCACTTGTACAGGGTGCTCCGGCCCGTATCCAGCTGGATGTGCACCAGATCCACCGTGGTGCAGCCCCCCAGCTCCCGGAGCACCGCCAGCGAATTCAGGCTCCGCAGGGCATATTCCGCCGGGAACCCGGCGCAGAGGAGCCGCTTCAGCAGTTTCGCCGCCTCCTGACTTTCCTGAGCCGCTCCGGCTCCGGTGCCCATGCCGTCGCAGAGGAGGACATAGTAGTCGTTTCCCGTCCCGGGAAACCACAGGCACTGATCCCCGTTGACCTCCCGGTGGCTCCGGGTGCACAGCCCCACCTCCGGCGTGTATTTCGGCGGACGGTAGGTGTTTTTTGTCCCCAGCTCCGCCGCCAGATTTTGAAGAAAATCCGCCAGAAAGGCGTACTGATCCCGGGCGGCGCACTGGTAGCCCTCCAATCTGCGCCGGTCGCCCTTCATTCTCCGGAGCTGCTCCTGCCCCCGGCGGAGCTCATAGAGGTAGCGCCCGGGCTTGCGGCACCCTTGCGGCAGATCCTCCTCGCCCAGCCCCGGCTGCTCCAGAAGCCGCTCCTCCAGATTTTCCAGCCGTCCCTTGCAGCCCCGGCGCTCGGGGCAGGTGTCGCAGGCAGCGCGCTGGACCCGATCCAGCACCGCCTCCCGGTCGGGCAGGATGGGAGCCGTCAAAAGCAGGCTCTGCTCCATGTGCCGCAGGGCCAGCGCCATCTGCTCCAGCCGGAGCTGGGCCACCGCCGTCTCTCCCCGGCGGCGCTTGGGCTCCCAGCGGCTTAAGGAGGGCACCAGCGCCCGGACGGCCCCGCCCAGCAGCAAGCCCGGCACCGGCGCGGGGTCAAAATGCCCCGTCAGCAGCGCCACTCCTCCGTAGGCCAGCGCAGGCGCCGCGGCGTCCAGCCACCGGGGCTTCCCCGGGACGAGGCGCAGGCAGAAGCTCAGGCACAGCACTCCCGTCATGCCCACCCGGCCCGGCCGGGCCAGATCCAGCCCCAGTCCTGCCAGCGCCGCCGAGGCCAGCGCACCCTGACTGGCCAGATATCCGGCGGCTATGTGGCCCAGATTCACGCCCAGCACCGCGATCTGGGCCAGCGCCAGCACCAGCAGTCCCTGGGCCAGCCAGTCGGCCCAGCTCCCCCGGCGCTCCAGCCACGCCCGGAACACCAGCGTGGCGGCGAGGGACAGCCCTACCCGGAGCAGATAGGCGGGGATGGGCGTCCCGTCCCCATACCGGAACAAAAACAGCACCCCGCCTCCCGCCGTCACCACCGCAGCGCAGGCGGGGAGCATCAGCGTCTGCCGGTGGCTGATGCCCCGATCCCCCAGCGTCAGGCTCACCGCCAGTCCCAGCCCCAGCCAGAATACCCCCTGCCACGCCCCCGGGCCCCAGAACCGCAGGTAGCCCAGCGCCCCGCCGAGGGCCGCCGCCACCGCGCTGAGCCCGCCCCGACCGGCGCAGACCAGTCCCAGCGCCAGCGGCTGAAACCGCCCTCCCACCGACGCCGCCGACAGGGCAAAGCCCCCCGCAAACCACAGCGCCGCCCCCGCAGCGGCGCGCCCCGCCTCGCTGCGCAGCACCCGCCGCGCCGTCCGCAGAAATGCCGCCTGTGTCCCGTTTTTCATCATAAGTACCACTGCCTTTCCCGTTTTGATTGAGATTGCAGAAAAATCCTACCACTTCCCCGGGAATAATGCTGTCGGAACAGCCAAAGTGTGAAGAATAATCTTGCCTTTGACCATTTGCCCTGCTATAATGACAATGACCGCGTCTGCGCGTTAGTACATATCTGGAGGTAAACTGCCATGGCAGTTGAATATGAACTGAAATACCGGGCCACCCCCGAGATCCTCGAGCGGATCAAGGCGGACTTCCCCGGAACCTATACCATCACAGAGATGACCACCACCTACTACGACACCCCCGGCGGCGATCTGGCCAAGCTCTTCTGGACCCTGCGCCACCGCCGGGAGGGCGATCAGCACATCTGCACCCTGAAGACTCCCAGCGGACTGGACGGCCGCAGCGAATACGAGTGGAACTGCGAGGACATCCACGAGGCCATCCCCCATCTGTGCCGTCTGTCCGGCAGCAATGCGCTGGCCCAGCTGGCGGAGCGGGGTCTGGTGAAGACCTGCGGCGCCCGCTTCATCCGCACCGCCCGGCGGCTCATCGCCGGCTCCACCCTGACCGAGCTGGCACTGGACGCCGGCGTGCTGATCAACGGTGAGAAGGAGGAGCCCTTCTCCGAGGTGGAGGTGGAGCTGAAGCAGGGCCACCGGCAGGAGGCCGATATCATCGCCTTTCTGCTGAGCCGCTCCTATGGACTGGAGCCCGAGAGCAAGTCCAAGTTCCAGCGCTCCAAGGAACTGGGGGCGAAGTAAATGGCATTCGAAAGCCTCTTTGAACGCTACGACCGGCTTCTCATCCTCGACACCGAGACCACCGGCCTGAACTACTCCCGGGACGAGATCATCGAGTTCTCCGCCGTGGCGGTGGAGCAGGTGGGCGGCACCCATCAGGTGGTTCGGGAGTATGACCAGCTGGTCGCCCTGAGCCCCGGCGGCTTCGTGCCCCCGAAAATCGAGCAGCTCACCGGCATCTCCACCCAGGACCTGCGGGAAAAGGGCATCCCCAAGACCCGGGTCTGCCGGGATATCGCCGAGCTCATCGTGGGCAACACCCTGCTGCTGGCCTACAACGCCCATTTTGACCTGAGCTTCCTGTTTTACATGCTGCTCCGGGACGGCGACCCGAAGATCCTCAAGGGCAAGGATAAGCTCGACCTGCTGACCGTCTACCGGGATCGCCGGGAATTCCCCCACAAGCTCTGCTCCGCCATTGAGGCCTACGGCCTGTCCGGTAAGGTGGTCAACTCCCACCGGGCCATCGACGATGTCATCGCCACCGTGGCGGTGATGGAGGAAATGGAGCGCGAGCGGCCTGATCTCGACCGCTACATCAACCTCTTCGGCTACAATCCCAAATACGGCGTCGAGGGCAAGCCCATCGGCACCGTCACCTACAAGCCTCAGGGCTATAAGCCGGGAAGGCCGCTGTATATGCTCTGAGCATCCAATCGTAGGGGACGGCGTCCTCGACGTCCCCCCATAAAATGCTTCGTATTTTACGGGGAAGGTACCGAACTGCCGCTTCGCGGTTGGGTCGTCGGGGACGCCGACCCCTACGCCTTTTTTATACATGGGAGATTAGAATGAAAAAGTTTCTTTTGGAAATCTGCGTAGACTCCTTCGAATCTGCCCGGCGGGCGTCGGAAGCCGGCGCTGACCGGCTGGAGCTCTGCGCCGATCTGCTCGTTGGCGGCACATCCCCCACCCCCTTTCTCATCGAGCAGGTGGTAAAGGGCGTCAAAACCCCGGTGAATGTGCTCCTGCGGCCCCGGTTCGGCGATTTCTGCTATACCGCAGAGGAGAAAGCGATCCTCCTGCGGGAGATCGAATTCTGCGCGAAGAGCGGGGTCAACGGCGTGGTCATCGGAGCCCTGACGCCCGACGGGGAGCTGGATGTGCCGTTCCTGAGCGAGTGTATGGCCGCGGCCGCCGATCTGGACGTGACGCTCCACCGGTGCTTCGACGTTTGCCGGGATGCCTGCGCCGCCATCGAGACGGCCTGCGATCTGGGCATCCAGACCATCCTGACCTCCGGTCAAATGGCCACCGCCCCCGCGGGCGTGGAAAACCTGAAGGCTTTCCGGAAATTTGCCGCCGACCGGATCCACCTGCTGGCAGGCTCCGGCGTCAATGCCGGAAACATCCCCATGCTCCATGCGCAGGCTGGCATCTGTCACTTCCACCTGTCCGCCAAACGCACCGAGCCCGGCCCCATGAGATTCCGCCGGGAGGGCGTCCCCATGGGTCTGCCCATGGCCAGCGAATTTGACCGGCAATATGCCGACTCCAAAGCCATCCGGGCCGCAAGAGAAGCCATCGATGCACTGAAATAAACAATGAAAAGGCCCCTGCCATACGGCAGGGGCCTTTCGAGCTTGTCGAAAAAGTACCCGTAGGGGCGACCACTGGTCGCCCGCTGATTTTGCTCCGGCAAAATCAGTCGCCGCAAGGCGAAAAAAACAGTGATTTCCCTTCGGGAAATCCGAAAATCAAGGATTTTCGGCGGGCGAGCAATGCTCGCC
>JAFWAZ010000110.1 GCA_017507425.1 Oscillospiraceae bacterium | reverse complement strand
CGCATCTCGCTGATCTTGCCCATGACATAGTCGGCGAACTCCTGCTCCTCGGCAGCGGCGCGCTCCTCCTCGGTGGTGGGAGCAGTCTTCTTGGTGATGGAACGGGCGCGCTCCTCGCGAGCGATGGTCTCGTCGATGGCACGCAGCTCCTTCTCGGCCGCGTCAAACTGAGCGACTTCCTCCTCAGTCATGGCGCGGTTTTCAGTGTCGGCGGTGTTCACCAGGCTATCCATGGTCTGCTGATACTCCGCCCGCTTCTCAAGCAGTGCTTTCAGATTCTTCATGTTCAGTCCTCCATAAATTATTTTCTGATGGCATTCACTCTCGCACGATAGGCGGAGTTATCAAACGACGGAGCGGGCTTGGGAGCCTCCTCCGTAATTTGCAGGGTCTCTTCGGTCGCGCGGGTCTCGATCTCCACTTCCCCGTCGGCGCGGAGCTCGACAGAAGTAGCGGAATAGATGGGGACCTTCTTCACGACCAGGGTCAGATGGTCCAGATCCAGCGCCTTGATGCGGCGCAGAGGCAGGTTATCGGCACGCTGCTCCAGCTCGTCCTGGACGTTGTACATGCCGAAGGACCAGCCACGGATCTTGCCCTTCTTGGCCAGCTCGATCAGGGTCTCATCGGTGATCAGCACGTCAGCGTGCAGGCCGATATTGTCCTCGTAGAGCTTCAGCGTACCTTCATCCGTGCTGGCATACACGTGGGTATTGTCGTGGTCGACCGTCACCGTGATGTTGCCGGCGCGAGCAATGGCCTGCTCAAAGGCTCTGGGTTCGATCTCCTCCACGACCTTGCCGTGGGGAGTGATGACCGGGCGGCTCTTCTTCTCGGTCACATTCACATAACCGGAAATGTGAGCGCCGTCTGCTCGAATTTCAATCTTCACTCGTTTCCACCTCCTTTCGGCGCAGGGTCACCGGGCAGCGCCCGGGAGTTCATAACGGTGGTCTGGTTGGTGTTGGGCGTGTAGATCTGCTTGGTCTTAGGATCGTACAGAACGTCCTGCAGGCCGAGCTTGATCCAGCACAGACCCAGAGGCTCCAGGTCCTCCGCATACCGAACCTCATCGATCTGCATGAAGTTGGCGTCCAGAGCGGTCTTGTAGGCGTCAAAGCGGTGCTTCATGTCGCCCTTCAGCAGCTCCTTGGTGTCAAAGGCCCAATAATACTCGCCCTTTTCCTTCTCCAGCAGCAGATCCCGGTTCAAAGCGCACTGAATGGCGACCATCAGCGGGATGGCGGCCAGTCTGGCCAGACTGGCGACGTCGTTTTCAGAGGCTTTTCCGGCCATCACCTCGGGCGAAATGTGGAAAATTTTCGCAAATTCCGTGGCATTGACCGTCTTATTCTCATGCAGCTGCATCTCCGCAGCGGTGTCGGTGGCCTCCTTGAAGTCCACATTGTTGTTCAGCACCACAAAATTGTCGGAACTGTCACCGCTGTAGAGCCTCCGGAAGGCGGTTCGCAGGGAATCCAGCTGTGCCTGGTCGATTTTCTTCTCAGATTTCAGAAAACCGCGCTTGCTGCCGCCGCGCTTACCCATATTTCGCTCCAAAAGCATGGAGGAATAGGCAATATCGATCAGCATGGCGTTTTCTTCCACGATGGAGACGCCGGAAGCGCCGTCCTTCGTATTCCGGAGCACCTTCAGGAAGTCAAAAGCCTCATAGGCGGCCCCGCCGACCAGAATTTTGTAGTCCTTGAAGATGGGATCCGTGTTCTTGGTGATGGAAACCTGCTCCTCATCCACGTAATGCAGACCCTTGAACTCGCCCTTTTCCTTGTGGATGTACGCATAGGCGCCTTTGCCGGTGAAATAGTCCCGGACCATGGCCACCCAGAAGTCGTGGGCGTTCAGGGTGTCGCCGGTTTCATCGTTCAGAAGGCGGACACGGGGATCGTCCTTGACCTCCTCCGTCTTGCCGTCCTTTTCCCGGTAGAGCTTGACCGGCGTGCCGGCCACGATGTTCGCGATCAGATCGATCCCGCCGGACAGCGCCGGGATCTGGAGCGCGATTTTCTTCGTAATGGCGCCGTTGCCGAGCATGGCTGCCAGCAAAGCGTCCTCGAAGACCACTTCTCCAGTCACTGCCCGTTCCTGGAGGGGCTCTTTTCGCTTAAACAGGCCCATGTAGTTCCTCCTTACGTCTGCGCGATCCACGTAATTCCGTAGAGCATCTCCTGCTGCAGGAGATAAAGCGCGTCGAGGATCGCCATGACCATGTCGACCTTGCCCGCGGACCGCTTTTTATTCACATACTTGTTCAGGTTCGTATCTTCAGAGCACCGGGCGTTCTGGAAGTTGATCTCCAGCAGCCGGTTCTCGTCATACGCAAATTCCCGCTTCAGGATGGCCTCCCGGAGCAGTTTCGTGGGCGGGTGCAGCACCGAGGAGTGCTGTTTGACCTCCACGCACTCCAGTCCTTCCGCCTCCAGCTTCTGGACGGTGGCGATGGCATTGTATCGGTCATACCCGACCTGCTGGATCTCCACGCCATACTTCTTCTGCAGGCCCAGGATCAGCCGCTCCACGAAGGGGTAGTCAATGACTTCCTCACCCTCGGCGAAGCAGTTGCCGGCGGAGATCAGCTTCTTATAGTCCACGCCTTCCTTCTGGCTCTTGATCTCCACCCGGTCCTGCGGGAGGATGCCCCAGACCTTGGCGTGGATCACGCCGTCGGCCTCGGTGACCATGGCCACTGCCGTGTTATCGTCGGTCTGAGCCAGGTCGAGGCCCACCCACACTTTGCGGCCGCGCCAGAATTCCAGATCCTCCGTCACCCGGCAGCGCTTGACCTTCTGCACGTCGATATAGCCCTCGACGCCGAGGCCCTTGTACA
Source organism: Oscillospiraceae bacterium (assembly GCA_017507425.1). GTDB lineage: Bacteria > Bacillota > Clostridia > Oscillospirales > Oscillospiraceae > Faecousia. Next base: position 61 of record JAFWAZ010000110.1, on the reverse strand, counting down.
TGATGTTGCAGTGCTTACACAGGAAGTTCTCCCGCTTGTTCTCATAGAGAATGGCCATCGT
>JAFWAZ010000109.1 GCA_017507425.1 Oscillospiraceae bacterium | reverse complement strand
TTGATGGAAACATCGAAGAGCTTGGACAGCAGCTTCAGGGTTTCGGTGTTGGGGGTGGTGTCGCCGTTTTCCCAGCGGGACACCGCCTGCCGGGTCACGAACACTTTCTCGGCCAGCTCTTCCTGAGAAAGGCCCCGTCTGGTTCTCAGCTGCAGGATCATATCTTTGGTATCCATGTCATTCACCTCATAAACAGTATAGCGGATGGAAGCAGAATACGCAAGCAACACGGTGTTGCGGGCGATTCGGAAAATGGGAGTTGATCGCATATCTGCTTGATTCACGATGCGAAGTGCGGTAGAATAGTAGAAAACGAGCAGGAGGAACCACTATGACTGTAATGGAGTACGGAAAACAGAATCAGGACACGATCCTGCTTCTCCACGGCGGCGGACTGTCCTGGTGGAACCATCGGGAGGCGGCGCAGAAGCTCGCAGAGCAGTATCATGTGGTGCTGCCGGTGCTGGACGGCCACGCAGGCAGTGATGCGCCCTTTACCACCATCGAGGACAATGCGGCCAGACTGATTTCCTATATTGACACTCGTTTCGGCGGGCAGGTTCTGGCCATCGGCGGCCTGTCCCTGGGCGGTCAGATCGCCGTGGAGATGCTGTCCCGGCGGCCGGACATCTGCCGTTATGCCCTGATCGAAAGCGCATTGGTGAAGCCCATGAAGCTGACCGCCGCACTGATCCATCCGGCCTTCGGCATGAGCTACGGGCTGATCGGGCAGAAGTGGTTTGCCAGAATGCAGGCGGGTTATCTGGGCATCCCCAGGGAACTGTTCGATGACTACTTCCGGGATACGGGCCTTATCAGCAAGGCCGACATGATCGCCTTCCTGAAAGCCAACAGCCTGTACACCATCAAGCCGGGGCTGTCCGATACCGGGGCAAAGGTGAAGATCGTGGCAGGCTCCCGGGAGCAAAAGAACATCCGGGATTCTGCGGCGATGCTGAACCGCACCATTCCGGGGAGCAGCATGGAGCTCCTGCCGGGAATGCGCCACGGGGATCTGAGCATCAACCACCCGGAATCCTATGTGCGAATGTTGACAGAATGGATGGCATCAAGCACCACGTTATGAGTAACAGCAAGGAGGCTTCCGCGAGGAAGCCTCCTTTGATCTTGGGAAACCCGGCGGATTTACAGTCCGCTGCCATAGCCGCTAGGCGACTGACCCGTATCCTTCATTTGTTGCAGAGTGGTTTCGCTCGTGCTATAATCAGTTCAGAAATCTTGAATTATTCGCACGGAATGCACAGGACATAATGTGTCTACCTTGAAACCACGGCATTTCTCGCTTTGAGTCGTGGCGTTTTAGATGCGGTAGCGGTATGATTTACATAAAAGGAGGAGAATATAGCAAAGAATATACTTGACAAGCAAGTAAAAGAAATTGGAAAAGAAAAAGACCGAGAAATCTATACCCGTGGAATAGAATTCTCGGTCTTTTTGGTCCGGGTGACAGGATTTGAACCTGCGGTCTCCTGGTCCCAAACCAGGCGCGATACCAAGCTTCGCTACACCCAGATAAATTTTCAGTTGTGGTCAAATATGTGGTCAGGGAAATTCTACCACAAACAGTGCGAACTTTCAAGAGGGGATAAAGGGGGAACTTCCCGGAAATGTGGGGCTGTTTGCGATCTTTTCGGGGTGGCTCCGGATTTGGGATTCCAGCTCCCAAACCAAGCGCGATACCAAACTTCGCTAAGCCCAGATAACTTTTGTATTATACACGAGGACCGGGAAAAAAGCAAGGGAAAAATCCCCGATGTGCGTGGCACATCGGGGAGCTGTCAGGTTTGGTCGGGCTGGATGGAGCGGATCAGCTCTTCGGCGGTGATCCCGTAGAGCTTGGCCAGCTTCAGGAGGTTGGAGGTGCTGGGGTCGGCGGTGCCGTTTTCCCATTTGCTCACCGCCTGACGGCTGACATTCAGGGATTCGGCCACGAATTCCTGAGTCATGGAGCAGCGGGTGCGGTGCTCTCTCAGCACCTCGCCCAGAGAGCGGCGGAGGATCTCCGTTTCCTGCCGCTGGGGGCCGCTGTCCAGATACTTGTGAAGCGCCCGGAAAACCAGAATCAGCAGCCGGATGAGGATGAAAATGAGAAAGCCGACCAGCGCGATTTCCAACAGTATGAGTAGGGGATTGAAGAAAACGATTGGATCCATATATGTCTTCCTTTCAGTTTGGATGGTCATAGCATACCACAAACGGACGGTTGCGTCCACCAATTATGGCGCAACTTTGGGTTGCAGGGGTGAAAAAGGGGTGCATCCACGGTGGATGCACCCCCAAAAAATATACGATTCCATACGCAGAGCGGAAACCAGCGACCAGTCGGGCGGGCCCAATGGTCTGATTTGACCACCGCACCGAAGAAAGAATTGGCTCCCGGCCCTGCCGGGTCAGACGTTGAAGAGGAAGTTGACGATGTCGCCGTCCTTCATGACGTACTCCTTGCCCTCGGAGCGGACCTTGCCCTGAGCCTTGGCGGCGGCCATGGTGCCGATGGTCTTCAGATCCTCGAAGGCGATGACCTCGGCCCGGATGAAGCCGCGCTCGAAGTCGGTGTGAATCTTGCCGGCGGCCTGAGGCGCCTTGGTGCCCCGCTTGATGGTCCATGCGCGGCACTCATCAGAACCGGCGGTCAGGAAGGACATGAGGCCCAGCAGTGCGTAGCTGGCCTTGATCAGCCGGTCGAGGCCGGACTCGGTGACACCCAGCTCCTCCATGAACATGGCCTTCTCGTCGGGATCGTCCAGCTCGGCGATATCGGCCTCCAGCTTGGCGCAGATGGGCAGGCACTGGCTGCCCTCGGCGTCGGCCAGAGCCTTGACGGCGTTGAAGTGGCGGTTGGACTCGGGCTCATTGATCTCGTCCTCGCTGAGGTTGGCCACGTAGATGGTCTTCTTCAGGGTCAGCAGGTCAGACTGGGCGATGACGGCGAACTCCTCGGGATCGTCGGTGTAGGTCCGGGCCAGCTTGCCCTCGTTGAGGTGCTCCAGCAGGCCCTGCAGCAGCTTGGCTTCGGCTGCGAACTTCTTGTCGCCGCCCTTCATGGCCTTCTGGCACTTGTCGATGCGGCGTTCCACCATTTCGATGTCGGCCATGACCAGCTCCAGATTGATGATGTCAATGTCACGCAGGGGATCGGTGCTGCCCTCCACATGGGTGACATTGCTGTCCCCGAAGCAGCGGACCACGTGGACGATGGCGTCGGTGGTGCGGATGTTGGACAGGAACTTGTTGCCCAGGCCCTCGCCCTTGCTGGCGCCCTTCACGAGGCCGGCGATGTCGACGAACTCGATGACGGCGGGGGTGGTCTTCTTGGGGGAGTAGAAATCGCTCAGCCACTGCAGCCGCTCGTCGGGCACGGAGACCACGCCCACATTGGGATCGATGGTGCAGAAAGCATAGTTGTCGGCGGGCACGCCGGCGTTGGTGATGGCGTTGAACAGAGTGGACTTGCCCACGTTGGGAAGTCCCACGATACCAAGTTTCATATGAATAAACTCCTTTTGGATGGTTTTTACGCAAAGCGCATACAATGACAATTTATTCTAGCACAAAAGGGGAGAAGACGCAAGGGATTTTGTAAAAAACACCCGCTCCGATGGGAGCGGGTGGTGGGGATCAGAGCTTCTGTCGTCTGGCGTAGATTTTGGCGAGGCCGCCCTCGCTGGTTTCGCGGAAGCGGTGGCTCAGGTTGATGCCGGTTTCGTGCATGGCCCGGCAGACCATGTCGTAGCTGATGTTGCGGGAGCCCGTGAGGAAGTAGCTCATATTGCAGGCATTCATGGCCCGCAGGGCGGCTACGGCGTTGCGCTCGATGCAGGGGATCTGGACAAGGCCGCAGATGGGGTCGCAGGTCAGACCCAGATGGTGCTCCATGGCCACCTCGGCGGCGTACTCCACCTGATCGAGGTTCTGGCCGTAGATCTCCGCCAGCGCAGCCGCTGCCATGGAGCAGGCCGTGCCGATCTCCGCCTGACAGCCGCACTCGGCGCCGGAGATGGAGGCGTTTCGCTTGGTAAGACTGCCGATGATGCCCGCGGCGGCGAGGCCCCGGACGATCTGCTCGTCGGAGAAGCCCCGGGTCACCTGCGCATAGCGCAGCACGGCGGGGAGAACGCCGCAGGCGCCGCAGGTGGGGGCGGTGACGATCAGGCCGTTGTCGGCGTTCTGCTCCGCCACGGCGTAGGCAAAGGCGGAAATGAGCTGGAATTCCTTCAGCGCAGGGGCGTCCTCGTGGGGCACCTGATCATACAGATACTTGGCCTTGCGCTCCACGCGCAGGCCGCCGGGCAGGGTGCCGGTGGTGGAAAGGCCCTGCTCGATGGCGTTTTTCATGACCTCCCAGACCTCCATCAGGAAGGGCCAGATCTCCTCGCCCTCGTTCAGCTCCACATAGTCCGAAAGCCGGTCGATGTAGCGCCAGTGGCAGAAATCGGAAACCTCCGCGAAGGAGTTCTCGGGGTAGACCTCGGGGGAGTCCAACAGGGTCTGGCCGGGGATGCGGATATCGCCACCGCCGATGGACTCGATGCGCATGGTGCCGATGACCTCTTCCCCCACGATGGCCTCCAGATCCATGGTGTTCGGATGCATCCCGGGCCACTCGTCCTTGGAGAAGACGATGCCCGTGCGGCTGTCGCCGAGGGTGTGGCGCAGCACCCGGTCGGTGCCGTGGCCCACGCCGGTCTTACTGAGGGAGCCATAGAGGGTCACGCGGTAGCGGTCTGCATCGGGATGGCGCTCGAGGAAGATCTTTGCTGCCCGCTCGGGGCCCATGGTGTGGGAGGAGCTGGGGCCCACGCCGATCTTGTAAATATCGCGGATGGATTTCATGGGAATACCTCCGTTGTCAGTTTTCTTTAGTATAGCAGGAAACTGGGAGAAATACAATGGGAATCGGAAGTTGAAAATGGAAAAGTAAAAGACAAAGTAAGGTAGGGAACGGCTATGGCCGTTCCGCAGAACAGAGCCGGAAATGAACAATGCCCCGGCGAATTCGTACAAACTGCGGATTCGCCGGGGCTGGATTCCCAATGTTTCATTTTACCGCGGAACGGTCAATGCCCGTTCCCTACACTGGTGTGGTTCGTTGCTGCGTTGAGTTTTCGCCAGAGCAGAACTGCACTGATGACATCCAGTACAAAGATGCAGTGGAGGATGATGTGCAGGACAGCCTGACCGGTGGAGATCAGGCCATTCAGGCGGGCGCGGATGATGGCGGCAATGCCGAAGCTGCTGCCGAGGAGAAGCACGGATAGGTCGAGCAGAAAGATAACGGGGGCGAAAAGAGGCACTGCCAGAAACACCAACAGGAACAAGACCACGTAGAAGGGAATGTGCGCCAGCTTCACCGCCAGATTCTGTTTCGCCAGCAGACTGGGGGAGAAATCAGTGGAAAGCAGACCGGTCATCAGACATACGAAACCCAGAATTGGGCACAGCAGCAGAATCAGACAAAAGATCAGCATCGGACCAGTGAAATTCAGATTCAGAGCCGCATAAACCACCTCCGGTGTAAACCACATCAGGTACAAAAAAACGAGCACAAGCAGGTAGGGGAAAACTCCGGCCAGAAAGGGAAGAATATACTTCCTCATAACAATCACCTCACATACAGTATAACATTTCTGATTTTTTTGTCAAGTTGGCTGAGAGTTGAGCTGCAGGCTCGGACAGTGCACATCCGTAGGACGCGCATTTCATGCGTGTCCCGATTCCGGGGTGGGGCACGCATGAAATGCGCGCCCTACGAAAAGATTTATACTTGCAATTACAGTGGAGGGTATGATATACTAACATTTGTAATTATACCAATATTCCTGAGAGAGGATGAGAATATCATGGCTAAAAACAAAGGCAACGACAAGAAGGTCGAGCAGATCACCGATATGGAGGTGGACTTTGCACAGTGGTTCACCGACGTGTGCAAGAAGGCCCAGCTGATCGACTATTCTTCCATCAAGGGCGTGTTCATCTACCGTCCCTACGGCTACGCCATCTGGGAGAACATCCAGCGCATCATGGACGCCGAGTTCAAGAAGCAGGGCGTTGAGAACGTCTACATGCCCATGCTGATCCCCGAGAGCCTCCTGCAGAAGGAGAAGGATCACGTGGAGGGCTTCGCTCCCGAGTGCGCATGGGTCACCATGGGCGGCGGCGAGGAGCTGGAGGAGAAGTACGCCATCCGTCCCACCTCTGAGACCCTGTTCTGCGAGCATTTCGCCAATGTGCTGCAGTCCCATCGCGATCTGCCCATGAAGTACAATCAGTGGTGCTCCGTCATGCGCTGGGAGAAGACCTCCCGTCCCTTCCTGCGCCACCGGGAGTTCCTGTGGCAGGAGGGCCACACCATCCACGCCACCGCCGAGGAGGCCGAGGCCTTCACTGAGACCATGCTGAACGTCTACGCCGACTTCTGCGAGAACGTGCTGGCCATGCCCGTGACCAAGGGCCGCAAGACCGACAAGGAGAAGTTCAACGGCGCCGAGGCCACCTACACCATCGAGTGCATGATGCACGACCGCAAGGCCCTGCAGGCCGGCACCAGCCACTACTTTGGCGACGGCTTTGCCAAGGCTTTCGGCATCGAGTTCACCGACAAGACCAACCAGAAGGTCAACCCCCACGAGACGAGCTGGGGCGTTTCCACCCGTCTGATCGGCGGCATCATCATGACCCATGGCGACAACAACGGTCTGGTTCTGCCCCCCAAGGTGGCTCCCGTTCAGGCTGTCGTCCTGCCCATCGCCCAGCATAAGCCCGGCGTTCTGGAGGGCGCTGCCCAGCTCCGCGACCGGCTGATCGCTGCTGGCTTCCGGGTGAAGATGGACGACTCCGACAACTCCATGGGCTGGAAGTGCGCCGAGTACGAGATGAAGGGCGTGCCCCTGCGCGTCGAGTGCGGCCCCCGCGACCTCGAGAATGGCCAGTGCGTGCTGGTTCGCCGCAACGACCGGGAGAAGATCATCGTCAAGTTCGAGGATTTGGAGACTGCCGTCGCCGAGCAGCTGGAGCTGGTCCACAAGGGCATGTACGAGCGCGCAAAGAAGAATCTGGAGGAGCACATCTTCGAGGCCCACACCCTCGAGGAGGCCAAGGAGCTGCAGGACGCCAACGGCGGCTACATCAAGACCATGTGGTGCGGCGATCTGGAGTGCGAGCTGGCCATGAAGGAGAAGGCCGGCATGTCCTCCCGCTGCATCCCCTTTGCACAGGAGCATCTGGGCGACACCTGCGCCTGCTGCGGCAAGCCCGCCAATAAGATGGTGTATTGGGGAGTTGCTTACTAATTAAGCTGTATTTAAGAGTGATCTGAAAGCGGCGCATCCGAATGGGTGCGCCGCTTTTTGCGGCGAGTCGCCGCGGACAAGCTGTCGTGAATTGTTTGTATCGTCAAAGGAGGGTAAGATGGAACGTGTGATGATCATTGGCTGCGGTGGGGCCGGAAAATCCACCTTGGCCCGGAAGCTGGGGGAGAAGACAGGGCTTCCGGTGGTGCACTTGGATCAGCTCTGGTGGGCGCCGGGGAACTGGCAGCACATCGAAAAGTCGGAGTTTGACGAAAGGCTGGCCGCGGAGATGGCAAAGCCCCGGTGGATCCTCGACGGAAATTTCAACCGCACCGTCGAGGCCCGTCTGGAAGCCTGCGACACCGTCATTTACCTCGACTATCCCCGTCTCGTATGCCTGAAAAACTGGCTGGGCCGGGTCATCCAAAACTGGGGCCGCGCCCGGGCGGATATGACGGAAGGGTGCAGCGAGTGGTTCGATCCCGACATGGCGAAATGGATCTGGAATTTCAACAAGCAGAACCGCGCCCGGTATTACGAGCTCCTGCGCGGCGCGACGGACAAGCAGGTCGTCATTCTGAAAAGCAGACGGCAGACGGAGCGGTTTTTGGATACACTGTAGGGCGGGGTCATGACCCCACCATACAGATGGAATAAAATGAGCCCGTCCTTTCGGACGGGCTCAATACGTTATTTACGCTTGGGGTAGGGCAGGGGCTTCGGGAATCCGAGAAGATAGTCAGCAGAGATGCGGAAATAGGAACAAATGGCCTTGATGTCCTGAAGACTGGGCTCGTATTGATTCCGCTCCAGATAGGAGATTTTGCGCTGGGTCATATTCAAAAGCTTGCCCAGCTCCGTTTGATTCAATTCCTGTTCTTCCCGGAGAAGCTTCAGCTTTTCGCCGAATGTCATATCCATACCCATCACCGGCTTTCTTGGATTGTTTGGAAATGAGCCCGTCCTTTCGGACGGGCTCACAAATTTTACCGGAGTTACGTTACCGGGCGGTTTCAGCTCGCATTGCGATTCGCACACGCTCGGAGCGCATCAGCCGTCGGCCTTGCCGACTCAGGCCTTTTCCAGAGCCAGAGTGCGGGTGGTGATGTCGCAGACCTCGGCGGGGCCGTAGTACTGGATGGCACCGGGGTACAGGTAGGCAGTCTCGACGGCCCACTCGGCGCGGTGCTCGGCGAAGAACTTGAAGGGAGCGCCGTCCAGCTCAACCAGAGCCTTGCGGATGACGGGCTTGTCGGCGCCGTGGCGGCGCTCGATGTTCATCATCTTGGTGATGGGCATACCGCCGGCGACCCACTCCTCAGCGGGCTTGTGCAGGTTGGAGACCTTGCTGAGGTAGCCGGTGTAGCCGTACTGGATCAGCATGGCGGCATTGTAGCCGAGGGAGTAGCAGTAGTCAGCGTCGAAGTTGGAGGGGAATGCGCAGCGGCCCTCGTAGCCGAAGAAGTGGTGCTGAGCGCCGAACTTGCCGGTGTAGGTGCCGTTCTTCTTGCGCTGAGCCAGATTCTCCTTGACCATCTCGGAGAACAGCTTCTCGGACTCGATCAGGGAAACCTGCACGTTGCCGTGGGGATCCCGTTCGAGGAACAGCTGCTGCTGCACGAACTCGGGCAGAATGTCAAACACGGCGAAGGAGGTTTCGGTCAGGCCGTTCTTGATGAAATCATACTTGTCGGCCCAGGTGGGCAGCTCATTGAAGGCGTCAGCCTTGCTTCCTGCCAGCAGCTCGTTGATCTCAGCGATCAGCAC
>JAFWAZ010000108.1 GCA_017507425.1 Oscillospiraceae bacterium | reverse complement strand
TCCAACATTCAGGGGGACGAGGTGGCCCTTTTCGACATTGAGATCCTCAAATGCCGCCCGGGCGCCGAGGGCCGGGATCTGCTCCTGCGGGTCACCGACCCGGCGCTGCTGAACACCACCGGCGGCATCGTAGCAGGCATGTCCGGTTCCCCCATCATCCAGAACGGGAAGCTGGTAGGCGCCGTGACCCACGTGCTTGTCAACGATCCCACGCAGGGGTATGGGATCTTCATTGAAAACATGCTGGAAGCAGCAGATCAGGAGGAAAACGATGGATTTTGAAGAGGTACCCGTCGGGTTCGGGATGGCACTGGTCCGGAACGAGGATGCCATGAATGCTTTTGCCATGATGACCAAGGAGCAGAAGCAGGCCCTTTGGGCCCGGGCCCGAAGGGCACAGTCAAAAGCAGAAATGCAGCAGCTTGTGGACAGCATTGAACAATAGACGGCAGGGGCCAGCCGCCCCTGCCGGGCTTGGTGGAAAAGGCCTCCGGCCTTTTCCGCCAGTTTTTTTGCACTCTGGGCAGGGCCAGCCGCCCCTGTCTTTTTCTGTTGCCCGATGGGGAAAAAAGATGAAATTCCCCATAGCTTTTCCGGTACAGATATGTTATAGTGGTGTCAGTTGAAAAAGGAGGTTATTTTTTCATGAAACACATCAAATTATTTCTGGCGCTGGCGCTGATCGCCGCGCTGCTGTGCGCCTGCGGCGGAAATGCCAAGGCCGAGGAGCTGGTGGGCACCTGGCAGATGACCGCGCAGGACTCCGCCGACGAGGCTACTTACCTGATGGACTACATGGATCTGTACGACGAGGAGCGTGCACTGGTGGATGTGAACTCCCTGAACTATGTTCTGGTGGCCGAGTTCACCGCCGACGGCAATTACAGCTTCACCTACGATGCCGAAGCCAACAAGGCCTGCGTCAGCGAGTTCTACCACGGCGTCATGGATGCCCTGTACGAGGGCAGAGCTACCCTCAGCGAGCTCTACGAGACCGATCTGGAGGCCATGTCCCGGGAGGAGTTCAACAAGTTCTACGCCGAGGATGTCTACGGCATGGAAAGCTATGATGCACTGCTGGAAGAGCTGGCCGCCACCGCCTACGACTACTCCGTGCTGGGTGAGCCCGTGGAGACCGGCACCTACAAGGTGGTGGGCTTCACCATCATGTGCACCGTCACCGGCGAGACCGAGGCCGAGGGTATCGGCTTCAAGCTCGATGGCGACACCCTGACCCTCACCTACACCGACGGCGAGGAAGTCTACTCCCGCGTCAAGTAAGCAAAAAAACATAAGGCACCCCCGACCTTTCGGTCGGGGGTGCCTGTGCTTTATCTGACGTACTCGATGACCACGCGGCGGTTGGGCTCGGTGCCGGTGGAGTGGGTGGTGATGTTGTCCATATCCTGCAGGGAGGCGTGGATCACATGGCGCTCGTAGGCGTTCATGGGCTCCAGCGTGGTGCGGCGGCGATTCTTCAGAACCTGCTGGGCCTTCTTGCGGGCGTAGCGGCGGAGGGAATCCTCCCGCTTCTCCCGGTAGCACTCGGCATCCACATTGATGCGGACGTGGCCGTCGACGCTGCGGTTGACGGCGTAGTTGGCCAGATGCTGGATGGCGTCCAGCGTCTCACCCCGGCGGCCGATCAGGAAGCCCAGACCCTCGCCGGTCAGCTCCACCCGGTAGCTGTTGTCGCCGTCGGACCATGCATGGGGCACGGCCTTGGAGCCCATATTCTCCAGCAGTCCCTTGATGAACTGCTCGATCTTCTCCTCGTTGGAGCCGGGCTCGGCGGGAGCGTAGGTGCGCTCGGCCTTGGGCTCCGCCTTCTTCTCGGGCTTGGGAGCACGCTCGGCCTTGGGAGCCTTGGGCTTCTCGGGCTTGGGCTCGAGCTTCTTCTCAGCCTTGGGTGCAGGAGCAGCCTTGGGAGCCTCAGGCTTCTTTTCCACGGGCTTGGGAGCCTCAGGCTTCTTCTCAGCGGGCTTCTGGGTCTTGGGCTTGGAGCGGGAAGCGGAGGACAGGGCGATTCTGGGGGCAGCCTCCACCTTGGGCTCGGGCTTGACCTCGGGCTGCTTTTCGGCGGGAGCGGCGGGCTTCAGATCGGGGGCCTCGTAGGTGACCTGAACCTTGGCGGGCACGGCACCGATGCCGAGGAAGCCGGACTTGGGCAGGGTGATGACCTGATAGGTAACGTCGTCGCGGGTCAGGCCCAACTGGGCCAGCGCGGCCTCCACAGCGGCATCAATGGTCTTGCCGGTGGTAATAATGCTCTTTTCCATGTTGTTTCTACCTCGAATGTATCAGCGGTTGTAGCGGTCGGGATCGTAGGCGCGGCCCTTGCAGAAGGGACGGTCGGGGATACCGGACAGGGTCTCCTTGACGGGCTCCTCCTCCACGATGCCGTGCTTGGCATTGTATTCCTTGGTGGCAGCGGCCCGCTCGGCGGCCTGCTTGGCAGCCTCGGCCTTCTGCAGCTTCTTCTTGCTGGTGTTCTGGGTCTGACCGTCGGGATTTGCGGCCCGGCGCTCGGCGCGGATGCGCTCCTTCTCGGCCTCAATGGCGTCCAGCTCCATCTTCCGCTGGAGCTTGATGGCGTCCTCGGCGTCGTAGATCTTGCGGTAATGCTTGGTGAGGATCACGTCCTGAATGGTACGGACCACGCCGCCCACCAGCCAGTAAATGGACAGGCCCGCGGACACGGAGAAGCCGATCATCAGGGACATCAGGGGCATCATCAGCATCATGCTCTGGCTGGTCTGGGCTGCCTGAGAGTTCTCGGCAGTCTCCTCGTCCTGCACGCCGTTCTTGTCCACGACGACAGAGTTGTTCATCTTCTGCATGATCTTGGTCTGCAGAACCTGAATACCGGCGGAGATCACGGGGATCAGGAACATGCCGATGTTGGCCCAGTTGTAGGCGTCCCAGGTGAAGGGATTCCAGTTGGGGATCAGGCCCATGTTCAGGCCCAGGAACTCAAAGTTGATGCCGGCGAGGACGCTCTCCTCGATGGCGGGAATGGCAGCCTTCAGATCGGCTGCATACTGGGGGATCATCTGGGCGGCAATGACCTGTGCATAGGCCACGTTTCCGCCGAAGGCGTCAGGGTTTAGGCCCTTGAGGATCTCAACGATCTCGGCGGACATCTCTGCGGAGCAGCCGAGGATGTAGGTGATGGGCTCGCGGATAACGGTGAACAGGGGCCACAGGATGAGCATGGGAACCAGCATCCACAGGCAGCCGCCGCCCATGGAAACGCCCTCGTCCTTCTGCAGCTTCATGATCGCATCATTCAGCTTCTGCTGGTCGTTGGCGTAGCGGCGCTGGAGCTCCTGCATCTGGGGCTGGATGCGGGACATCTTCATCATGCTCTTCTTGCTCTTGGCGGTCATGGGCAGCAGGGCCATGTACACGACCACGGCAAAGAGGATCATGGCGATGCCGTAGTTGCCGGTCAGGTTGTACAGCTGCGCCAGAATCCAGCCGAAGGGCACGGTGACGATGTCGGTAAGCTTAAATGCTAAAAACATGGTATTTTCCTCCTAAAGTAGTGGGGAATCAGGGGACGGGATCAAAATAATCCCGCTTGGAGAAGGGATGGCAGCGGCAGATCCGCTTCAGTGCCATCCATCCGCCCTTCCACGCGCCGTATTTCTGGATCGCCTGCAGGGCATACTCCGAGCAGGTGGGCCGGTAACGGCAGCAGGGCGGAAACAGGGGAGAAATGCGTCGGCGGTAAAACTGGATGCAGACCAGCATGAATTTCTTCACGGCTGCTCCTCCCGCAGGATCCCGCTCTTTTTCGCCAGAGCCAGATAGGCTCCGGTCAGTTCGGAAAAGCTTGCGTCCACAGCGCGGCCGCGGGCCACCACAACGATGTCCCACCCGGGCAGGAAACGGCTTTCATGGAGCCGATATACCTCCCGCAGACGGCGTCGCACCCGATTCCGGACAACGGCCTTTCCCAGCTTTTTGCTCACGGTCACACCGACCCGGTTTTCTCCCAGCCGATTTTTCCGGGCGTAGAGCACCAAATACTTGTTGCCGCTGCCCCCGGCGGCATAGAGCCGGCGGAAGATGTGGTTGAGCTTCAGGGATTTGGAGAATTCCATTGTTTATCCTCCTTTTGTGTTCTGAACAGACAGGAAGCGGGGCGAATCATGTAATTCGCCCCGCTTTCGCTCCTGTTTTGCGCATACGGCTCTTGCGGCCGACGAAACGCGCTTACCTAAAATCAGGCAGACAGAACCTTGCGGCCCTTGGCACGACGACGGGCCAGAACCTTGCGGCCGTTGGAAGTAGCCATTCTCTGACGGAAACCGTGGACCTTGGAACGGTGACGGCGGCTGGGCTGGTAGGTACGCTTCATTCGGATACACCTCCTATGATGAACTTTTATGCACGAACATAATCGTACCGATGTATTATAACCGAAAACCTTTCTCAGGTCAACCACTATTTTCACAAATTTCGCCGGGGGAATTTTTCTCCACAGGGCAGCCGCAGACTTGGAGCGGTTTCCAAGGATGAACAAACAGGCCCCTGCAAAAACAGGCGAAATATACAAAAAAATACTCCGTTTATTGACAAACACGCCAAACAGGAGTATAGTAAAGTGAAATCCTATGAAAGGAAGTGCCGCCATGCTGAAAACATGTGATCTGTACGATCTGAGCTGCACCATCGCCGGCGACTATCTGGCAGGCTACGAATACCCCTGGCAGGCCCTGAAGGGCATCAAGGAGCTGATCCTGACCCTCGGCCCCAAGCTGGGCGGGGACTACACCGAAATTTCACCCACCGTCTGGGTACACAAAACCGCAAATATCTTCCCCTCCGCATACCTCGGCGCCCCCTGCATCATCGGTCCGGAGACCGAGGTGCGCCACTGTGCCTTTATCCGCGGCAGCGCACTTGTGGGCGCCGGCTGCGTGGTGGGCAACTCCGTGGAGCTGAAAAACGTCATCCTCTTCGACGGCGTTCAGGTCCCCCACTACAATTACGTGGGCGACAGCATCCTCGGCCATAAGGCCCACATGGGTGCCGGCTCCGTCACCTCCAACGTCAAATCCGACAAAACCCTCGTTGTGGTCAAAAACGGCGAAGAGCACATGGAAACCGGCCTGAAAAAGTTCGGCGCCATGGTGGGCGACTTCGTCGAAGTGGGCTGCAACAGCGTCCTGAACCCCGGCACCGTCATCGGCCGCCACTCCAATGTCTACCCCACCTCCTGCGTCCGGGGCGTGATCCCGGAGCAGCATATCTGGAAAGTCGACGGCACCGTCGCTGCAAAGCGATAATCCCCTGTAGGGGAGGGTCATGACCCTCCCGACCAACTCGGATCACTGTCCGGTCAAACCAGAAGAACCATTCAAAAGTTACCCCTGTCATCCAACTTTCTCCAACCAATTTCATTTGTACTGATTTTCAGTGCGTCGGCGGGGTCATGACCCCGCCCTACAGTCCTATGATTAAGGAGTTTTATCTATGGGAAAATACTTTGGTACTGACGGCTTCCGCGGGGAAGCCAATCTGACCCTTACCGCTGACCACGCTTTTAAGGTGGGCCGCTTCCTCGGCTGGTACTTCACCCAGCTCAAGCGCCGCTCCGGCTCCGACGGCCCCGCAAGAATCGTCATCGGCAAGGACACCCGGCGCTCGAGCTACATGTTCGAGTACACCCTCGTGGGCGGTCTGGTGGCCTCCGGCGCCGACGCCTACCTGCTCCACGTCACCACCACGCCCTCCGTTGCCTACGTGGCCCGGACCGAGGATTTTGACTGCGGCATCATGATCTCCGCCTCCCACAACCCCTACTACGACAACGGCATCAAGCTCATCAACTCCTTCGGCGAGAAGATGGACGAGAGCGTCATCCACCTCATCGAAGCCTATCTCGACGGCGAGCTGGTGGCCTTCGGCCGGGAGTGGCAGGAGCTGCCTCTGGCCCAGCGGGATCAGATCGGCCGTACCGTGGACCATGTCTCCGGCCGTAACCGCTACATCGGCCACCTGATCGGCATGGGCCAGTATTCCTTCAAGGGCAAGCGCGTGGCGCTGGACTGCGCCAACGGCTCCAGCTGGAACATCGCCAAGTCCGTCTTCGACGCGCTGGGCGCCAAGACCTACGTCATCAACGCCGAGCCCGACGGCTACAACATCAACACAGACGCCGGCTCCACCCACATCGAGGGCCTGCGGGACTACGTGCTGAAGCACAATCTGGACGTGGGCTTCGCCTACGACGGCGACGCCGACCGGTGCCTGTGCGTGGACGAGAAGGGCAACATCGTCTCCGGCGACCACATCCTCTATATCTATGGCAGATACATGAAGGAGCGGGGCAAGCTGCTGATGAACACCGTGGTCACCACCGTCATGTCGAACTTCGGCCTGTACAAGGCCTTCGACGAGCTGGGCATCGACTACGCCAAGACCGCCGTGGGCGACAAGTACGTCTACGAATACATGATGCAGCACGGCTGCCGCATCGGCGGCGAGCAGAGCGGCCACATCATCTTCTCCAAGTACGCCTCCACCGGCGACGGCATCCTGACTTCCCTGAAGATCATGGAGGTCATGATGGCCAAGAAGA
Organism: Oscillospiraceae bacterium; assembly: GCA_017507425.1. Classification (GTDB taxonomy): domain Bacteria; phylum Bacillota; class Clostridia; order Oscillospirales; family Oscillospiraceae; genus Faecousia. The sequence continues at coordinate 3,615 of JAFWAZ010000108.1, read as the reverse complement.
AGCCCCTGAGCGAGCTCCACGCCGATCTGACCATCTATCCGCAGGTGCTGAAGAACGTCCGCGTGGCCGACAAGCGGCTGGCACAGGACGATCCCGACGTGCAGGCGGCGGTTTCCGAGGTCGCCGCAAAGCTGGGCGACTCCGGCCGGATCCTCGTCCGCGAAAGCGGCACCGAGCCCCTCGTCCGGGTCATGGTCGAGGCCGAAACCGAGGAGGCCTGTCAGGAATACGTGGACTTCGTGGTGGATACCATCAAGCGCAAGGGCCACGCAGTATAAGCAAACAGGGCGCACCGAAAGGTGCGCCCTTTGCCGTGTCCGGATGGCCTATTCAACAATTCTTTACAATTCCGCTCTGGAAATCCCCTTTCTTCCGGGCTATAATGGTAGCAATACCCTTTGAAAGGACTGACCCCCAATGCAACACAACAAGACGGCCCTCGGCACCGCTCCCATGGGGAAGCTGATGCTGGGCATGGCCATCCCCAGCGTGGTGGCGCAGCTGGTGAACCTGCTGTACAACATCGTCGACCGCATCTACATCGGTCAGGGCATCAACGGCACCGCCCTGACGGGCGTGGGACTGTGCATGCCGCTGATGATGTTCATGAACGCCTTCGCCATGCTGGCAGGCTCCGGCGGCGCGCCCCGGGCGGCCATCGCCATGGGCCGGGGCGACAGGGCCGAGGCCAGCAAGATCATGTCCAACAGCCTGACGCTGCTGCTGATCTTCTCCGCTGGCATCACTGCGCTGTATCTGCTCTTTGCCGAGCCCATGCTGACCCTCTTCGGCGCCAGCCCCGACACCCTGCCCTACGCCATGGATTACATGAGCATCATCTCCGTGGGCGCGGTCTTTACCCTGATCGTCATGGGCATGAACCCCTACCTGACCACCCAGGGCTTCTCCAACATGGCCATGATGACCACCGTGCTGGGCGCGGTCATCAACATCATCCTCGACCCCATTTTCATCTTCGCCCTTGACATGGGCGTGGCGGGCGCAGCCCTTGCCACGGTGCTCAGTCAGGCCGTGGGCGCCATGTGGGTGCTGCTGTTTTTGACGAAAAACGAAAAGTCCCTCCTGAAGATCACGCCGGCGTACATGAAGCCGGAGGGGCGGATCGTGGGCGGCACGCTGGCGCTGGGCATCTCCGGCTTTGTGATGGTGGCGACGGAGAGTCTGCTGTCCATCTCCTTCAACTCCTCCCTCCAGCGCTACGGCGGCGACCTCGCCGTGGGCTCCATGACCATCCTGACCTCCTGCGCCCAGCTGGCCCAGATGCCCGCCTCGGGCATCGCGCAGGGCTGCCAGCCCATCGTGTCGTTCAACTACGGCGCCGGAAACCGGGAGCGGGTGAAGCAGTGCTTCCGGCTCCAGCTTCTGGCGGCGGCGGGATATACGACGCTGTTCTGGGCCGCAACCATGCTGTTTCCCCAGCTCTTTGTGCAGATCTTCAACCGGGACGCCGCGCTGGTGGAGCATACCGTCTGGGCCATGCGCATCTACATGGCCGGCATCTTCAGCCTCGGCTTCCAGCTGACCTGCCAGCAGAGCTTCGTGGCGCTGGGACAGGCGAAGATCAGTCTGCTGATGGCCTGCCTGAGAAAGCTCATCCTGCTGATCCCCCTGATCTTCATTCTGCCCCTGTTTTTCGAGAACAAGGTCTTCGCGGTCTTCCTTGCGGAGCCCGTGTCCGACATCATTGCCGCCGCAGTCACCACCGGCACCTTCTTCGCACGGTTCGACAAAATCCTGCACCGCGGCCCCGCAGGAAAATGACACAGTAAAACCGCCATGGAATGCTCCATGGCGGTTTTCATGCTTCTTCCAGATCTTCCAGTGCAGCCCGGACGGCGGCGATCACAAAGGCTGAGAAAGTACACTCCTTGCCCTGAATGGCATCTTCCACAGCCTGAACCACATCACCGGGAAAGCGGATGGTTTTGTTGACCGTTGGGGGATTTTCGGGAATCTTGAACTTACCCATAGCACGACCTCGCAATACATTTGTATTGCATATATCATAAGCTGTTTTATCCGTAAAATATGCATTGCGTTTGCATTGCATATTTTGTATAATGGGAAAAACTTCATTTACGGGGTGAACAAAATGGAGCGCATCAACTCGATCAAAACCGCCGCCTACAATTGCGGATTTATGGAAGGCTACCGAAAGGGTATTTTGGACTGCATGGAGGGACGAGCCCTCCCCGGCGTTCTCCCCGACGCGGTCGATGAACCTCTCCAATCGCTGAATCTCAGCAACCGTTCGTTTCACTGTCTGGAACGTCAGGGATTTCAGTATATCCGCGACATCATCCGATTAAGCAAAGAGGATATCTGGAAAATCCGAAATATGGGTAAAAAAAGCGCTTGTGAGATCGCACAGGCCCTTGTCGCTCGGGGCATTCTCGACTCCGACTGGAACCATTATCTAAACGGCTGACAGCATAAAAGCAGGCTTGCTTTCACGGCAGGCCTGCTTTTTTCCATATTCGGCAACGATAAATGACAAAAGTACCACCCGAGGGGGAGGGTGGTACTTTTATCCGATCCCGGCGAGGGGAGCCGAAATCGATTGGAAGAGGCAATCACGCAACAGGCTGCTTATACCTGTTGTTGCCATTATAGCAAAGCCGTCCATTTTCGACAATCTTACGTAAGTAAAAATATCAAAACGCCATTCTCGCCGAACGTACATACCGATCCCTGCATCGGAACGCCGGGCGGGCACACAGGCCCGCCCCTACACCCTCGCATCAGAACCACGCCCGACCACAACCGGTTCCCGACCACACGTGTTTTACTCGACTCCCGACAAGCACCATCTGCGACAGCATCGGCACTGCGCCCTGCGCAGTTCATAAAAAATTTAGTATACTTTTTGTGCAAAGTGTGATATACTATCTTCAGCGTGCGCCGGGATGGGCAGACCCGGGCAGAATTTTAAGAGAAATACGCAATATTTGCGGGCAGATCAGCCACCCACCGGACGATACAGGGTCAATGGGGATGGCGCTGGCCGCTTCCGATTCATGCGCAAAATGGTTTTTGCGCCACCTTTCGAAAGGAGTTATCAAATAAATTGGCTGAAAAACTGAAAATTATCCCCCTCGGCGGTCTGGATGAGATCGGCAAGAACTGCACCGTGCTGGAGTACGGCAAGGATATGATCGTCATCGACTGCGGCGTGGCTTTCCCCGACGAGGATATGTACGGCGTGGATCTGGTGATCCCCGACTTTACCTACCTCCAGCAGAACGAGCATAAGCTCAAGGGCTTCTTCATCACCCACGGTCACGAGGACCACATCGGCTCCATCCCCTACGCCATGCAGCAGGTCAATTGCCCCATCCACGGCACCGCCATGACCAACGGCCTGATCAAGCTGAAGCTGGAGGAGCACGGCCTCGACAAAGCCGTCAAGCTCATCACCCACAAGCCCGGCGACGTGGTCAAGGCCGGATGCTTCACCGTGGAGTTCATCCACGTGAACCACTCCATCGCCGACGCCGTGGCATTCTGCATCAACACCCCCGTGGGTAAGGTCGTCTTCACCGGCGACTTCAAGATCGACCCCTCCTCCGCCGACGGCATGACCGATCTGGCCCG
>JAFWAZ010000107.1 GCA_017507425.1 Oscillospiraceae bacterium | reverse complement strand
CGCCGCAACGCTGTGTTCATCATGAACGATTCCAGCGTCAAGGCCCTGCGCAAGCTCAAGACGCAGAACGGCGACTACATCTGGCAGCCCTCCGTGCAGGTTGGCGAGCCGGATAAGCTGCTGGGCCGTCCCATCTACACCTCCAGCTATATGCCTGCGCTGGAAGCGGGTGCCAAGGGCATCCTGTTCGGCGACCTCGGCTACTACTGGGTGGCTGATCGTCAGGGCCGCTCCTTCAAGCGCCTCAATGAGCTTTATGCGCCCACCGGTCAGGTTGGTTTCCTGTCCTCCGAGCGTGTGGACGGTAAGCTGATCCTGCCCGAGGCCGTGAAGTGTCTGCAGATGAAGGCGGCGACCTAATGCGTCGCCTTCTTTCTTTGGGGAGGTATCCATGTGAACAAGTACCAACCAAGAAACTACACCGCCCACGGCGGAAAGGAAACCGTGATTGGAGGAAGGCTTACCTTCCTTCCCGGCGCAGAGGTTGTCGGGCTGCCCGCAGCGGTTATGATGCCGAAGGCTTCCGCGCTGCCCGACAGCGACGCGAAGTCCGTCGCGCAGCTGAGAGAGGACTACAATGCCCTCCTTGGGGTACTTCGGGCAGCTGGCCTTCTGGCGTCTGAGGCGGTGGTAGAATGATCGTCTCTGTCGATGAACTCAAGGCCCATCTGCGAGTGCAGGATTCCGAGGAAGATTCCCTCATGGAATCCCTGCTCTTGCAGGCACAGGCCGCCGCCAATGATTACTGCCGCACAGCTTACGATGCAGAAGCACCGGAGCCTGTGCGGCTTGCCGTTCTGCTCATGGCTTCGCATTTCTACGAAAACCGCGACAACTCGGACAAAGCGGCCTTCGTAACGATGCAGATGGCCTTTCATGCGCTTCTGTATCCCCACCGCACGATTGAAGATATGTTTTGAGAGGTGATTCCATTGCACATCCCACATCCGGGCCAGCTTCGCCACATGGTGGAGATTGGCCAGACGGTCAATACCGTCAACGAGAACGGCTATCCCGAGGCGACGGATCAGGTCATCTGCCGGGTATGGGCTGGCTGCGAGGATGATTCCTCTCGATTCTTCTTCTCTGCCGATGCCGAAAACGCTGAACGCGGCCTGTGCTTTATCATTCGCTGGCGCGGTAATATCCGCGCCGGTATGTGGGTGATGTGGAACGGCGAGAAGCAGATCATCACCAAGATTGGCGAGTATGACTTCAAACGCCGGTACATGAAGCTGACCACCGAGGCTGTGAAGGGAGTGAACTGACCGTGAAACAGGTACAGGACGCACTCCGGCCCACGGGCATTCCTACCTTCGCAGGCGCGTGGAAAGCGACCACGGAACATCAGACTCCGCCGACCGAGTATCTGGTCTATACGACCATGACTACCGAAGGTGAGCACTGGGATGATGCCGTGAGGAAGTATCGCGTTTACGTCTACCTCAATCTGTGGACGATGATCGACCCGACAGCAACCATTCGGCGGGTACGCGCTGCCATGCGGCAGGCGGGCTTCGCCATGGAGGACGAAACCGATTCCTATAACGATGACACCCGCCAGACGCTGGTTGCGTGGACGTGGGTGCAGGAAATGGAGGCCGAAGATGAGTCTGGAATTTAAGGGCAGCGTTGAGCTGCGCGATGACCTGACCCAAATGGCCGACATGCTCCGCACATCCGGAGGCAACGGAAGCAGGGCCTGCAACTGGATTCTCCAGAATGCGGCCCAGCCCGTCCTCAATCAGATGCTGCATAACGCTTCCACCGATCCCAAGCGCAGGTCGGGCGTTCTGCTCCGATCCATCAAAATCGGCAGGGCTGTCCGTAAGCGCAAGGGCGGCTATCGCGTAACCGTGGGCGTCCATCGCAAGGATGGCGGCGCGGAATACGCAAACCCGGTGGAATTCGGCCACGGCGGCCCGCACCCAGCTCCGCCGCATCCCTTCGTCCGCCCAGCTTTCGACGCCAAGGTGGACGAGGCCTACGACAAAGTTAAAGAACAACTTCGAACCGCCCTCGATGCCCGAGGGCTTTTGTAATGGAGGTAAGAATATATGGCTGCTACTGCTGCTCCCGCCGTAGCCTCTACGGTCGGTTTTAAGAACATGGTCATCGCGCCTCTCACCAAGGACGATGATACCGGCACCACCTACGGCGATCTCCAGAAGGTCGCTGGTGCCATCGAGGCCAGCATCACCCCTGAGAACAACGACCCGGACATCCAGTACTATGATGACATCGAGGGCGACGTTCTCTATCCCGATCCTGAACTGGCCTTCAAGACCAAGCTCGCCGATCTGCCCCTGACCATTCAGGAGATGATTTTCTCCAACAAGATCGACGATAACGGCGTCCTGATCCGCGCGTCTGGCGACAAGCCCGGCTATTTTGCCGTGGGCTTCCAGAGCGAAAAGTCCGACAAGACCTATCGCTATGTGTGGCTGTACAAGGTACGCGCCAAGCCTGTCACCGAAAACTACGCCACCAAGGAAGGCACCACCATTACCCGCCAGACCGGCGAGGTCGAATGGACGGCTATCAAGCGCACCAGCGACGGTCGCTATCAGGCCGTGGCCGACGAAGGCCAGAACGGCTTTACCGCCGAAAAGGCCAAGACGTTCCTGGACTCTGTTTACGAACCTGCTTTCTCTGCTGCCTAATCACCAGCCCGCCGAGGCTTTCGTTTCGGCGGGCTTTCTTCATCTATAT
>JAFWAZ010000106.1 GCA_017507425.1 Oscillospiraceae bacterium | reverse complement strand
CTTTACGACTCGCTAAGAGCCGGGCTTCGCCCGGTTGCTCGCTTGCATAGCGCCTGCGGGCGCTTATCTTGTTCAGCGACAAGAAAGTGCCCCTCCGGAGGATATTATGCTGCAAAACAGCATATACTGGCCGTCAAATTCCAAAAGAGAAGCATATCTTCACAACAAAAAAGAGGGAAGCGATGGCTTCCCTCTTTTTTATACTTCCTTGTACATGGCGGCGGCATCGTCCTTGCGGACGGATTCAGCCACCTGAAGCACTTCCACGGCTACCGTCCGGGTACCCATGGAGATTTCAATTTTATCCCCGACTTTCACATCATAGCTTGCCTTCACCACACGGCCGTTGACGCTGATGCGGCCGTTGTCGCAGGCTTCGTTGGCCACAGTGCGGCGCTTGATCAGACGGGATACCTTCAGATACTTGTCAAGACGCATGGCTTACTTCGCAATGTTGTCCTTCAGCGCCTTGCTGGCCTTGAAGGTGGGTACACGGGTGGCGGGAATGTCGATGGCTTCCCGGGTGTGGGGATTGCGGCCAATGCGGGCCTCCCGGTCCTTGGTCTCGAAGGTGCCGAAGCCGGACAGCTGCACCTTTTCGCCCCTGACCAGAGCGGCGGTGATGGCGTCAATGGCGGCGTTCAGGACGCGCTCGGTATCCTTCTTGGTTAGACCGGCGCTCTCCGCGGCAGCAGCGATCAGTTCCGTTTTATTCATATGGATGATTCCTCTTTTCTTAACCCAAAATCGGTTTTTAGATTAACATAATACTGGACAAAAAGCAAGAATAATTTTGAAAAATATTACAGTTTCAGGATTTTAGCGATCTTTTCGCCCTTGGGCAGCAGCAGGCAGTCTTCGTGGGTGATGACCTTCAGCTTCAGCGCCATGAAGCAGTAGACCACGACGCCAACCAGAATGGGCAGCGCGCAGAGGATCAGACGGCTGTCGATGCCGAGCTGCTTCAGACCGAACCAGCTCAGCCAGGTGAGAATGCCCATGACGAGGGCGGCAAGGAAGGGCTTTGCCAGATTCTTTACAAGGGCCGGAGGTTCAGACAGCAGTGTGCGGATGGAATAGATATTCAGGGCGCAGATGCACACATAGCACAGCAGTGTGCCGATGGGAGTGCCGAGAATGTTGATATGGGGATTTCCCGTGAGGATATAGACGGTGACCAGCTTCAGCAGTCCGCCCAGGAACATATTCAGCACAGGCCGTCCTGCCCGTCCGTGGGCCTGCATGATGGCGGTGGTCACAAGCACCACGGCGTTGAACATGATGGCAAAACCCAACACCATCATCAGCTTCGTGGCGAGAACCAGCTTTTCACCGGTATAGCCGCCCAGCAGGGCGGTAACGGGTTCGGCAAGCACCGCAAGACCGAAAGCGCAGGGCATGGAGATCAGACCGGTGATCCGCGCGGCGGATTCTTCCGTCTCCTTTGCGCCCTTTTCGTTGCACAGGGTCAGCTGGGCGGTGATGGCGGGGATGATGCTGATGGTGATGGGAGTAATGAAGGCGCAGGGCATATTGAAAATGGTCTGGGTCATGTTATAGATGCCCTTCATGGTGTCGGCGGCGCCCTGGGCATAGCCCAGATTCAGCAGCTGACCCATGTACAGCTTGGTCTCCAGCATGGTCAGGATCTGCAGTCCCGCGCTGCCCACGGTGATGGGGATGGCGATGACCAGCAGTCCCTTGGCGGTCTGACCGAAGGAGGTGACGCCTTCGTCGGTGATGGGCAGATCCTTGAAGCTCTTACGGAAGCAGCCAAAAAGATAAACTGCAGACAGCAGGCAGCTTGCGGTGACGCCCAGAATGGCGCCGCCGGCGGCAAGGGGAATGGAGCCGGTGAATTTCAGCAGACCCACCGCGGCGATAATACCCACGATCAGCTTGGTCAGGGCTTCCAGCACCTGAGAGATGGAGGTGGGGAGCATATTGCTCTGTCCCTGGAAGAAGCCCCGGTAGGTACTCATAATGCAGATCAGCAGCACGCAGGGACCCAGGCAACCAATGGCGGCCCAGGCGTCGGGTTGCTCCTGGAAGGCTGCCAGCTGGCGGCAGAACACCGTCATCAGAAAACTGCCGGTAATGCCGAGGGCAAGGAAGATTCCCCGGGCAGTGGCATAGACCCGGCGCACCTGATTGTAGTGTCCCAGAGAGGATGCCTGAGAGATCATCCGGCTCATGGCCACCGGCAGACCGGCGGTGGAGATCATCAGAAGCACATTGTAGATTTCGTAGGCGGTGTTGAAATAGCTGAAGCCCTGCTCGCCGATGATGGCGTTGAGGGGGATCTTGTACAGCGCGCCGATGACCTTGACGATGGCGGTTGCCATGGCAAGAAGGGCGGTGCCCTGAAGGAAGTTTTGCTGCTTCTTGGTGTCAGACATGGGATTCCTCCTTACTTGGCGTCATCGAACAGCTTCGGGATGGCATAGGTGGTCAGCTCTTCCACCACGGCTTTCAGGTCGATGGTGGGGAAGGTTCCGTTCTGATACAGGATCTTGCCCCGAACCATGGTCATGGCAACGTCACCGCCCTTGGCAGACCAGACCAGACCATTGAGCACATTGTGGCAGGGGATCAGATGGGGGGCGGAGAAGTCCACAAGGACGATGTCCGCGTCCTTACCGGGTTCCAGAGTGCCGCATTCGGCGGCGCGTCCCTGGGCCTGAGCGCCGGTGACGGTTGCCATCATCAGGGCGGCGGAAGCGGGCAGGGCGGCAGGATTGCCGGTTGCGGAGCGGGCAGACATGGCGGCACAGCGCATGACTTCAAACAGATCCAGATTGCCGCAGTCAATGGCTCCACCGGTGCCCAGCGCCACATTCATGCCGGCTTTGACGCAGTCCAGAATGGGAGTGATGGGTTGTCCGTTCTTGGCAGATGCCAGAGGGGTAGCCACGGCGCTGACCTTTTTCTTGGCAAGGAGCTTCCGCTCGTGCTCTTCCAGACAGGCGCAGCCGGCGGCGGTGGCGGGAACGGCAAAGAGCCGGTGGCAGCTTAAGAGCTCGCCGGGACCCATGCCGGTGCGGTCCAGACAGGAATCCACCTCGCTCTGGGTTTCGGCAAGGTGCAGCTGCATACCGATGCCCTTTTCCATGGCGAAGGCAGCCAGCGCTTCCCAGAGACGGAAGTTGCTGGTGTATTCGGCGTAGATGCCGGCATCGATCCTGATGCGTCCGTTGTCGTGACCGTGCCACTTCTCCACGACCTTTGCCAACTCCTGACACTGTTCATCAGTTTCAAAGTCAAAGTCCTCGTTCTGGTCGATGAAGCGGTAGGCGCTGAGAGCAAGGTTGGCTTTGATGCCGGCTTCCGCCACGGCTTCCGCGGTGGCGTTGGGGTAATAGTACAGGTCGGACACGGAGGTGATGCCGAACCGCAGGCACTCCGCGATGGCTAAGGAAGCGGCGGCCTTTGCTGCCCGGGAGTCCATTTTGGCTTCCTTCTTCAGCAGGGCTTCCAGAGCCTCGTTGCCGGTCAGGTCATCGGTGAAGCTGCGCAGGGAGGCGGTGGCCAGATGGGTGTGGCAGTTCACGAGACCGGGAATGGCCACCATGCCGGTGCCGTCGATAATGGTCTGGGGCTTTTCTTCCGGCGCGGTTTTTTCGATGGAGAGGATCTTTCCGTCCTCGATGGCAATGTATGCGCCGAACAGCACATCCATGCGGGGATTCATGGTCACAACGGTGACATTGGAGATTAAGGTATCCAAATTATTTGCTTCCTTTCATCAGCGCAAACAGTTCTTCCTTCTGCGCAAGGACAGTATCGATCATTTCAATGTACTGCTCGGGGAACTTCGGATTGTGGAAACGGCGGAGGCTTCCGTCGGGGAAGTTGACTTTATTCATTCCGCCGCCGCCCAGAGAGAGGATGGTGTGAACCTCCTCCATCATGTAGATGTTGTACAGGCAGTCCAGGCCGTCCCGGCTCCAGCCTACGTTTTCAAAGGAACCGGACATATATTTCTGCCGGTACAGATAATAGGGCTTGTAGCCCAGAGCGCGGAGGGTCTCGTTGGCATAGGCCACCATCTCGGTGACATCCTCGGCGGAGGGGAGACTGACCCGCTTCTCAAACAGGTCGGCGCCCTTCTTCAGGGCAAGGGTATGGACGGTGATATTGGCGGGATTCAGCGCCGCCACCGCATCCAGGGAACGGCGGAAGCCCTCCACAGTATCTTCCGGCAGACCGGCGATGAGATCCATATTGATGGCTTTGAAGCCCGCATCCACAGCTTCGCCGTAGGCGCGGATTACGTCATCGGCAGTATGAGGCCGTCCGCAGGCGCGAAGCACATGGTTTTCCATGGTCTGGGGGTTGATGCTCATCCGGTCGGCGCCATGGGCGCGGATGGAGCGGAGCTTTTCGGCGTTCAGGGTGTCGGGACGACCGCCCTCCACCGTAAATTCCAGACAGCGGGACAGATCGAAACTGCCGTGGATGGCATCCAGCAGCCGTTCCATCTGGGCTGCGGTGAGGGTGGTGGGGGTGCCTCCGCCGATGTAGACGGTGCGCACATGCCGTCCGGACTGGGCAAGAAGCCGTCCGGTGACTTCGATCTCCTTCAGAAGCGCGTCCAGATAGGGTTCCATCAGTTCCGTTTTCCTGCCGATGGTGCGGCTGACGAAGCTGCAATAGGTACAGCGGGTGGGACAGAAGGGGATGCCCACATAGAGGGACACGTCCTCCGGTTCCAGAAGTCCGGCGGCATGGACGGTGGAAAGGGAGCAGTCAACGGCCAGCTTCCTTCGACCCGGGGTGACATAGTAGACATCCCTCATCAGCGTGTCTGCGGATTCCGCCGTGCCGCCCTCCAGCATATGCTTCGTGGTGATCTTGGTGGGGCGGACGCCTGCCAGAGCGCCCCACGCGGGGGTGGCGGGCAGAAGCTGGACAGCAGCCAGATAATAGCTTTGCTGCAATGCCCGGCGGCGCAGCCGCACCGTTTCTTCTGCTGCCTTTATACGGCGGCTGGCGGTGGCGGTCTTGCCGTTCAGGGTGATTTTTGTTGCGGCGGTGAGCCAGATCTTGCCCCGGTGGAGGGTGGATATGGCTTCGCCCTCGGTACCTTCCGGGAACAGGGCAAGCTGCAGCTGCTCCACGGCATAACGGTCATCGTGACCGGTCAGTGTCAGTTTCATAGAATTCCTCGTTGAGTGCAGGCAGGAGGCTTACACCTGTTTCATAAAGGGATTGTACTCCTTTTCCACTGCCAAAGTTGTCGCTCTGTTGTGGCCGGGGAGAACTCTGTAGTCGCCCTCCAGCGCTTTCAGCCGGGCGAGGGAGACCATAATGGCATCGGGGTCACCGCCGGGCAGGTCGGTACGGCCGCAGGAGTGGCAGAACAGGGTATCGCCGGAGAAGATGCAGTCGTCCACCATCAGGCAGACACTGCCGCCGGTATGACCGGGGGTGTGCATGACCCGGATCTGCAGTCCGGCCATTTCCAGCACATCGCCCTCGTCATAATGGTGGGTATAGTACAGAGGGCCTGCGGTGAACTTTTCCGGCAGGAGAAGATCGTCGGAATGGAGATAGACCTTGCACTGGGTCTTTTCCGCCAGTTCCTTTACGGCGCCCACGTGGTCGAAGTGACCGTGGGTCAGCAAAATGGCTTCCAGGGTCAGTCCATTTTGTTCCAGAAATTTCAGAACCTTGCCCGCGTTTCCGCCGGGGTCGATACAGACACAGGATTTCGCGTTTTCTTCATGGATCAGATAGCAGTTGACAAAATAGATGCCAAGTTCCATAACGGTGATCTTCAGCATGATACCATCTCCTGTCTTTGGGTTATCTGCGGGGGGTGTCCATCAGCTGTTCTGTGTCCAGAATCAGGGTGATGGGGCCATCATTGATGGATTCCACCTTCATATCGGCGCCGAACTGACCGTGCTGAGGGGGATAGCCCAGCTCGGCGCAGATAGAAAGAAACTTTTCATACAGGGCGTTGCCCAGCTCGGGGCCGGCGGCATCGGTAAAGCTGGGGCGGCGGCCCTTGCGGCAGTTGCCGTAGAGCGTGAACTGGCTGACCACCAGCACTTCGCCCTGCACAGCCTCCAGTCCCAGATTCATCTTGCCGTTTTCGTCTTCAAAGACCCGCAGTCCCAGAGCTTTTTCGGCAAGGTACCGGCATTCCTTTTCCGTATCATTGGGGCCGACACCCAGCAGGATCAGGAAGCCCTGACCGATCTTTCCCACCACCTGACCGTCGATGGTGACGGAGGCGGATTTGACTCTTGTTAATACAGCGCGCATTTTTCTACCTCTTTTATGGGAGGGACAGCCAAGGCTGTCCCATGAGAATCAGTTTTGCCCGCGGCGGGAGCTGGTGACATCCTTGATGTTCAGCAGCTTCTTGCGGATGACTTCCAGTTCCTGAACGTTCTTGACCTCGAAACGGACGGTGAACATACTTCTGCCACCGGGCAGGTCACGGCCAAACAGCTCCTTGACCCGGACACGGGCGGTGGTCATCACAGTTGCCACATCCAGCAGCAGACCATCTCTGGTGATGCATTCCAGCTCCAGTGTGGTTTCGAAGGGCTGATCATCCTGAATGGCCCAGCGAACCCGCACCCAGCGGGCGGCCTGACGGGGATCGTCCCGGTTCTGGGCGTTGGGACAGTCGGCACGGTGGATGCTGACGCCGAAGCCCTTGGTGATGAAGCCGGCAATGGCATCGCCGGGAACGGGGGTGCAGCACCGGGCAAACTTGATCATGCAGGAGTCGATATCCTCCACAATGACGCCGTTGACTGCGTGACGATCCTGACGGACGGCGTCGGAATCGGGATTGATTCGCAGGGGCATCTGATTTGCCTTGTCTGTGGCCTGGCTCTTGACGGCCTTGTTCACATCGTCCCGGATCCGGCCCACCGCCTTGGTGGCAGTCAGACCGCCGTAGCCGATGGCGGCGTACATATCGTCCCAGTTGTCGAAGGACAGCTTCTTCAGCAGATGGGGCTCCAGCTCCGGATCGGTGATGGCGCTTAAGGAAAGTCCTACCCGCTTCATTTCAGATTCGAAGGAGGAGCGGCCGTGGATGATATTTTCCTCCCGCTTTTCTTTCTTGAACCACTGCTTGATCTTGGTCCGGGCCTGGTTACTTTTGCAGATATTCAGCCAGTCCCGGCTGGGGCCTTTACTGCTCTTGGAGGTAAGGATCTCCAGAATATCGCCGTTTTTCAGAGTGGTATCGATGCCTACGATCCGGTTGTTGACCTTGGCACCCACCATGGAGTTGCCAACGCCGGAGTGAATGGCATAGGCGAAGTCGATGGGGGTGGAACCGGCAGGCAGATTGACGATTCTGCCCTTGGGGGT
>JAFWAZ010000016.1 GCA_017507425.1 Oscillospiraceae bacterium | reverse complement strand
CTCCTCCGACATCATCGGCATGCGCTTCGGCTCCCTGTTCGACGCCACCCAGACCATGGTCAACAAGCTGCCCGACGGCAAGACCCAGGTTCAGGTCGTCTCCTGGTACGACAACGAGAACTCCTACACCAGCCAGATGGTCCGCACCATCAAGCACTTCGCTAAGCTGCTGTAATTCTCGGAATACCGAAATTCGAGGCCTCCCCGCAAGGGGAGGCCTTTTTTTGCGGCGAGTCGCCGCAGACAAACTCGTCCGGGCTGTTGCCTGTCGACAGACGAGTCAAACACGTTTGGTCCGGCTGCGAAGGAAAATTGGTAAGAGATTCCCACGCAAAAGGCAGTCTGTAGGGGCGACCATTGGTCGCCCGCTGATTTTGCTCTGGCAAAATCAGTCGCCGCAAGGCGAAAGAACGGTTATTTCCCTTCGGAAAATCCGAAAATCAAGGATTTTCGGCGGGCGAGCAATGCTCGCCCCTACAGTTCTTATGTAAAAACAGGTTCTCCGACAGACTGCAAGGCCGCTCCCGCAAGGAGGCGGCCTTTTTTATGTCCGGAGAATGCAGGACAGCCTGACCGCTGCCCCTGCCGATTTCTTAAGAAACCTTAAATTTTCTATATGGATTCTGTACAAATGTATCGATATCAAATTGTCGGGTTGCACGAAGTTACACTACCTCTATTGACAATCACGTAACCCTATGATACCATCATGCTACACCAATCAAATGGAGGTGAACCATATGGAATGGACGATCCCGGGTACAGCTCTGGTGGGCCAGCGGGAGGACGTGGAGGCTTCCATCCGGCGGATCGAGGGCATGTTCCTCGGCGGCGGTATGATCCGCAGCCAGCTGGCGGCGGCATCCGGCGTGGAGGCCCACGACATCCAGAACTGGGTCAAGCGGGGCTTTCTCCCCAGCCCGGTGAAGAAGCGCTACTCCATGGAGCAGTTCTGCCGCATCGTGACCATCAACATGCTCCGCACGGCCATGCCCATGGACAAGATCTGCAGTCTGCTGGCCTATGTCAACGGCCGGCTGGACGACGAGAGCGACGACCTGATCGACGACACGGTGCTCTACTTCATGTTCCTGCGGCTGGCGGCCCGGGCCCGGCACATCGGCGGCCGGGACAGCTGGGACGTGGCCATCGCAGACATCCTGAGCGACTACGACGAGCCCATCCCCGGCGCCAAGGAGCGCATCGACAAGGTCCTGCGCATCATGCTCACCGCATGGATCGGCGTGCAGACCATCCGCAGAGCGGAGCATATGCTCTCGGAGCTGAAGGAGGAGGGATAAACTCTGAAAAACATAATAATCTGCCCCAAATGCGGGGGGCAAGGAGCTGTCGTTATGTGCCCGACAGCAATCAACTGTGTTTTGATATGGTCCCCGCGTTGAAGAAGTGATACGTGAGAAGGAGTTTGGGTTATGGAAAAAATAATGGAAGCCATCAAGATATGCTTTATTGGCCTTTGGAACGAAAACATAATTTCGGTACTATTTACTGCTATTTCGACAGTGCTTCAGTTTGTCGGACGAATGGACTGGACTAAAAACAACAAGGGCTATGCATTGTTTGTATGGTTTATTCAGATCATTCTGAATGTTCCTTGTGTGTTCTTCTCGGACGCAGACTGGATGACGAAGATTTATGGCTCGCTTCTGATGGTTGCCGGTATTATTGAATTTTGCGCGGTAGCAAAAATGAAGGTTCCCAAAACGACGACCTTGCATCTGGACGATTTGGGAATGCCTGACCAAATAGCAGTGTTTGACAATCGTGAAATGTTTAATAAGGCTGTAGAAGGTGCAAAAAGAGGAGAGCCTATGTACATCTGCAATCTGGGGCTGTTCTATCGGAACGGCACCGGAACCGGGGTAAATCTGAAAAAATCTCAGGAGTATTTTCAGATTCTGAGCGAGCACCCTGATCCTTTCTGGCGAGAAGAGGGGCGTAAGGAGCTGGAGATTACAAATCGCATGATTAATGAAAAATATGCAGATATGAAGAAAATCATCAAAGACGGAACCGTAGATTGTACAAAGAATTTTTTTGGTATGGAGTAATCGAAATTTCTGATCACAAACTTAGCTATAAAGGAGAAATGCAATTATGGAAGAAAACAGCACCTACCGCTGGACACCCCCCGATGCGCCCAAGGCGCCCAAGGTCCCCAGCCTGCCCAAGATCAAGCCCGCGGTCATCATCGCGCTGGTTCTGGTGGCAGTGGCCATCTTCGCCTCTTTAAGCTGCTTCTACACCGTCGACGACAAGCAGCAGGCCGTGGTCACCACCTTCGGCAAGGTCACATCCGTCACCGACGCCGGTTTCCACTTCAAGCTCCCCTTCGGCATCCAGCAGGTGCAGCGGGTGGACGTCAACGTTTACCAGCACATCGAGCTGGGCTACCGCTCCGACACCGGCGAGACCATCGACGCGGAGAGCTCCATGATCACCGGCGACTACAACATCGTCAACGTGGACTTCTTCATCGAGTATAAGATCTCCGATCCCGTCCGCTACCTCTACGCCAGCACCGAGCCCGAGCTGATCCTGCGCAACCTGATCCAGAGTCAGGTGCGAAATGTCGTCGGCTCCTCCACCGTCGACTCCGTGCTGACCGACGGCAAGGAGAGCATCCAGATGCAGGTCAAGGCACTGGTCACCGAGATCCTCGCCGAGTATGACATCGGCCTGACGCTGGTGGATATCAAGATTCAGGACTCCGAGCCCCCCACGCAGGAGGTCGTCGAGGCCTTCAAGGCCGTTGAAACCGCCAAGCAGCAGGCCGAAACCGTGGTCAACGACGCCAAGGCCTACCAGAACGCCAAGCTCCCCGATGCCGAGGCCCAGGCCGACAAGCTGATCCAGAACGCGGAGTATCTCAAGCAGAAGCGCATCAACGAGGCCACCGAGCAGGTCGCCATGTTCAACGCCATGTATGAGGAGTACGCCCGCAACCCCCAGATCACCCGCTCCCGCATGTACTACGAAGCCATTCAGGAGATCCTGCCCGGCATTAAGGTCTACATCGACACCACCGGTGCCGGAAACGTCGACATGATTCTGCCGCTGGAGAGCTTCGTCACCGATACCAATGGAGGTAACTGACGCCATGAAAAAATCTGCAATCATCATCGTGGTCTGCGTCCTGCTGGCGCTGCTGGCTGTGAACAGCATCTATACCGTGGAGGAGGACCAGTACGCATGCGTCGTCCGGTTCTCGGAGATCATCTCCACCACCGGCGAGGCGGGCCTGCACTTCAAGCTGCCCTTTGTGGACACCATCAGCTACTTCAGCAAGGCAACCCAGTTCTATGACATCCCCCCCAGCGAGGTCCTGACCTCCGACAAGCAGAATATGACCGCCGACTGCTACGTCCTGTGGCGGATCGAGGATCCCAAGAAGTTCTACCAGACACTGGGCACCACCGCCGCCGCCGAGCAGCGGCTGAACGCCACCACCTACAACGAGCTGAAGACCATCATGGGCACGCTGGCTCAGGCCGATATCATCAACATGGAGGACGGCGCCGAGCGCAACGCCATCTACGAGGGCATCAACGCCAAGGTCAACGTACAGGCCCAGACCTACGGCATCACCGTCGAGGACGTGAAGATCAAGCGCTTCGATCTGCCCCAGTCCAACGAGAACGCGGTCTACTCCCGCATGATCTCCGAGCGCAACCAGATGGCGGAGAAGTACACCGCCGACGGCAACTACGAAGCCTCCATCATCCGCAACGACGTGGACAAGCAGGTCAACATCATCATCTCCAACGCCAAGGCCGAGGCCGCCAAGCTGGAGGCCGAGGGCGAGGCCGAGTACATGCGCATGCTGGCCGAGGCCTACGACACCGACGACAAGAAGGACTTCTACGAGTTCACCATCGCGCTGGACGCTCTGAAGCAGTCCCTCACCGGCGACGAGAAGACCATCATCCTCGATGCCGATTCCGCGCTGGCCCAGATTCTGACCGGCAACTGACCGGCCGGTGGCCGGAGCCGGACTGCCGCAGATTCTGCCTGTCGGCAGTCTGGTATAGCACGTGTGGTCGGACGCAGTACGTTGTCCCGGCAATCGCACAAAAAAGGTGGTTATTATGAAGCATCTTCGTCTTTTTCTCCCTCTGCTGGTTCTGGCGCTGATTCTCAGCGCCTGTGCCGGATCAGCCGATCAGCCCTATACCCATACCGGGTCGAGAGGTACCCTTGAGGTAGATCCCATCAAGGGCACCATCACCCACGGCCGCGATGTGTACACCTTTACTGTTCACGGCGAAGTCGGCGGCACCGCCGACTACAAAATCACCTATCCCAACGGTGCCACCTATACCAGCCACGTATCCAAAAGCGGAGGCGTCAGCACCTTCGGCAGCAACTGGAGCGGCAACTACAACGACGTCAGCTATATCCCCGGCGAGTATCTGGTCTCCGTCATCGAAGCGGGGGCACCCCGGGAGAGAATCGGCGATCCCCTCGCCGGAATTGTGCTGATCGTCCTCGGTTTCGTGAACTTCTGCTTCCCCAAGCTGCCCTTCTACCTGCGCTACGGCTGGGCAATCCGGGATGCCGAACCCACCGAGATCCACACCACCATGGCTCATGTCGGCGGTATTCTGGCGATGATCTTCGGGCTTGTCTTCTGTTTCATCTGATGCCGCAGGCCACCACAAAAAGGAGGAACCCCCATGGCAAAATTTGAACGGACATTTATGAATCAGGGATTTGATTCTCTGGTGGAGCGGGTGGAGCGGGCCGTGCTGCACGGCAGCTACACCGCCACGCTGGAGGATCAGGCCGACTACCGGCAGGGCGACGCCCGCTGTGCGGTGCGGGTCTTCGAACGCTATTCCTACACCGGCGGCAACCGGGTCAGCATGAGCGTGACCATCTTCCAGTCCGAAAATGTCACCCGCCTGTGCGCCATTACCTCCGGCGGCAGTTCGGCCGTCTGGTTCAAGTTCAACACTTGGGGCGAGGAGAGCTTCCTCGACACCCTCCGGGTGGAATTTGACAGATAAGCCGCCGATCCCCCCATCATTGCGAGCCCCAACGGGGCGGGATACACCATTGTAGGGGGCGCCGCCCCCTATAAATCAAAAACAGAAACCAAAAAGGAGGACCCTACCATGTTACCCTATATCATCGCAGGCGTCGTCGCCCTTCTGATCGTCGCTCTGGCGGCACTGGGCTATGTGAAAGCGCCCCCGGATACCGCCTTCATCATCTCCGGCTTCCGCAAGCCCCGCATTCTCATCGGCAAGGCCGGCGTCCGCATCCCCTTTCTGGAGCGGCTGGATAAGCTGTCCCTGAAAATGTTCAGCGTGGACGTCAAGACCACCGACTACGTCCCCAACGCCGAGTACATCAACGTCAAGGTCGATGCCACCGTCAAGATCCGCATCGGCCAGAGTGAGGAAATGATGACCCTCGCCTCCAAGTTCTTCCTGAATGAGAGTGAAAGTTCCATCATCAGCCGCATTCAGGACACCCTCGAAGGCAATATGCGTGAGATCGTGGGCCAGATGAAGCTGGAAGAGATGGTCACCGACCGCAAGGCCTTCGGCGAGCGGGTTCAGGAGAACGCCATCCCCGATCTGGAGAAGATGGGTCTGGAGATGATCAGTTTCAACGTCCAGTCCTTCTCCGACCAGAACAACGTCATCGCCGACCTCGGTATCGACAACATTTCTCAGATCAAGAAGGGCGCCGCCGTGGCCAAGGCCCAGGCGGACCGGGACATCGCCATCGCTCAGGCTCAGGCCGCCAAGGAGTCCAATGACGCCAAGGTCCAGTCCCAGATGGAGATCGCCGAGAAGCAGAACGCTCTGGCCATCCGTCAGGCGGAGCTGAAGCAGGAGAGCGATGTCAAGAAGGCCGAGGCCGACGCCGCCTACTCCATCCAGCAGCAGGAGCAGAGAAAGACCATCGAGGTCACCTCCGCCAACGCCGACATCGCCAAGGCTGAGCGGGAGGCCGAGCTGAAGGCCCGGGAGGTCGAGGTCAAGAAGCAGACTCTGGACGCCGAGATCCGTGCCAAGGCCGACGCCGAGCGCTACCGTCAGGAGCAGCAGGCTCAGGCAGAGCTCTTCAAGCGCCAGAAGGATGCCGAAGCACGCCGTTACGAGCAGGAGCAGGAGGCCGCCGCAGAAATGAAGATCGCCGAAGCCAAGCGCTTCGCCCGGGAACAGGAGGCCGAGGGTATCGCCGCCGTGGGCCGCGCCGAAGCCGAAGCCATCCGTGCCAAGGCGCTGGCCGAGGCCGAGGGCATCGACAAGAAGGCCGAGGCCATGCGCAAGTACGGCGAGGCCGCCGTGGTGGAGATGGTCATGGCCGCTCTGCCCGAGATCGCCAAGAATGTGGCCGAGCCCCTTTCCAAGGTGGACAAGATCACCATGTACGGCGAGGGCAACTCCGCCAAGCTCGTCGGCGACATCGTCAACTCCACCACCCAGATCACCGAGGGCATCTCCGCCGGCATGGGCATCGATCTGAAGAGTCTGCTGCTGGGCGCTCTGGGTACCAAGGTCGTGGACGCCGCCGCAGATAATGACTAACCCGGCAGTGCCGGGAGCCAAGCTGTCGCAGATTGTGCTTGTCGAAAGTCGAGCAGAACACGTGTGGTCGGTCATTGTGCGTCAACCCTGTAGGGCGGGGTCACTGACCCCGCCGACCGGGCCGGATGACCGCCCGGCTCAGGCAGAAGCACCGCCTACCCACTACCACTGTCATTGCCAGCCGCAAAGCGGCGCGGCAATCTCCCGGTACGCGATACAGGTTCGCACAAATGCGCAGGAGCTTCCCAGAAGGTGAATTGCCCCGTAGGGGCAAGAGAGCCCCCTCTGGGGTGCGGTCGCTCCGCGCCCACAGATTGCCGCAAAAAATCCCCCGTTTCCGAAGAAACGGGGGATTCCAGGCTGTCAAAGAACCTATATGTAGGGGTCGGCCTCCCGGACGACCCGCTCGAAAATGTTGCGAATTCGCCGAAATCCTCAAAATAACGCGAGATTCTACCGCCGGGACGTCGAGGACGCCGTCCCCTACGGGTTGAAATCCGGCCTTTTTTGACACACTTAAATCCCCCGTTTCCGAAGAAACGGGGGATTTCTATTGGAATTTACTCGATCAACCAAAAACGCTCAGCAGGAAGCCTGCGGCGATGGCGGAGCCGATGACGCCGGCCACGTTGGGGCCCATGGCATGCATCAGCAGGAAGTTGGAGGGGTTGTTCTTCTGGCCGACAGAGTTTGCAACACGGGCAGCCATGGGAACGGCGGAGACGCCGGCAGAGCCGATCAGGGGGTTGACCTTGCCGCCGGTGGCTCTGCACATGATCTGGCCGCCGATCAGGCCGCCGGCAGTGGAGATGCCGAAAGCGACAACGCCCAGCACCACGATGGACAGGGTCTGCACGGTCAGGAAGTTCTGGCCCACCATGGTGGCGCCCACGGAGGTGGACAGCAGAATGGTGACAATGTTCATCAGGGCATTCTGCATGGTGTCGGACAGACGGTCGGTCAGACCGGTCTCCTTGCACAGGTTGCCGAACATCAGGCAGCCCACCAGAGCGGCGGTGTCAGGCAGCAGCAGAGCCACGAAGATGGTGACGAGGATGGGGAAGATGATCTTCTCAGCCTTGGTCACAGGACGGGTCTGCACCATCTTGATCTTACGCTGCTCGGGGGTAGTCAGCAGGTTCATGATGGGGGGCTGGATCAGGGGGATCAGCGCCATGTAGGAGTAGGCAGCCACGGCGATGGCGCCCAGCAGATGGGGAGCCAGACGGCTGGTCAGGAAGATGGCGGTGGGGCCGTCGGCGCCGCCGATGATGCCGATGGAGGCAGCCTCGGGGCCGGTGAAGCCCAGCACCAGATCAGGAGCCAGACCGAACAGGCCGTTCAGGGCGTTCAGGGCAACAGCGCCGAAGAAGGCCACGAAAACGCCCATCTGGGCGGCAGCGCCCAACAGCAGGCTCTTGGGGTTGGAGATCAGGGGACCGAAGTCGGTCATGGCGCCGACGCCCATGAAGATCAGACAGGGATACAGGGACGTCTTGACGCCGATGTAGGTGATATCCAGCAGGCCGCCCTCACGCATGATGGCGCCGAAGCTGTGATAAGCGGGATTGGAGGGATCCATGAAGGCATCCCACAGCTCCTGATGGTACAGGCCGCCCATGGGCAGGTTGGTCAGCACGCAGCCGAAGGCGATGCCGCACATCAGCAGGGGCTCAAACTGCTTGACGATGCCGAGGTACAGCAGCACGCAGCCGATGATGATCATGACCAGATTCTGCCAGCCGCCATCCATGAAGCCGGCGGACATGGCAGCAAAGCCGGAGCTGTTCCACAGGTCTAAGAGAACTTCACCAATATTGATCACGGTGTGTCCTCCTTAGCCCAGAACGACCAGGGGAGCGCCGGTGTCGACGGTGGAACCCTTGGTGACGACGACCTGCGTGACGGTGGCGTCATGGGGAGCCATGATCTCGTTCTCCATCTTCATGGCCTCGAGGACAAGCAGAACCTGACCCTCCTTGACCTTGTCGCCGGCGGCGACGTTGACCTTCAGGATGTTGCCGGGCATGGGAGCGGTGACCTGCTCGCCGGCGCCGACGGCGACGGGAGCGGGAGCAGCGGCAGGAGCAGCGGCCACGGGAGCGGCAGCAACCGCAGCGGGAGCGGCAGCCACGGGAGTGGGAGCAATGGCCTCGTACTCATCGAGGAGCATGGCCTTGCCGTGCTCGACTTCGATCTCGTAGGTACGGCCGTTCAGAGTAACCTTGTATTTCATTTTACTTGACCTCCTTGATGGAAATGAAGCGCAGCTCGTTGATGGGCTTGCCCATCTTGTCGGCCACAATGGCCATCAGCATGGCTGCGGTCTTGGGCTCCACATCGTGGAGCTTCAGCTTGCCGGCGGAGCCGGGAGCGGGTTCAGCAGCAACTGCAGGTACAGCAGCGGGAGCGGGAGCAGCGGCGGGAGCGGGAGCAGCAGCCTTGGCCTTGTTCTCCTGCGCAACGAAGAACTTGCCCATCAGCGTGATGACCGCCATCAGGGCGACCAGACCCATGAAGACGACGGCGTAGCCCATGACGGCCACGATGCCGGCGTTCAGGATGCTGATGTTCACCAGATCCACTGCACCGGTGGTAGCGGTAAGAAAATTCATATCCTTACCTCCTTAGCACTCCACGATGGTGTAGGTGCACTCGTTCTCCTCGCGGGCCTTGCGCTCGGCGAAGAACTTCTCTGCCAGAGAGGGGAAAGCGATGTAGGACAGGACATCCTCGTCGCAGCGGGCGGTCTCGCCCAGCTCCTTGCGGGTCTTGTCCACGATGGGCTCCAGAGTATCGGCGTAGCGGCCGGTCAGGGGCTGCTCGTCGCCCAGAATGTGCTTCTGGATCTCAGCGTCGATGGGAGCGGGGGTACGGCCGTACTCACCGCGGCAGTAGGCCTTGATCTCCTTGGAGACGGTCTTGTAGCGCTGGCCGTCCAGAACATTGCGGACAGCCTGCACGCCGACCATCTGGGAGGTGGGGGTGACCAGAGGGGGATAGCCCATGTCGGCACGGACCTTGGGAGTCTCGGCCAGAGCCTCGTCGAAGCGGTCCATGGCGTTCATCTGCTTCAGCTGGCTCATCAGGTTGCTGAGCATGCCGCCGGGAACCTGATAGGTCAGGCACTGGGTGTCGGTGGCCATGGCCTTGGGCATCAGGGTGCCGTCGGCAACGAACTCGTCGCGGATGCCCTTGAAGTAGGTGGCCATCTTGGTGGTGGCATCGTCGTTCAGGTCCACCTCGTAGCCCAGCTGACGCAGAGCGTAGGCCATGGTCTCGGTGGCGGGCTGAGCGGTGCCGCCGGAGAAGGGGGAGATGGCGGTGTCGATGATGTCGACGCCGGCCTCAACGGCCTTCAGGTAGGTCATGAAAGCAAGACCGGTGGTGCAGTGGGTGTGCAGATCGATGGGCATGTCAACGGCGTCCTTGATGGCGGAAACCATGTCGTAAGCCTCCTGGGG
>JAFWAZ010000105.1 GCA_017507425.1 Oscillospiraceae bacterium | reverse complement strand
TGATTTTGCTCCGGCAAAATCAGTCGCCGCAAGGCGAAAAAAACAGTGATTTCCCTTCGGGAAATCCGAAAATCAAGGATTTTCGGCGGGCGAGCAATGCTCGCCCCTACGTTGTCCATCGAAATACAAGTTCTTTGACAGCCTGAGGACCTGCCGTATGGCAGGGCCTGTTTTCGATTATTGCACAAGCTGCGCGATGGCCTCTCCCAGCTCCCGGGCGGCCAGCTTGGCCTGATCGAGGGTGTTGCCCGCCGCGCCGATCTCCACCAGCAGGGCGTATTTGCCCAGATGCTGGTTGTAGCGGTTTTTAGACAAACTCACCTCCCGGCAGATGCCGGGGTTTTCCCGCTCCAGCAGCACCTGCAGCTTCAGGGCCAGACTCAGATTCCGCTCCCAGTCCGGGTGATCCAGCCGCTGATCGGTGCCGAGGACGAACATGAGCTGGGCGGCGCTCTCGCCGCCGATGCTGCATTTTGTCGCCATCTGGCCCGTGGGGGTGTC
The DNA here is from genome assembly GCA_017507425.1 of Oscillospiraceae bacterium. Classification (GTDB taxonomy): domain Bacteria; phylum Bacillota; class Clostridia; order Oscillospirales; family Oscillospiraceae; genus Faecousia. Next base: position 9,495 of record JAFWAZ010000105.1, on the reverse strand, counting down.
CGCCGCGTCCCGATGGAGGTCGAGGATCAGCTCGATGGTGGGGTATTGCTCCAGATACGTTCTGGTGGCCTCCGCCGCATGGGTGTAGGAGCCGTTGTAGCTGGGATAGTCGTGAAACGCGGTGTCGTGGAGCACCTCGATGCCCGCCTCCTGCAGCGTCTGCGCCACGATCTCGCCGAGGGCGATCATGTTGTGGCCCGGATCCAGCGTCCGGTAGGGGGATGTCTGCTCGTAGCGTTCGTCGGTCTGGGTGAAGCTCTCGGTGGTGTGGGTATGCAGGATCAGCACCCGGGGTCCCTCGCCGGTGAGGTTCAGGTCCAGCGGTGCGGTCAGCAGCTCCGCCGCTCCGTCGATGTCGGTAAAGTCCGCGTCCTCTGCGGAAAAAACCGGAGCGGAGCGCACCGGTGCAGGGTCAGTCGGCTCGGTCTCCGGCTCGGCGGGGGCATAGCGCACCACCCGGCCCGTCTGCAGATAGAGAAAAAAGGAGGCAGCCTCCGGGCTTTCCAGCGCCCGGCCCACCGGAGTCAGCGCCCCAACCGCCCACAGCCGCAGGAGGATCGCAAAGAGGATCATCCCGGCGCAGAGCCGGATACACCGCTGTTCCCAGTCCATGGCATACCTCCTTCCGAGACGGTCAGTCGTTACCGGGCTTTCTCCATCTCTTCCGGTTGGGCAGCGTCAGCCGCAGCTGACGGAAAAAATCTTTCAATAGTTCGGCGCATTCGGCCTCCATCAGACCCTGCTCCACAGTGGGGTGATGGTTGTAGGCCATGTCGAAGAGGCTGCACACACTGCCGCAGGAGCCGGCCTTGGCATCCTTTGCGCCGTAAACCACACGGGGAATTCTCGCATTGATGATGGCTCCCGCGCACATGGGGCAGGGCTCCAGTGTCACATACAGGGTGCACTCCCACAGCCGCCAGCCGCCCAAATTTCCGCAGGCGTCGTTGATGGCCTCCAGCTCCGCGTGGCAGAGGGCGTTTTTGCCCTTTTCCCGGCGGTTGCGGCCCCGGCCCACGATCTGGCCGTTCCTTGTGATGACGCAGCCCACGGGCACCTCCCCGTCGGCCGCAGCCTCCCGCGCCAGTTCCAGCGCGGCCAGCATGTAATCTCTGTCTTCCATATGGTTCTCCTTCGCTACACTCCGTAGGGGCGACCATTGGTCGCCCGTGGATTTTGCCTCTGCAAAATCCATTCGCCGTAAGGCGAACAACGATTATGTTCCTTCGGAACATCCGAAAATCGTGCCGATTTTCGGCGGGCGAGCAATGCTCGCCCCTACAGGGATGATACCGTAAAAATGTTCCCCCGTCAAGCGTCCGTCAGCATTGCGGCGAACAGAGCCGCCAGCTCGTTTCTGGAAAACGGCTGATCCCGGCGGGTGGACAGGGCGCTCTGGGCCGATTCCAGCGACGAGCGCATGATCCGGGTGACGGCCTTCTGATCCGGCAGGGCGATGGGGTTGCCGGTGAGCAGGTAGTCGGTGGTGACGCCGAAGATCCGGGACAGGGCCACGAGGGTATCCCCCGAGGGCTCCCGGCGGCCCTGCTCATACATTCCCACGGCGCTGGCGCTGACCTGCAGCCGCTTCCCCAGCTCTGCCTGACTCCATCCCGCATCCCGCCGCAGGGCGGCGATCCTTGCTCCCAGCATAAGACCACTTCCTTTTCTTTGGTGTGCCCATACCATAGCACGTCCGAACTAAAAAATGGAGGGAAATGTGACATCCGCCACGTTCCGATTGTTTTTACACGAAGCGTTTTGTATGATGCTTCTGGAAACAGTTGTAAAAACCATCGGGCATTCGCCCGGGAGTCGACGGAAAACAGGAGGAGGAAGTGCAAACATGGTTCGGATATGCACGAGAGGATGACGCTGGCCCAGATCGGCGCCGGATACCGGGAGGCGGCGGTGCCCCTGCGGCGCAGGCTCCGCCAGCTTCGGCAGGAGCTGAAGACCGCTGAGGATCCGGAGGAGATCTTCCGGCTGAAGCGGCGCATTGCCGAGCTGACGCCCATGCTGACCGAGTGCAACGCCTTGGCCCGGCTGTGCGAACATTACTACGAGAGGGGGTATTACCGGGATGAGAGATATACGTTATGAGGGCTACGAGGGGCCCCGGCTGCCGCAGGCCACCCAGCTGCAGCGGATCCGCCGGGTCATCGAGAATGAGCTGACCCCGAAGCAGCGGGAAGTGATGCTGGCCTACTATTTTCAGGACAAGACCGTCCCCCAGATCGCCGAAGAGCGGGGCGTCCACCGCAGCAGCGTCAGCCGCTGCCTGAAACGGGCGGAGAGAAAGGTGCGGCTCTGTCTGCGGTACTGAGAGATTCCCCGGCACGGAGGGTGCCGGGACTTTTTTGTCCGAAAAAGTTCCCAAAAGCCCACATGAACTGTAAAAGATTGGAAATTCGCCGGATGAAATTTCCCCGGCTCCGCGGAAGAAGTGTTGACATCTTTGCCTGAATCGATTATCATGGTATACGAGAGAATGGGGCGGTGTGAGGGTTGAACGATACACCGGGCCCCCTCTGACACATATATCAGGAGGAATTTCAAATGACTGTAATGGAAAGACTCGCCAACTCCATCGTCGTCCCCGTTGTCGTTCTGGACAAGGTCGAGGACGCTGTCCCCACCGCAAAGGCCATGGCCGCCGGCGGCGTTGACACCATGGAGATCACCTTCCGCACCGCCTGCGCTCCCGAGTGCATCAAGGCTGTCGCCGAGAACTGCCCCGACGTTCTGGTGGGCGCCGGCACCATCGTGAATCTGGATCAGTGCAAGCTGGCCATCGAGATGGGCGCCAAGTTCATCGTCTCCCCCGGCTTCTCTGATGAGATCGTCGGCTACTGCGTTGCCAACGGCATCCCCGTGGCCCCCGGCTGCGTCACCCCCACCGAGATCATGGGCGCCCTGAAGCACGGCCTGAAGATGGTCAAGTTCTTCCCCGCCAATGTCTACGGCGGTCTGAAGGCTCTGAAGAATCTGGCCGGCCCCTTTGTCGGTCTGAAGTTCCTGCCCACCGGCGGCGTCAACAACGACAACATCAAGGAGTTCATCGACACTCCCTTCATCCATGCCGTCGGCGGCAGCTGGGTCTGCCCCAAGGCTGACATCGCAGCCGGCAACTGGGACAAGATCACCGAGCTGTGCATCGGCGCCCGCAAGGCCGCCCGCGGCGAATAACCCGGCAGGGCCGGGAGCCAATGCTGTCGCAGATCGTGCGTGTCGAAAGACGAGCCAAACACGTGTGGTCCAAAACGGTACGGACTTGAAAGACTTGGTTCGGCTGTGGCCGGGAGCCAATGCTGTCGCAGATCGTGCGTGTTGGCTGTCGAGTTGAACACGTGTGGTCCAAAATGGTACGGACTTGAAAGACTTGGTTCGGCTGTGGCCGGGAGCCAATGCTGTCGCGGACCGTGCGTGTCGGCAGTCGAGTTGAACACGTGTGGTCCGGCATTGTTCCGGTCGGATGTGACTGAAATACAACGAATCCCCCGTTTCTTCGGAAACGGGGGATTTTTTGCTGTATGAACGGTCAGTACAGATCGTATTCTTCTTTGCGGGAGAATCTGTCCTTCAGCCGATCCCAGCGGGAGGCGACGGACAGACAGCCGCCGAGGAGGGTGAAGATGCCGCCGATGAAAAACAGGATCCAGCCGTTGTTGCTCACCGGCTCTGCGGGATTGTCCGGGTGGATCTGCAGGGTGATGCGCTCCCCCACGTCCATGCTGGAGGCGTACTGATTCAGACGGATGTTGTCGTAATTCTCACCCCGGTAGGAGTAGGAAACATAGACGTCGTGATCCGTGTCGTCGCCCCGGTGGGTGACGTCGATGCGCTCGATGACCGCCTGAACGCTCACCAGCTCGTCCTCGATCCGGCTGTAGCGCCAGGACAGGAATACGCCGGCCAGAAGCACCAGAATGCCCAGTGCCAGAAAAATGCCGGAGATCAGCCGCCCCTGAGGGGACTGGATGGGATAATACTTGGTGAAGCCGAACCGAATTCTCATTTGCTGTACTCCTGACAGATCAGGCTGCCGTCCTTGCCGCTGATCAGAATGTAGTAGTGCCGCTCCGTGCCGTCGGCGTCAGTGAAGCTCAGGCCGTAGGTGGTGAAGTCGCCCCAGAAAGTCACCTGCGCGAGGAAGGGCTGCTCCGGGGTCATGGTGTCGATGGTATAGAGCACCTCGTCCATCTGGTAGCTCTCGGTTTCGAACCAATCCAGCAGTCCGAACTGCACATCGGTGATTGTCTCGGAGGCGGTGATGCCGATGGCGGTGATGTAGTCGGACTCCTCGCCCCAGTAGGCATGGTAGGCGTTGAAGGTCTCCTCGGCGTAGTCGGCGTGGATGGGAGCGAGGGCGGGTTCCGTCAGGCACAGCCAGCCGGCTCCGGATTTGAGCCTGCCCCAGAGGTTGCCGTCGGAGTCGGTAGCTTCCTCGACGATGGTGTAGGTGCCGGCCTCCTCGACCAGACCGGTGCCGCCGGTGCGGAAGGCGGGTCCGGCGTAGATGACCGTTTCAGTGTCGGAAATGCGGACGGTGTAGGGAAGCTTTGCTGCGGGCTCCGTTTCAGCGGGGCCGGTGGTTTCAACGGGAGCGGTAGTCTCCACGGGAACTGTGGTCTCCGCGGGAACGGTGGTCTCGGGGGGAGGTGCGGTTTCCGTGGGAGAGGCAGTCTCGGTGGGAAGCGTGGTTTCTGCGGGCGCGGTGGTGTCCGCAGGGCCGGCGGTACAGCCGCACAGGGCCAGCACGGCCAGCATGACGCAAAGCAGTCGTTTCATATTGCATACCTCCTTTTGTGATCGGTCATCTTTATTATACCGGATCATTGGGAGAATGTCATCTTAATATTTCTTAAAATGCTGACATGGCGCACGCCCTTGGCCTCCCCGCTCGGAGGATTCGGCAGAGCAGCCGGCGAGGGTGCCCGTCGCCGCCAAAAAAGAAGAAAATGTGAACTTTTTGAATCAAGTTCCGAAACTATGTTTTGCGCTATTGACTTTCCGCTGAAAGTTTGTTAGAATGTTCGGCGTTAAGGGAGTAGTCGCCGCGGATGCGGGGTACGTCAACATCCTGAGGATTTTCCTCTGGCGTATCTTAATTGACGAGACTTGCGCAAGCAGCTCCCGGATGATCCCCTTTTTGCAGTACTCCGGGCCGCTCCACCAAAAGAGAAAGGCTTGGAGGTTTTTTATGGGATTTGGGGAACTGTTTCTGCTGGCCATCGGCGTGAGCATGGACGCCTTCGCCGTGTCCATCTGCAAGGGTCTGGCTATGAAGAAGGCCACTGTCGGCGGCATGGCTACCGTGGGCGGCTGGTTCGGCGGATTTCAGGCGCTGATGCCCCTGATCGGCTTTTTCCTCGGCACGCTGTTCGCTGCGGCCATCGAGGCTGTGGATCACTGGGTCGCCTTCGGACTGCTGGCCATTCTCGGCGGGAACATGCTGAAGGAGGCCTTCGAGGGGGGCTGCGATTCGGAGGGATGCTGCTGCGCGGATGAGCACAACGCCGACCTCGGTGTGAAGACCATGTTCGTCATGGCCGTGGCCACCAGCATCGACGCGCTGGCCGTCGGCATCTCCCTTGCCATGGCGGGCGGCGTCAACATCTGGCTGTCGGTTCTGCTGATCGGTCTGACCACCTTCACCACCTCCGCCATCGGCGTGAAGATCGGCAGCGTCTTCGGCGCGGCTTTTGAGAAGAAGGCCCAGCTGGCAGGCGGTGTGATCCTGATCCTGATCGGCGTGAAGATCCTGCTGGAGCATCTGGGGATCCTCGTATGAAGAAGAAACTGCTTACCCTTGCCATTTGCCTGAATCTGGCCCTGATCTGGGGAAATTCCCTGATGACGGGGGACGATTCCGGCGCCCTCAGCGGCGGCGTGCTGGCCTTTCTGGGCCGGTTTGCGCCGGTGCTGCTGACCGAGGCGGGCCACACGTTCCTGCGTAAGGCCGCCCACTTCTCCGAGTTCGCCCTGCTCGGCCTGCTGTACTGCGGCAGACACCGGCTGGTGCGGCAGGAGACACCCCCGCATCTGCTGGGCTTCGGCATGGCCGTGGCCTGCATCGATGAAACCATTCAGATTTTCACGCCGGGCCGGGCCTCCAGCCTGATCGACGTGTGGATCGATACCTCGGGCTTTGCCCTTGGATTTGCCGTTATTTTCACCATATATATCATCAACACTACTTTAAAGGAGAAACTCTGACATGAAGAAGCTTGCACTGATTCTGGCTCTGGTTCTGATGCTGGCCGCCTGCGGCACCACCGCTCCCGAGACCACCGTTCCCACCACCACCGCTCCCGAGACCACCGCTCCCGTTGAAACCACCACTCCCGCCGAGACGGAGCCCGAGGTTCTGGAGACTGAGCCCGAGTTCGTCATGACCGAGACTCAGGAGAAGCTGGACGCCCTGTATCAGGCTGTTCCCGTTGAGCTGGCTCTGATGACCGAGACCATGGAGATGGCTCTGGCCGACGACGAGATGTTCACCTACCTGACCACCCTGACCTCCAAGGAGGGCGTTGTGGACGCTTCCGTCTCCCTGCCCATGATGGGCGCTCAGGCCTACCACGTGGTTCTGGTCAAGGCCGAATCCGCTGAGAAGGCCGGCGAGATCGCCCAGTTCATGTTCGACAACATGGACATGGCCCGTTGGGTCTGCGTTCAGGCCACCGAGAAGCAGGCTGTTGTCTGCGGCGATCTGGCTTTCTTCGTGATGCTCGATCCCCAGTACGGCGTCACCTGCGACCAGCTGGTCGAGGGCTTCACCGGCCTCTGCGAGGGTGAGGTCACCATCATCAAGTAAAAAATTTCGCCCGGATCATGCGATCCGGGCGATTTTTTTGGTTATCGGATCCGCGTTCCGTTGAGCACCGCTTCCACCAGTTTGTCGTGGTCGTAGCGCAGCTTCAGCAGGAAGAAGGGGGCGCCCTGCCACAGCAGGTCGAGGAAGATCTTGTCGCCCTCCCACTTGGGCAGGGCGTCGAGGAAGGCGCGGTCCACCCACTGCAGGTCGCCCTCGTCGCACTCTTTCAGCTCGCCGGCGAAGCCGTCGGCGGTGAACAGGTACATGTACTCTCCGTCGCCGGGGTTCTCGGTCAGAAACGTCACCACGCCCCGGCACTGCCAGCGCGTCAAAGTCAGCCCCGTCTCCTCCATGGCCTCCCGAAGCAGGCACTCGTCGGGCGTCTCGCCCGGCTCAAATTTGCCGCCAATGCCGATCCACTTGTCCTTGTTGATGTCGTTCTTCTTTTTGACCCGGTGGAGCATCAGCACCTGATCGCCCCGGGTGATGTAGCAAAGCGTTGAATTTTTCATGGCGCACCTCTCATTTGTGATGCCACCATTATACCACGGCTGCCCGAAAGCGCAAGGGGATTGCCGCGCCCTACGGGCTCGCAATTCTTACGGGTATGCCCACCACGATAAACGAAAGCCCAATTCCAACGTAGGACACGCATTGTATGCGTGTCGGCATGCATGAAATGCATGCCCTACGGGCGCGTTGTTGCTTTCATAACAATGACAGACGTCTTCTGTTTCTCGATTCGCCGAAACCTTTTTGATATGGGAATATGGTACTGCGGATACATACGGATGCAATAGCAGATTCCACCGAAGAGCGCTAAAGCCCTTTCCGCAGGATGCACAATAATCAAAAATCGCCAAAATATTGCTAAAACTCCGGGGATTCCCGGGGTTTTTGGATTTATGAAGTTTTTTGAATAAAATATGTCCCGCCGTTCAAAAATAATTTATAAATGAACCCCTTGACATTCCGGGGTCTTGGTTGTATACTTTGCTTAGCACTCAGATGAGTGGAGTGCTAAAAAATCTGGAAGGAGTGAGGCAGTGGAACTGACCGAACGTAAGAAGAAGGTTTTGCGCAGTGTCGTGGACCTGTACATCCGCACGGCGGAGCCCGTCGGCTCCAAGGCCATCACCGCTCTGCCGGATATGAAGTACTCCTCGGCCACCATCCGCAACGAGATGGCCGACCTGACCAGCATGGGCTATCTGGAACAGCCCCACACCAGCGCCGGGCGCATCCCCTCCGCTGCGGGCTACCGGCTCTACGTCGATGAGCTGATGCTGGACTACCGCCTGAGCATGGACGAGACGAAGTCCATGAACATCGCCATCGAGGAGAAAATGCAGAAGATCGACAAGGTCATGGATCAGGTCGCCAAGATGGTGTCCCAAGCCACGAACCTGCCGGCCATCTCCGTTGCCTCCCACCGGGGCGGCACCACGGTCCGGCGCTATGATCTGATCCTCGCGGGAGCGGGAAGCTTCATTCTGGTGGTGATGCTCAGCAATGAGGAAGTCACCAACAAGCTCATCAAGCTGCCCCTGAACGTGGGGGAGACGGATCTGAAGCTCCTCTCCGCCGTCATCAACGCCACGCTCACCGACATCCCCATGGAGGAATTCACCTCGGAGCTTCTGGAGAAGACCATGCGCTCCGCAGGCAGCGCCGCAAGTCTGGTTCCCGTCATCGTGGAGTTTACGATCCACACCCTCAAGAGCCAGCAGGAGGCCGACGTCCGGGTGGCGGGTCACATGAAGCTGCTGGGTCACCCCGAGTTCCGGGATGTGGAAAAGGCCCAGAAGGTGCTGACGAATCTGGATGACTCCGTCATGTCCAATCTGCCCGCGGTGCTGGGCACCGAAAACGGCACGCAGGTGCTGGTGGGCCCGGAAAACGTGGCGCAGGCCCTGAAGGATTCCAGCGTGGTCATGACCAAGTTCGACATCGGCGAGGGCATGCACGGCGTCATCGGCGTCGTCGGTCCCACGAGAATGGACTACGCACAGGTCACCGCCCGCCTGAGCTTCATGGCAGAGAACCTGAGCCGGATGTTTGCCAAACCCGAGCACAACGCACTGCCCGCCGGCAGTGAATCCATAGAACACCCCAAGGAGGACTAAGCCGTGGCAGAAGAAAAGACCACCGAGCGCAGCGAGTTCGACATCGAGCTGGAGGAGGAAACTGCTCCCGCCGAGGAAGTGCCCGCTGCCCCCGAAGAGAATTACAAGGAAAAATACGAACAGGAGCACAACAACTTCCTGCGTCTGGCCGCCGAGTACGACAATTTCCGCAAGCGCAGCCAGAAGGAAAAGGATTCCGCCTACACCAACGGCAAGGCCGACACCCTCGCCAAGCTCCTGCCTGTCTACGACAATCTCGAGCGCGCCATGAATCAGGAAACCTCCGACGCCGCCTACAAGAAGGGCGTGGAGCTGACCATGCAGGGCCTGCTGAAGATTTTTGCCGATCTGGGCGTGGAGGTCTACGGCGAAACCGGAGATGCCTTCGACCCCAATCTGCACAACGCTGTCATGCACATCGAAAACGAAGACCTCGCCGAGAATACCATCTCTCAGGTCTTCCAGAAGGGCTTCAAGACCGGCGAAAAGGTCATCCACTTCGCCATGGTTCAGGTGGCCAACTGATATACAGGCGTAGGGGGCGGCGTC
>JAFWAZ010000104.1 GCA_017507425.1 Oscillospiraceae bacterium | reverse complement strand
GTCTATCTGGACGGCACCGTGCTGGGCGACCACTACGCCGTGGGTCAGGTGGACGACAAAGGCCAGCTGACCGAGGAAGGCAAAGCGAAGGTGGCCAACTACCTCAGCTCCATGCAGGAAAACGACACCTTTGCGCTCTGCGTGCGGGAGACACCCAAGTCCTCCGGCGGCACCACCTATGGCCTGCGGTCGGAGCCTGTGCAGTATCTTGCCGGTGTGGAATCCTCCCGCCTGGCGGAGGCCTCCACCTATCCCTCCTCCGTGGGTGTGCGGAATCTGAGCGATCCCAACAGCGATCATAAAGATGCCAGCTTTGATTCGTCGAGCGCCAACAGCCCGATGAGCGAATACAACATGGGCGGCGAGATCAATCTGCCGGAGCTGGAGCTTGGCATTACCGACTTCGTTTCCATCTCCACCAACGGTTTGGAAATGGCAATTTCCGTGGGAGCCAACATCTTTAATGTTGGCATGGAGAACGACTTTGCACATCAAGAGGACCACTCCTTCGGACCTGCGGAGACCAACGCCTTCAAAGACGCCAATGAAGATGCGATCGATGGCGTCAAGAATGCCTGGAACTCCCTGTTCGGCGAGCGTAATAATAATACCGGCCACCATGTCGGGGGTTATTATGACGCAATGGGTGAAGCTCTCGATAAGCTGTGGGCTGCGGGTGACAGCGACTCCGGCGGCGGGGACGACTTTAACGGTAAGATCGTTTCCAAGGGCTTTGAAGTGGGTCTGGCTATGAACCTCACACTGCTTCTAAAGTGGGATCCCATCGAAAACCGCTTCTTCTTCAACCAATTGATGCTGACGCTGGCAGCATCGCTGGAATTCTCCTACACTGTCTATCTGACCCCCTGCCCCATCTTCTACTGCTGTGTCACCGTCGGCTTCGGGATCGAGATAGCCACCGGTCTGGAGGCCAGCCGCATCAAGGTCATGGGCCAAAATGTCAATCTGACGGACAAAGTCAGCGGCTTTGATAGTGCTTGGGCCTATTACGAGGATCAGGAGCACATGGGCTATGACGAGTTGGACGAGCCGGAGGAGAATGACTTCCTTGTGGGCAAACCGGGAGACAGCTTTACTTTTACCACAAAGGAAAAAGCCGTCGACGTCCATTTCAGCGGCACGCTTTATGTGGAAGCGGTGGGCGACCAGCCCGAGGGCTTCAGCCCCGGCACCATCCGCTCCGCCGGCGACGAGGCTGTCACCGTCAAGCTGGCGAAAAAGGTGGATGGCAAGGACAACAGTAAAGCATACACGCTGAAATTCACGGTGGTGAACGACGATAAGACCCGCAGCTACAACACCGCGAATGGCGAATACAAGCCCCTCGGGACCGGCTATGCCATTGTGGACCGGATCGTGGAGATCGACCGGCAGACCAGCGACGTCTATTTTGCCGGGATCAGCTTCTCCCCTGAGGCCTCCCTGGAAATCGCGGTGGGCATGGGAATCGAGATGCTCAAGATCGAACTGTTTATCAACATCAGCGTTGGCTGCTCCTTCGCCGTTCTGGCCCACGACTCGGCGGACTACGCCGGAGAAGACGCGGAAAACAACAAGTTTGTATTTAACGAATTCTCCATGGCGGCCGGTGTGGGATTCCGGGTGGTGGCCCTGCTGTTCAGCTTTGAATTCAATGCCATCCAGTTCTCCATCACCTATGACCGCGAAACAAAGTACGACGAGGATACAAACAAGAAGAACGGATGGAACTTCATGTGGTATGCCGCCAACCGGCAGATCCAAAGCTACGACCTGCGGGGCGGCGGGGATGACGACATTCTGAAGGTCAATATCATCCTGCCCGGTGAACTGCCCCGGGACGAGGCGATCTTCACCCCGGAGGAGAATATGGACTCCGGCATCACGACGTTTGCCTTTGATCCCAGCGACAACACCGTTCCCTTCCAGTATTCCGGCTACGGCAGCACCGGCGACGCCTTTACCCTGGGCAGCGGCCTGGCCTCCGGCAGCACCTATGAGCTGGTGACGGCGGGCGGCGCCAACTACATCGTCTATACTGTTACGGATCCCAATCAGGACAGCATCAACCAGAGCCAGCTGGTTCTCTCCAAGGTACAGGAGACCGCGATCCCGGATGAGGACAGCCAGCCCACTTCTAAAACGACCTTCGGTCTGGTCCATCCCACCGACAGTAATGCGGACACCCCTTATCTGGTGCTGGACGACGACACGAACGGCGACCTGGACTTTGACGCCTGGGTGGATGATAACGACGCCATCCATGTGGCCTGGGTCAGCTACACCAAAGACGCGGAGGATGCCTACTATGACGCGCTGACCGACGGTGACGCCATCGACGCCATGGAAGCCGCCGGAAAAAACACCGAAGTCAAGACCGTTACGGTGGATGTCAGCGAAAACGGTGACGGCAAGGGCACAGTAAAGACCGTTTCTGACAAAACTGGGGATCACGGCATGTACTATATGCCCTCCGGCGCAGGCGATATGGTCTTCTACGCCGAGGCGTGCTATTACGCCGAGGACGAACTGACCGATCTGCTGGATTCCTATAAGGACTATTACGGCGAGACGAACTATAGCAAGACCTCCAGCGACCTTTACTACGGCGAGGACGATCCCACTGCCAACTACCAGATGACCATGAAGCAGATGCGCGCGCAGGTCTACGGCAAGAGCTTCTATCCCACCTTTGCGGTTCTGGATTCCACTGGCAGCTACACCGTCTCCAAGGTGGCGGCGCAGGATTGGATCGATCATGGCGTGCAGCTTGAAAACGCCAGCCTGACCCAGGTGGGCAGCGACTACTATGCCGCTTACTCCACCGCACAGTCCGGCCTGGTCAACGATCCTACGGACGAGCAGACTATCAAAAAGCTCTACCTCCAGAAACTGACCATCGGCACGGAGGGAGAGAACGCCGGTAAGGCAGTTCCCGGCAGTGCCATCGCCCTGCGGAAGCTGGTGGACAATGCCAAGGACAACACTGACGATGGCGTTTACACCAACGCCACCCGCTCCGCAGAATACCGCGATCCCTACTTTGCCAATGTCCGGTTCCTGAACGGCAAGCTGGGCGGCTTGAACGGCGAAGACGAGAACTTTGACGAACAAATCGCGATGCAGGCTTACAGCCTCCGTGCGGCCGCGGAGACCTTCCTCATCTTTGAGATGAACGGCAATACCTATGTGG
>JAFWAZ010000103.1 GCA_017507425.1 Oscillospiraceae bacterium | reverse complement strand
TCAGGGTGTGACTCCTCTGGAGCACGACTGCAAGCAGTGCGGTGAGTGCTATCTGAACATCACCGGCGGCATCTGCCCCATCACCGCCTGCTCCAAGAGTCTGGTCAACGGCCAGTGCGGCGGCGCCAAGAACGGCAAGTGCGAGGTCGACCCCAATATGGAGTGCGGCTGGGAGCGCATCTACCAGAAGCTGAAGAAGATCGGCCGTCTGGATGCCCTGAAGTGCCCCGTCCAGATCCGCAACTATGCCACCGATGACCAGGCCAAGGTCTAATAATTTCGAAATGAGGAGTAATTGATCATGAGAATTACCGAACTGTTCGATAAGGGCGAATTTGTCGTCACCGCAGAAGTCGGCCCTCCCAAGGGCATCCACCTGGGCCATCTGGTCGAGGAAGCCAAGGAATACCTCTCCGGCATCACCGCCGTCAACGTCACCGATAACCAGTCCTCCGTCATGCGTACCTCCACTCTGGCCACCTGCGCCATGATGAAGAACGCCGGCCTGACCCCCATCTATCAGGCCACCTGCCGCGACCGCAACCGTCTGGCTCTGCAGTCCGATCTGCTGGGCGCTGCCGCTCTGGGCATTGAGAACATCCTGTGCCTGACCGGCGACCACACCAAGATGGGCGACCATCCCGGTGCCAAGCCCGTGTTCGATCTGGACTCCGTCTCCCTGCTGCACACTGCTGCCACTCTGGAGCGCGGCTACGATCTGGCCGGCAACGAGCTGGTGGGCGAGCCCCCCAAGTTTGCCAAGGGCGCCGTTGTCTCCCCCATCTCCGACTCCGTCGATGCCCAGCTGGCCAAGATGGAGCGCAAGGTCATGGCCGGTGCCGACTACTTCCAGACGCAGGCTGTCTTTGAGTCCGAGAAGTTCATCGAGTTCATGGAGCGCGCCAAGCAGTTCGGCGTGCCCGTGCAGCTGGGTGTCATCATCCCCAAGAACGCCGGTATGTGCAAGTTCATGAACCGCAATGTTGCCGGTGTCCATGTTCCCCAGCACATGATCGACGAGCTGGCCGCTGACAAGGAGCGCGCCAAGGCCGGTATCACCGGCGTCGAGATCGCTGCCCGCATCATCAAGGAGTGCCGTCCCTACTGTCAGGGTCTGCACATCATGGCTCTGGGCTGGGAAGCCAAGGTGCCCGAGCTGATGAAGCTTGCAGGAATCTGATCCAATATGTATGTCGGGCGCACTGCTTGCAGTGCGCCCGATTTTTTAACGCTGGTTTTCCTCCGCACAGTTGTCGATGACCCGCATGCCCATTTCGTCGCTGGGCAGGTAGAATTTCTTGATGCTGACGGAATTGTAGGCGGGGCAGATCCGGGACTCGGGGTCGAGCCGCAGATCCTCCGTGATCCGCTGCTGATGCCGTTTCTGATTCATGACGATCACCTCAGGGGAAGTATGCCCGGCGGCAGCCGCTTTCAAACGTCCGAGGCTTCGTCAATATGCTGAAAAATCAGAGGGGCAATCCGGAATAAGTGCGGGTTTCTGAAAAATTAGCCGGAGAAAGTGCGGATTTTTTGATATCCATTGACTTTTCACCAAAAAGAAACTATACTAAATTCATACAGCTTAATCCTATTGGAGGAACCACGCAATGCTGAAAAAGTGGGATGTGACCATCCCGGCGCTCACCGGCGACGCGCCGCGCAAGGCCTATATCTACCTGCCGGAATACTATGACGACGACCCCAACCGCCGCTTCCCCGTCATGTATATGTTTGACGGACAGAATATTTTCCTCGATGAGGACGCCAGCTTCGGCAAGAGCTGGGGTATGTACAATTTTATGCAGTGGACCCGCAAGCCCCTGATCATCGTTGCCGTGGAGTGCAACCGGTTCGGCGAGCGGTTCAATGAATATGCCCCCGTGACCTACGAGAACCGGGAGCACGGCTTCATCAAGGCCAAGGGCCGCAGCCACATGAACTGGCTGGTGAATGAGCTGAAGCCCTACATCGACGCCAACTACCGCACCCTGCCCGACCGCAGAAACACCATCATCGCAGGATCGAGCATGGGCGGCCTGATGGCCCTCTACGGCGTCACCTGCTACAACAAGATCTTCCAGCGGGCGGCAATCCTGTCTCCGAGCCTGTGGGTGGATCCGAGCAAGCTGTACAATCTGGTGGCCCGGGCCAATATGCGCTACGACACCACCATCTACATGGACTACGGCTCCGATGAGATCAACAACCACGAGGGCAGCGCCGATGCGCTGATCTCCATGGCCACCCTGCTGCTGAAAAAGCGGGCCAACCTGACCTTCCGCATCGTCCCCGGCGGCACCCACTCGGAAGCCAGCTGGGAGCAGCAGATCCCCGTGTTCATGGATTGTTTGAAGCTGTAAAAATATCCTGTAGGGGCGATTCATGAATCGCCCGCCGCTCCGAAGGAGCGGGATAATTTGCTGCCGCTTTGCGTCAGCCGGGCGATTCGTGAATCGCCCC
>JAFWAZ010000102.1 GCA_017507425.1 Oscillospiraceae bacterium | reverse complement strand
GTCTGTGACGGTGATGGGGCCGCCATGGGCTAACTGCCGCTTAAACAGCGGAATAACCGAGCCATGAGAGCCCAGCACGTTGCCGAAGCGCACCGCCACGAACTCGGTGTCGCTCTCCCGATTCATCATCTGCACCACCATCTCGCACAGCCGCTTGCTGGCGCCCATGATGTTGGTGGGGTTGACAGCCTTGTCGGTGGAGATCAGCACGAAGCGCTTGACCCCGTGGGCCGCGGCGGCTCTGGCCATCTTGTAGGTGCCGAAGACGTTGTTCTTGATGGCCTCGTTGGGGCTGTCCTCCATCAGGGGCACATGCTTGTGGGCCGCGGCGTGGAAGACCAGCTCGGGC
Source organism: Oscillospiraceae bacterium (assembly GCA_017507425.1). Lineage (GTDB taxonomy): Bacteria > Bacillota > Clostridia > Oscillospirales > Oscillospiraceae > Faecousia. The sequence continues at coordinate 5,296 of JAFWAZ010000102.1, read as the reverse complement.
TTGTAGGTGGAGAGCACGTCGTTGACCCGGGCGGTGTTCCGCACGGAGCCGATCAGCGTCACCAGATTCAGATTGGGATACGTCCGCTTCAGCTCCATCTGGATGTCGTAGGCGTTGTTTTCGTAGATGTCGAAGATGATGAGCATCTTGGGGCTGGACTTGGCAATCTGGCGGCACAGCTCGCTGCCGATGGATCCGCCGCCGCCGGTGACCATGACCACCTTGCCGGAGATGAAGTGGAGGATCTCCTCCAGATTGACCTTGATGGAATCCCGGCCCAGCAGATCCTGCACGTCCACCTTGCGCAGCTTGCTGACGCTGACCTCTCCGCTGACCAGCTGGTAGATGCCCGGGACCACCTGCACCTGACAGCCGGTGGTGGAGCAGATGGCGAGGATGTCCTTCTTTACCTTGGCGGAGCCGGAGGGGATGGCGTAGATGATGCGGTCGATGTGGAATTTTTCCACGGCGGCGGGGATCTCCTCCCGGCCGCCCACGATCAGGATGCCGCCCAGCCGCTTGCCCCACTTGACGGGGTTGTCGTCGATCAGGCAGCAGACCCGGCTGTGGATGTAGGCGGAGGTGGTGAATTCGCTGACCAGCGCCTTGCCGGCCTCGCCGGCGCCGATGATCATGACGTTTTCCTGCTGCTTGCTGTGGCTGAGTCCCGTCAGATGGAGGTGAATGTAGCGCAGCAGACGGTAGGCGAAGCGGATGGCGACGGTGGCCATGGCGCTGAAAACCAGACCCATCACGTAGAAAGACTTGGGCATGTGCAGCTGCAGCAGATTGGCAAGTACGAGGGCCGCGGCGGCGAGAATGCCGTAGGCCTCCAGAATCCGCAGGAGCTCATCGGTGCTGACGAAGCTCCAGATGCTGCTGTAAAGCCCCAGCAGGGCGAACACCGCCAGACAGATACAGCACCATGCGGGAACCACCTGCACATAGGTCTTCAGGAATCCGGGGTCGATGGCATTGAACTGGAAATCGAAGCGTACCCACAGAGCCGCAAAGAGGGCGGCACAGATGCTTAAGACATCCAGAATGCCGATGATCAGGGCCTTTTTGCTGAAGACCCCGTCCAATCCCTTCCGTTTGTTTATCATATCAGATCAACTCGAATCTATCAAAATTTGCGAAAGTGCATACAATTACAATCTATACTATAGCACAATCGCCGTGGCGGTTCAAGTGGCACATTCCGGGATTTTCAGGAGAATAGGGGGACATTTTTCGGCAAGCTTGACAGGGGCGCCGTCAGCGGGTAAACTAGAAGCAGAAAACATTCAAGGAGGAAAAACCATGGCATCCAAAGTTTATTTCACCGATTTCTGCACCGGCGGGCGGGAGAGTCTGCCCCAGAAGCTGGCCCGGCTCATCATGACCGCCGGCTTCGATCAGATCGACTTTGAAAACAAATTCGCCGCCATCAAGATCCACTTCGGCGAGATGGGCAATCTGGCCTTCCTGCGCCCGAACTACGCCAAGGTGGTGGTGGATCTGGTGAAGGATCTGGGCGGCAAGGCCTTCCTGACCGACGCCAACACCATGTACGTGGGCTCCCGGAAAAACGCGCTGGACCATCTGGATACGGCATACCTCAACGGCTTCTCCCCCTTCTCCACCGGCTGCCATGTGATCATCGCCGACGGCCTGAAGGGCACCGACGATGTGGTCGTCCCCGTGGTCGGCGGCGAATACTGCGCGGAGGCCTACATCGGCCGGGCGGTCATGGATGCCGACATCGTCATCTCCCTGAACCACTTCAAGGGCCACGAGGAGGCCGGCTTCGGCGGCGCCATCAAGAATCTGGGCATGGGCTGCGGCTCGAACCGGGGCAAGCGGGATATGCACTCCTGCGGCAAGCCCTCTGTGGATGAGAGCAAGTGCGTGGCCTGCGGCCAGTGCGCCAAGAATTGCGCCCACGACGGCCCCCAGCTTCGCGACGGCAAAATGTTCATCAATCAGCTCAATTGCATGGGCTGCGGCCGCTGTCTGGATGTCTGCCCCACCGGCGCCATCTACCACAACAACCATCTGGCCGCCCATATCCTCAACTGCAAGATGGCCGAGTACGCCAAGGCCGTTGTTGATGGACGTCCCCACTTCCACATCAGCCTCGTCTGCGACGTGAGCCCCTACTGCGACTGCCACGGCGACAACGACCTGCCCATCATCCCCGACGTGGGCATGTTTGCCAGCTTTGACCCCGTTGCGCTGGATCTGGCCTGTGCCGATGCCGCCAACGCCCAGCCCTGCATCCCCGGCTCCAAGCTGGATGCCGCCCGCAAGAGCGGCGTCACCGCCGAGGACAACCTGACCGCCGACTTCCCCCACACCAACTGGCGCAGCCAGATCGCCCACGGCAAGAAGCTGGGTCTGGGTGAGGACAGCTACGAGCTGATCCGCGTATGAGACTGGACAGCCAGTGCATCCTGTGCCTGTTGAAGCGGCACAGCGAAACGGCGGCGGCCTGCGCCGGCGAGGCGGAGGTCACGGCCTTTACCCGGGATCTGATGCGCCTGCTCTGCGACGGCCCGGTGGAGATGTCCGCGCCCTTCTACACCCCCGGCATCACCAAGCTCTTCACCGAGCACTTCGGTCTGGACGATGACCGCTTCGCCGAGGAAAAGCGCTTGAGCAATCAGTATGTGCTGGAGCGCTTCGACCGGATCACGGAAATGGTGCGCTCTGCCGCAGATCCCCTCTACGCCGGACTTCAGGCGGCGATCTTGGGCAATTACATCGATTTTTCCGCCCTGCAGGGGGAGGTCAGCTTCGAAAAGCTGGACGAAATGCTGGAGCTGCTGTACACCATCGACGTGGATCGGGAGCAGTTTGAGAACCTGCGGAGGGAACTGGAAACGGCAAGGGAGCTTCTGTACCTGACGGACAACGCCGGCGAGATCGGCTTTGACCGGGTCTTTCTGGAGGTCATCCGGGATACATTCCCCAATGTGGGCATCACCGTCTGCGTCCGGGGCGGCCCCACCCAGAACGACGCCACCCGGGAGGACGCCGAAGTCGTCGGGATGCCCTTCCCCGTCATCGACAACGGCACCCGGATCCCCGGCACCGTGCTGGAGCTGGCGAGCCCGGAGCTGAAAAATGCTCTCGAAAAAGCAGACCTGACCATCGCCAAGGGTCAGGCCAACGTGGAGACACTCCTCGATACCGGCCACGGCTACAACATCTACTACGCTTTCCTCGTCAAGTGCAAGCGCTTCATCGACCGCTTCGGCAAGGCGAAGCTCACCCCCATGCTGGTGCGGGACCGCAGTTGAATGCGTAGGGGCGGACCTGCGTGTCCGCCCGGGCGCACACATAGGTGCGCCCCTACAATCAGAAAGGGAAGATTCCTATGAAATACGATTTTACCTCCATCATGGACCGGCGCGGCAGGGACGCCATCGCCGTGGACATGGTGGGTCAGGGCGGCGGGTTTGCCCCTGGAGGCCCTAAGGAGGGCTTTGACGTGATCCCCATGTGGGTGGCGGACATGAATTTCCCCGCGGTGCCCACCGTGGCCGAGGCCATGATCGAGCGTGCCATGCACCCGGCCTACGGCTATTTCTCCCCCACGGCGGAATATTTTGACGCCATCATCCGCTGGCAGGAAATCCGAAACGACGTACGTGGTCTGGAAGCCCGTCACATCGGCTACGAAAACGGTGTCCTCGGCGGCGTGGTCACGGCCCTGAATACCTTTTGCTCCCGGGGCGACAAGGTCCTCGTCCACTCCCCCACCTACATCGGCTTCACAAACTCCCTGCACAACGCCGGCTACGAAATTGTCCACAGCCCACTCGTAAAAGACGGGGACGGCCTGTGGAGAATGGACTTCGCGGACATGGAGCGGCAGCTCCGCGACCATAAGATCCACGCCGCCATCCTCTGCTCCCCCCACAACCCCACGGGCCGTGTCTGGGAACGCCGGGAGCTGGAACAGGCCATGGAGCTGTACAAAAAGTACGACGTGTACGTGGTTTCCGACGAGATCTGGTCGGATCTCATCCTGACCGGGTTCCGGCACACCCCCACCCAGTCCGTCTCCGAGGATGCCCGGATGCGCACCGTGGCCCTCTACGCCCCCAGCAAGACCTTCAATCTGGCGGGTCTGGTGGGCAGCTACCACATCATCTACAACCCCCGGCTGAAAGACCGCCACGACAAGGAGGCCAGCCTCAGCCACTATAACTCCATGAACGTCATGAGTATGCACGCCCTGATCGGCGCCTACAGGCCGGAGGGCTACGAGTGGGTGGACGAGCTGCGGCAGGTCATCACCGGAAATATCGACTGGGCTGTGGAAAAAATCGCCCGGTTCGACGGAATTTCCGTGACAAAGCCGCAGGGCACCTATATGCTCTTCCTCGACTGCGAGGGCTGGTGCCGGAAGCACGGCTGCGACGTGGGCGTGCTGCTGAAAAAGGGCTGGGATGTCGGCGTCTGCTGGCAGGACGGCCGCCCGTTCCATGGACCGTACCACATCCGCATGAATCTGGCCCTGCCCCTGAGCCGGGTACAGGAGGCCTTCGGGAGATTGGAAACATACGTATTTAACGACTGAAACAGACAAAGCCGCCCGAAAGGGCGGCTTTGTTTTGTAGAAAGGGATCGATTTCAGGATGTCATTGCGAGCCCGTCAGGGCGCGGCAATCTCCTGCCGCCGCACTGCAAATTCGCACAATCTACCGGGAGATTCCCACGTCGCTTCGCTCCTCGGAATGGCAGTGGTGGCAGGAAGCTGGTACTTCTGTTCTGGCTGGGCGATGATCCAACCTGGTCGGGAGGGGCATGACCCTCCTCTACAGTGCGAATTCCATACGTCGAGCGGATCGCGGCGACTCGCCGTCCAAAAAATCCCTCCCGGTTTCCCGGGAGGGATTTGCAATTAAGTTAGAGGAGATTACTCAGCCTCGACAGTCTCTTCGACCTCGGCCTCGACCTCGGCCTCTTCCTCGTTCAGACCCAGCATCTGCTTGAACAGATCCATGTAGCGGCCAGCGGGGACGTTCCAGCTGAAGTCGGTGGTCATGTCGCGGACCTGCAGGGCGCGCCATGCGTCCTTGTCCTCGTTGTACAGGGTCAGAGCGCGCTTGATGGCGTTGTGGAAGTCATCGCCGTTGTAGCTCTGGAAGCTGTAGCCCAGACCGTTCAGGCCCTCGTCATCGACGCCGGGGACGGTGTCCTTCAGGCCGCCGGTGGCATGGACCACGGGCACGGTGCCGTAGTGCATGGCGTTCATCTGGCTCAGGCCGCAGGGCTCGGACTTGGAGGGCATCATGTAGATGTC
>JAFWAZ010000101.1 GCA_017507425.1 Oscillospiraceae bacterium | reverse complement strand
TGGTGGGTCTGGGCGAAGAGGATGTGAAGGCCAAGTTCCCCGCCATGTACAACGCCTTCACCTACGGCGCACCTCCCCATGCAGGCGCCGCCCCCGGCGTGGACCGTCTGGTCATGCTGCTGACCGGTGAGGAGTCCATCCGCGAGGTCATCACCTTCCCCATGAACAAGAACGCACAGGATCTGATGATGGACGCCCCCACCACCGTCTCCCAGAAGCAGCTGGACGACGTGCACATCCTCATCAACGAGTCCCACCTGAACTAAAACAGAAAATCCCCCGGCTCAGCCGGGGGATTTTGAGCTTGTCGAAAAAGGCCTCCGGCCTTTTCCACCTGTTTTTTACAGGCTGCTGCCCAACCGGGCAGCAGCCTCATTTTATTTATCTCCCGAAGAATGTGTTGGCAGCCTGATTGTACAGGTACAGAGCTTTCACAAGATCCTGCTTGGAAGCGGAATTGCTGGAATTGCGCAGTACACTGCGGACATAGGACAGCACGCTGGTGGTGATCACGTTGGTCTGGTCACCCTTGGAAACCGTGATGCTGTACGGATAGTCGATGTAGCCGGAAGCGATATCGGGGATATCCACATAATAGCGGCCATCCTTGCTGGCGAGCTCAATTTCCTTGACGCCCTTGGGTGTGGTCAGCGCAAAGGTGTAATCATCCGTTTCGCCCTCGACGGTCAGATACACGCGGGTGTAGATGTAGGAATCCACAAAGGTGGTTATGCTGCTGGCCTTGACGCCCATGGCGGCGTTGGTCTGACTGTTGGTGTAATCGGCCACGGTCTGAGCCGTCACGCCGGACAGGTCGGGCACGATGCCCAGCTCGGCATAGGCGGGATATTCGGGGTCAACATGGAAGTGCACCTGTGCGTAGCCGCCGTAGACCAGCAGCGCCTTTACCAGCGCCTTCTTCTCGGTGGAGTTGCCCGGATTGTTCAGAACGCTCTCAACATAGTCGACCACGGTCTTCTCTGCGGAAGTGCCCAGCTCCGTCCCGTTCCGGAGGTACAGCGTTTGGGCAGTGCCCTCGGCGTCAAAGACCTCAATGGTGATGGGTCTGTTCATCTCGCCGGAGGCAACGCCGATCTGGACTGCGTAACAGTCGGCTTCGCCGGTTTTGCAGGCAGCCAGATCGGTACCCTCGAACACCTTGGTAACAGTGCCGTAGCCGCCTTCCTTGGTCAGGACAACCTTGGCGCCGTTTTTGACCAGATCTGCAGGAATCTCGACGGTGTAGATCATCTGGATCTCAGCTTCCAGACTGACGTTCATGGTGCGCATGACAACCTTGGGCTCCTCAGCGGGATTGGCGAAGGACTCACGGCTCAACTCGGTGCCGCAGAGCGCGCAGCATACGACCATGTCGTAGCCGGTTTCCGTATCCTCCCTGACGGCCTCGCCCGGGGTGTGCCCCAGCGGCTCGGTCCTGTCTGCCACATAGGTGACGCCGCAGACGGCGCACACATGGGTGGTATAGCCGCCCTCGGTGCAGCCGGGGGGCGTGATGGTGCTCTCGCCGGAGACGTGCTCGGTATGGACAGCGCCGTCCACGTAGAAGACGTTCTCTCCGTTTTCAAAGTACCAGCCGTTCTTCAGGGCATTGACCAGTGTGTAGGTGTCCCGGAAGGATGCATACTCGGCTCCAAAGGAGGCGCCCCGGTCGCCGGAATCGTCGGGATTGATGTAGGGGGTCAGTCCGTAGACCACCTGATTGGCCGGATCCCCGGCAAAGGTGTACAGGGCTCCTGCGGACAGATAGAAGGCGTAGCTCAGCACCGCGCTGTTCACGGGGGTCAGGCTGCTGTTTTCATCCCAGCCGGCCTCGGCCTTGGGCGTGAGAGAGATGCCGCTTACCACACAGATGGGGTTGGCGGTGGCGGGCTCGATGGCGGCGGGCTGCTTGATCCAGTTCAGGGTCACATTCAGCACGTTGGTCTGGGGATCCAGCTCCGCGCTGCTCAAGGTGAAGTATTCATTCTGCAGGCTCAGCCCGGACAGATCCACATCAAAATTGGGATCGATCTGAATGGCGGCCCGAACCTCGGACAGGACGCTGATTCGGTCTGCCAGCTGCAGCAGGAAGCCCCATGCGGTGCCGTCGGTTTCGTCGGCGCCGGGCAGCATGTCGGTCAGCTCCTTCAGCTGCTCGGGTACGGCGATGGCGGACATGTCGATGGCGAAGGTATACTCCGTCACCATGGCCTCGGCGGGATCTGTCACATAATAGGTATTCCCGTCCTCTGTGGTGGCGTTGGAAACCTCCCGCTGCCATGCCAGCTGCCGGTCGCCGCCGGTGGCCTGATCGAAGTCAAACACCACGTCGCCCGGCTTGTACATGGTGACGGTGAGCGTATCCCGGACATTGCCGTCGCTGCGCAGGGAAGCGGTGACGGTGACGGTCTTCAGACCGGATTCCTCGCTGCCCACGAAGTCGAAGCCGGTGACGCTGCCGCCGCTGACACCCTCGTCGTTGGTGCTGACCTCAAAATGCACGTCGCCTGCGGCAATGGCCACGGGCTTTCTGTGATACAGGGCCGCCAGCGGCAGGGGAGCCGCTTCGCCGTAATAGGCGTTGATGTTGCTGCCGGTGAAGTAAAGGGTATCGGGAACCACCACATGCAGCGTGATGCTGCCGATGGGCGCACCGTTCAGGCTCAGGGTCACATCCACGTCGCCGACACCGGCTGCGGTGAAGACGCCCTCATCGGAAACGGTGCCGACAGATCCGTCGGAAACGCTCCAGCTCAGCGCGCCCTCGGGAATGGCCGTTTCGCTGCCCCGGGCCGTGATGCCGGAGGCGGTGATCCGGACGCTGGCATTTGCGGTCAGATAGGTGAGCTCCGCACGCAAAACCGCACGGTCGAACTCGGTGTCGTCCGGGGCCGTGGAGATCATCAGCAGCACGGAGCCGACCGATGCCGGATTCTCCATATGGTCGGTAAAGGCTTCCTCGGTTTCGGTTCTGGAAACATAGGAAGTGCTTTCGCCGCTGCTAAGCAGGAAGCCCGTAACGCATCCGGCGTCCAGCAGGATCCGGGCCATCTCCCCGTGGGTGGCATTTTCGGCAGCCACAAACACGGCCTTGCCGGTCTTCGTGACACCGGCGGCGGTTCCGGCGGCGCGCACATCGGAGTCTGCGGCAACGCTCCTGCCGCCCTCCACCAGCGCCGTACCGGTCAGAGCACCGGCAAAACCGGCGCCGTCCCCAAAGGAACCGGCAGCGGCGGCGCCGCCGCTGATGCCCGCGATCACATTGGCGTCATAGCCCTGTGCCTGTGCCAGCAGAGTGCCCTCGCCCACAGCGGCATCGATCCGGACATCCTCCCGGTTCAGATCGGCGGTGGTGACGTAATAGGTGACCGTTTCGCCGTCGGCAGCAGCGGCGGAGCTGATCTGCCGGAGGATGCCGGGAGCCAGTGTCACGGATTCGCCGGAAGTCACGGCAAAGAGGGGATCCCCGCCGTCCTCCACATAGTCGCCCGCCAGCCGCCACAGATAGTCGGCGAAGGCATAGCAGACTGCCTGCCGCAGATCATAGAGCTTTTCGGAGTCGGAGACGAAGGTTCTGGTGCCCTCCAGCGTGGTGTTGACCCTGTTGCCCGCGTATGCGGCGTAGACGGCGGAGCGGAGCGCAGCGCGGTTGGTGATGCCCTCCATTCTGTTGGCGAGGAAGTAGGCCGCCCGGTCTTCGTCGGTCAGACCCTCCACAAAGTAGCCCTCCAGAAGCTCCGTCAGCAGACCGGTGCGGTATTCCTGCTTTCCAAGCTCGTTCATGAGATAGAAGGCGTCCAGATCGCCGTACATATCCTGCCGGCCGAAGGACTCGATGCTGCCTGCCAGATAGCCACCGGCGAAGATGGCGCTGACCATCTCTTCCACGGTTTCAAGGCCCGTCACATCGGCTCTTCCGTCCACCAGATCCAGCAGATCCACCAGATCGCCGGCCCAGCCCGCCACGTCCGCGTGATCCCGGCTTCCGGGATTGTGGCAGGTGATGTCCATGGTGCCGAACATGTGGGTGAACTCCAGCGCAAAGCCGGGGTCGCTGGGCGCGGGGAACTGGCCGAGATCCCGGATGCTGACCACGCTGATCAGCTCCGCCGGATCGGTCATGCCGGTGTTGTAGGCATCCTCGTAGGCCAGCACATAGGCGGTGAAGTCGGTGTTTTCGTTGCCGGCCATGATGGCCCAGGAGGTGGTGGTGTAGCTTTCGATGCCGGTGCGGATGTAGTTGAGCACCAGCGCCGCCGGATCTTCACCGGGATTCTCGTCCACATACCGGTCAGCGATCTGCTCCAGAATCCGCAGGTTTTCCACAAATGTCTCGTAATCGGAGATGCCCTCCCGCTTCAGGATGGGGTATTCGTGATAGGTGGTATAGCCGCAGCGGCCGCATTCGTCATAGGCATCCCAGCCCACGCTGGTGTAGGAGGCCAGCTTGGCGTCGTGGTGCGTCAGATCGTGACCCAGCGCGGGGATCTCACTGTCGTAGCTGTGACCGCAGAGGCTGCAGGTATAGGTTCTGACGCCCGTGTCGGTGCAGGTGGCGATCCGGGTCACGGAGCCGTCGCCGTAGTCGTGACCGGTGGCGGGGGTTTCGTCTCCCACATAGCTGTGGCCGCAGACCGCGCAGGTATAGGTGGTATATCCGGCCTCCGTACAGGTGGGCGCGGTCACCTGCCCCTGATAGCTGTGACCGGCGGCGGGGATCACATGATCCACATAGCTGTGGCCGCAGCTTGCGCAGGTGTAGGTGGTGAAGCCGTCGGTGGTGCAGGTGGGCGCTGTGACGGTTTCGGTGTAGGCATGGCCGGTGGCCGGGATGGGCTCGGTCTTGGTTTCGCCGCAGCGGGAGCAGGCGTAGGAAATGCTGCCCTCGGCGGTACAGGTAGCCTCCACCCGGGCGGTTTCCGCCCAGTCGTGGCCCAGCGCGGGAATCACGCCGCCGGCGGTCTCCACATAGTCGCAGCGGCTGCAGTAGGCGCTGGCCGCTTCGCCGGATTCGGTACAGGTGGCGTCCTTGGTGGGAGTATAGACCATGTCATGGCCCAGCGCCGCCACCACCTCCGTCTGCGTCTCACCGCAGACAGAACAGGTATAGGTCTTCACGCCGGTGCGCTCGCAGTCCGGGGCGGCGGTGATCTCGCCGTCATTCCAGCGGTGACCGGCGGCGGGGACGGCGGTGCGCACCCGGGACAGCTCTGCGCCGCAGACCGTGCAGGACACCACGGTGTCATAGCTTCCGTCAGCCGTACAGGTGGCATCCACGGCGTTCTCGGTAACGGCTTCTCCAGCGGTGTGGCCGGTGGCGGGGATCGTCTCGGAATAGGAGCGGCCGCACTTGCTGCAGGTATAGGTGATGCTGCCAGCCTCGGTACAGGTGGCATCCGCGGTGACGGCGGTGTAGCTGTGGTCGCAGTACACGCCCCATGCGCCGCCTTCATAGCAGTAGGTATTGGCGGAGGTGGAAAGATAGCTTCCGTCGGCGCTGCACAGCTTTGCGGAGGTGACGGGGATGGACACAAAGGTGATGTCGGAGCCGCTCTGGGTGGCCTGATAGGTGGTGCCCGAGGAGACGGAGGCCATTTTCACAATGCCGCCCTCATGGCCGGTGATCGCCGCGCCGCCCTCGGTGGTGTACAGCTTGCCGGCGGAGGCATCCAGCGTGCCTGCCACATGGATCACCGCGTCGCCGGTGATGGTGCGGGAACTGCTGGTGGGGGATTTGTAGGTTCTGCCGGCGGCGTAGGGGACGGCGCGCAGCTGGGCGTTGCTGTAGACATAGCTGCCCCACTGATCCTTGTCGTAGACATACAGCCGGACGCCGGAGGCCAGAGCGCAGGTCGCACCTGCATCCACGATCAGCTCGGCGTTGGGCTGCAGCGCCAGATCCTGCTTGACGGTGGCGGTGCCGCCCTCCAGCTCGATGGTGATGGAGCTGTTGATGGGCAGAACATAGTCGCCGGAGTTGATGGACATGGTGGACACCGACAGGGACATGGGCTCCAGCGTCATGGTGCCGTTGGCCCGGATGCGCAGTCGGTCGGCGCCGCCGTCATATTCCTTGGTCACGGAGCCGGAGGTCAGGTTGAACATGGCTCCGCTGGTGCCGATGAACTTGACGGTGGAGTGGTATTCGGTGCTCGACATGTACAGGGTGGTGTAGCCGTACTCCGTGGCGCCGGCCTCCAGCGTCATGGGGGCCTCCACGTTCTGCACATAGTACTGGCTCAGGGGGAACACGCCCTGAGATTTGCCGTACATGGCCAGTGTGGCGCTGCCGCCCCGGAAGTCGATGATCTGGAAATATTCATAGACGGTGGCTCCGGACATGATCTTCACATTGCCCTTGCCGCCGATGAAGCCGTAGGCGTAGAGCTTGCCGTTGACCTTGATGCCGCTGCCCTCCTGCAGGAGCATGTAGCCGTATTTGCCCGCAGGCCGGCCGCCGCTGCGGTAATGCTTGGCGGTGACACTCAGGGTACCGTCGATAGTCAGATTCGCGCCCTCCGCCAGCGTCAGAGTGCGATAGGCAGAGGGGGTAGTGGTATCAGCGGTGCTTGCGGGAGCCGTTGTGAAGACCACACCGCTTTCGTCGTAGGGGATCAGCAGGGTGATGCCGCCGGGAACGGTGTACTCACCGGCCGGCAGGGTGCCGTTGTTCACCAGAATGATCACATCGCCGCTGACCGCCGCTGCCAGCGCATCGTTCAGATTGTAGTACGGGGTCCTGCCGATCCGGAAGCAGGCGGAGCTTTCGGCAGGGAGGAACACGGCCCTGACGGAAATATCATCCATGGGCTGAAGAGAGTATTCTGCATCGTAAGCCACGATGGTGCCGTCGGCAGGATCGACCCAGCAGGCAAAGACATAGCCGGAGGCAGGCTTTGCCACCAGCTGGACACCCCCGGCGGGGGTGATCCCCTCCAGCGTGGTGCCGGAAGAAATCCCTGCGCCGTCAGCGGTCACACTGCCCATGGCGCTGTCAAAGTCCACGGTGACATTGGAGGAATCCTGCGCCGGGGTCAGGGTGAAATTGGTCAGATTCATCGTCGCCGTGGAGGACGAAAACAGGGCGCCGCCGGTGGCGGTCACGGTCATGGTCTTCGATTCCCCGGCCGCCAGCATACCGCTGAAAGTTCCGGAATTGGAGCTTTCGGAGAAAGTAAAGGTGCCGGTGGCGGAGCAGCTGTAGTCAAAGCTGACGACCGCCGTGCTGCCGGAGGCGTTGGTGACGGTGACGGTGTTGGTCGCCGTGCTGCCGCCGGTCAGGCCGCCGGAGCCCTTGACCGTAACCTTGACGGTATTGCCGGAGACGGTGACATTTCCCGCCGTATCCGTCACGGTGATCTGTCCGCTCAGAACGGTGCCGGAGGTGGCCATCGGCACGATATCTGCGGAATCGGCGATCATGGCGTCATAAAGCTCCGCAGCCATGACACGTTCGGAGAAAACCGCAAAAGCGGGATTCTCTGCCGCAAAGTGCAGCAGCTCCTCCTCAGTCAAAAGCCGGAGCGGCTCGATCATGGCGTGGATCTCATCCACAGCCTGACAGAGCGAAAGCGGATCCATGGCATCCACAGCCGCCCGGATCTGATCGTCCGTCATGGCCGCGCCGCCCAGATACTCCAGAACAAGTGCATCCGCCTGCTCCTGAAGTGCAGATTCTTCCGGGTGGTCATGGAGATCTGCCCCGGCTGCAAAACCGTGCAGGGGCATCAGCGAGAACACCATGACAAGCGCCAGCACCAGACTGACGCAACGCTTCATGTGGCAAAAATGCATAGTTATGACCTCCTTGGACGTTGTTTTCTTGGTCATTGTAACACCGAAAAACACAAATGTCCATAGAACAACTGCTGCACAGGGCGCTTTTTTTCGTAATCTCCGGCAACAGCAGTCACATTGCGCGAAACCATCTGATTGCTGAGAAAGTATTAGGCATCCAGACAGTCAATTATCTTGGGCAGCTGATGGGGAATTTGGGACTTCAAGAGAAAAAGAGCAGTTACCTCTGCAGACAGGGGTAACTGCTCAAATACACCACAGACGAGCTTAAGTCGCACTTGATGAAGATGTGGCTGGCTCCAGTGGAATCATTCAGCATGACTTAACTGCCCACAGCAGCGCCTCACAGTGGCCGCATCTGCGCCGTTATGGATATCCAGTTCCGCTCTGGCGATTCGAACGATAATGGGCACACCGCTGCCGGCTGCACTGGCATCACTTCCACAAAACGCCCCCTGACCAGCTTCGTCTGCTCAATGTACATCTGTAATCCTCGGTTTATGATAATACCTCCGTTTGACCGGCCCTGTATGGCCCTGCCATACACTGCACGATACTGCACGGAGGTATTGTTTCATATTATTGGAACAAGGTAGTGGGTAGTTTGACACTTACAAAGGTCGGTCTGATAGTGATCACCGCAAGGTGACAACAAACCAGTTGTTCTGCTTATCATACTGTTCCAGCTTCACACGCAGCGTTTGACTCACCAGCGACTGGGCATCAGAGGTCAAGTTTCGAACATGCTTGGCCGCAACATGTCCCATGACACAGCAATCCTCTATAGTGACCAGAAGTTCACCATCCAATGCGCCTTTATCATTCACGCTTTTGCAAACGAGATCCTGTTCAGTTCCTTTCAGATCTGCGATCTCACGGTCCGTGAGCTGTCGCTGCGTTGGAGCATTTATGCGGAAATACAGCGCACGGCCAACCTGACTGGCGTTCAGTATGCCATTATTTCCAAAAGTATAATTGCGCAGCTGGAGAACATCCGCCTCGCTGGGAGCGGGAACACCGGCATGGACCCGGTTTCGGATATCCTTGGCATGATGTACGCAATTCTCATACTGCGACCACCAGGACATCCATTCCGTCTGCGTGAGCGGACGATCCACCACTCCGTCTACCTGAATGCCCTGCGTTACACACAGATTGGAAAGCTGATTCGTTTTTGCACGAAGCATATAGGAGAAGTTGCCCAGCATCACCTTGGAAACATCCATCTGCGCAAATGTATCGACGTTTCCGGGTGTATCCTTTCTGGCGTATGTATTGTAGTCCTTGAAAAGGGGGTGGGTGCTAAACAGTGGGAACAGTGAATCCCGCAGACACTGCTCGAGACATTTTCCGTACATCACCAGATGCGTGGAATAATCGCCATTCAGCAAACCGACGATCGGCCGCATATGGTCCTCCACGATGATCGCAGCCTTGACATAGAAATTACAAAGCGGGCTTAAAGACTCCATAAGATGATCGTTCAGCTGCTCCTCCAGACCGAGCGCAGCACGGACCGCATGGAACCGCTGGTCCATACTCTCCAGATTTGTTTCCTCCAGACTGGCGGGATCCACATCCGGAAGCAGGCTCTTGCTGGCTTTTGCCAGCTGCAGTTCCAGCGCATGCTCCTTCTGCTGTTGATCCGAATCCTCCGCTTCGACGATATCCGCCGGGGGCAAGAGGTGCGTCGTATCCATGGCGTCCAACTGCACGCGCAGTTTGGCGGCGCTCTCACGAAGGGAGGTGCGTCCCAAAGGACCGGCCCTTTCGCCGATCCCCAGCAGCCCCAGGAACTGGTCCGCAGAGATCAGATTGGCCGTCATGTTGTACACATTGGCACCCTTCAGGTCATAGTAGTTGTAGGTATCCCCCGCAGGCTGGCTGTTTTTGATATGTTCCAGATTAGCTTGGGCCGTGGCTTCTTCCAGAGCTTTCATCCGTTCGGCGTGCTCATACGCTGCCTGCTCCCGCAGCTCTTTATCTTTCTTCTCCTGCCGAAGCTTTTGAAGAGGGTTATCCCGTGCGGGTTCCGTACGCAGATAGCGGTCCAGCAAAGTACTGTTGATCTGGTACTCTCCTTCGTCCGGGATATACTTTTTCTGATGTTCATCATAAATCAGATGCGGCACCAGAAGTCCACGATCTTCCAGCTGACATGCACTGCTACGCACGGCATTGTCATTATTCGGCATGCGGAATCTGGCTGGTTTCAAGTTTGCCAGATCAGATTCGAAAATTGCATGAAGCAGATCCATTTGCCCGGGTGATAGGATTTTGCACCAGGAACTCATGACCGGCTTTGCGCAACTGTAGATGATACTGCCGATCTCCTTTTGGCGTAAGCGGCCATTAACCTTGACGTTGTCATAACTATGGCTGCAGGCCAACTCAAACAAGCTGGGGACACCGCCAGTCAGCTGGTACAGCTGCTTGATCTCTTCATCCGAAAGCTGGATTTCATTATTTCGCAGCTTATCCCGAACAAAACCTGTGGCTTTTTCTGGCGAGAAGGCTCTGGTGTGGATCTTGTTCTGGAACTTTTGCAGATAGAGGGAACCTCCCACATCGGGCGGCAGGGAGTCCTTGTCCAAATCGTAGTTCGTGGCGACAATACACTGCATGATATGCTGATTGATCAGGCCCAGCAGCATATCGTGGTGTTTGAAGGTGATGGTTGGAGAGGACACAAAACGCTCGAAACCATCCATAATCAGCACAAGATAATAACCCATCTGATCAGAAAGCTGCCCAGCAGCAGACTCAAACCGGGCTTTGGGATCCTTTGTAGGATCTGCCCATAGTCTTTCCAGCAGCGTAAGGGCAATGTCGCAGGCCGAGGTTCCGGCAAGCAGCATCATAACGGCAAGCTTCAGATCACCGAACAGGCGGTCGCAAAGTTCATCTTCATCCGCAGTCTGCGACAGATCCGTGAACAGGATCAGTGTTTGCTGCTCAAGCGCCATCTTCTTTCGGTACTGGATATCAAAAAAGCTTTTGATCAGTGATGTTTTGCCGGAACCCTCCACACCCAGAATCACAGTATTTTCCCGTTTTACCAGACATTCTTCGAGCTGTTTGACCTCATATTCTCTGTCATACAGATCACCAAGCCGACGGAGCGGCGTGGGGGACTTTTTGAAAGGATTCATTTCTCTATAAACTCCTTTTGTGTCGGGCCGGCAGGTACCGCCGGCCCGGGGTCAATCGTGCTTACATATCATCGGAAGCGAACCAATCATCATCGGTGTCCGCCAGCATCATAGGTTCCTTTTCCGCCTTCTGAGCCTTTGTGAATGCCTCAATCTCGTCTGGAAGTTTCTCATAAGTCTTGGAGGAACGCTCGGAACGGAAATAACGGCGATAAATGTCCAGGCAGAAACGGTATCTGGAAGATGTCGGAGATTCACGCTCAATAATATTAAAGATAGACAGCATCCGCAGGGCATTTTCCACTTCCCATGCCTCACATTTCATTAGATCGCACAGCTGGTTGATGGAAATGCAGGCATCCTTTCGTGTGGCAAGACTCTGAATGGCGTCGATCACTGCCATCTCCGGTCCATCGGTGTAACAGCCCTCATAGAACTGGCGGCAATTGCCGGGAGTCAGGATCTTCGGGAGTGCCTCATACACATCATAGGGATAGACAACGGTCCTGCGGTTTTCCACGGCACGGGCAATGGCTGCGTTGGCCAGAAGCTTGGTGAACCAGACCAAACCACCGGTATACTCCCAGATCATGTTCTTGGCGTCCTCTGTCAGTACCAGAGATTTATGCTTCTGCGTAGCAGACTTCAACATCAGGTCCACATCAGGCCGGGGCAGCTTGCCCACCACATACTTGCGTCCGCCGATACGATGGAACATCTGCTGCAGGTAGTCGCCGGTCTCCGCATAGCGGATGAGCCAGTTAGAGCCGCACAGCACGAAGTGAATCGCATGGGCACAGGCTTCGCTGTCCAGCATCGATGTAAGGGCGTCAAAGAGTCCCATCTGCAGATTTGTCACACTTTGATTGCTGATAATGCGCTCAAACAGTCTGTCGATCTCATCCACGATCAGCATCAATCCCTTATTTGTAAACTGGTACAGTTCACGATAGAATTGATCCAGCCGCTTCGGGTCGCAGTCCACCTGTCCCTCCGGGATCGTACTCCACCGCTCCCGGAAAAGATCCCATTCGTCATTGCCATTCAGCTCAGGCAGCTTGATCTCATTCAACACACGCTTGATGAAAACATCGTGAATCGTGTAATTGGATATCAGAACATCTACCCGGACGCACAGGGTGTTTTCGCAATTCTTGTCTACATAAGCCTTAAAATAGTTCAGCAGCGAGGTTTTGCCGGTTCGGCGCAGTCCGTAGACGATGGCGCTGTGATACTCCGAAAAGTTCTTTCCCTGAACCAGAGAACACATCTTTCCGATTTCCGCACGGCGACCAAAGAAAATGGGGCTGTAGATCTTGCCGGTTTCGTTAACAGTGAATTTGATGGATCCGCCGGTGTCATACACCTCAGAATAAATCCCAGGATCAGGCAGCTCCGATACCTTGAATGTACCTGCGAAACTGGGTGCGGAACAGTTCTTTCTGCCGTATGTATAGGCACAATCCAGATGGAACTGCATGGTTGTCTCATCCGTGGGAATGCTGTAGCGAATCTCGAAAACTGCCTTTGCATTATGCTCCAGCCGTGCAAGGGTGTACTGCTCACTGTGGAAGCCGTTTCCGTAACTTGCATGAAGGGTTACATTTTCCGCAGGATCGAGTCCGTAGTTGACCACGTATCCGCTGAAATGTCCCAAATGGCCCTGCACACCCTCGTTCAGCAGTTTGATCTCCAGCTCAGGTCTGCGGCTGAGGTTATTGATCTCATCCGTAATCAGCATCTGCATGTGCTTCTTGATTTCTGCCCATGTATGGACTTCCAGCGCATTCAGCTTCAAATACGCACGCTCCAGAGCTTTTCGCAGAGACTGGAAATTGCTGGCCGTATGGAGCGCATAGCATCCTCCCAGATTCTCCAGAGTATCATAGATGGAACTGATGGTGCTGAGCTGAACATTATCATGGAAGAAGCTGCGCATTCTGTGGAAGACATTGCTGTTGCGGGAATAGTCCTCGACCATCTCCCGGATACTTTCGTAAGAACCCAGCATTTCAGACAGGGCCACGGTACGAATCAGCTCCTGAAACGACTCGTAGGCATCTCCGGAGGTCACGCCGCAGTTATTGACATTCACGAGCTGCTTCATCAGGACATGGGATCGTGCCCGGTCTTCGCTGCTTGCGCTGGTGTACAGAACATAGTAACAATCCACTCCGTATCGCAGCAATGCCTCATACTGCTTGATCTCCGACTGCTCCAAACCGATGACACACCGCAGGATCTCTTCAGACACCGCCATTCGCTGCTCAAAGCTTTCCCGTAGCTGCATCTGGCCCAGCTGTTTATGATGGATAAGCAGCTGATCGATCTGCTCCGGCGTATTGTCGGTGATGGGTTCGAGCATCTGCGCAAATTCGGGAAGCTGGAAGCTGCCAATGGTGCTGGGAGCAACCTCCACGGTATCTTCCCACCATTTTTGGGAATTCATGTTCTTGAATGCGGCACTGTTGCAGGTTTTATACAGCAGGATCTTTTTCAGACCATTCTTCAGATCAGGGCGTTCCGTGGTATTGATCTGCTGCATGGCAGCCAAATACAGCTCATGCGCTTTGGATGCATTCTGAATATTACGCAGGTGATTGGCGCTGTACTGTGACTGGGGATGATACGGCCACTTCAGCAGCAGCAACAGATAGGCACGGGTTTCAGGATCGGAGACGGATATCACCGATGCCAGTTTCTTGTCGTCGGGAATATCCGGATTCATGGCAATCAAGACCAGATCGGCAATATTCATCTGAGCGGGAGACAGATAACGGCGCAGGCGAAGAATCTCACCGGCTCGTTCACTTCGGATCAGAACCTGAACCATATTGATGGTCCCGTTCACGCTGAAAGAGGCATCATTGACACTCTGAATCGTCTCCTCATTATCGGAAAACAGGCCGCAGACACGGCTGAAGGCAAGATACTCATAATAGGCGGTCTTCTCATTAACCCGCATAACCGACTTTTCTATCTTTGCCTGGAAAATGTGGAAGATTTTGTGGGTCCAGAACAGCGCATGATAATAGCTGTAAGCGTGTGCATCACGGCTTGTCCTGAAATAGTTATCCGCAGCCTTGCTGTACTCAGCCATGATGTTGGAATGACATGCCAGACCGCTGATCAGGAAGGCAAGCGCATCCCGAGTTTTGTGATCGTCCTGCGCACAGTGCCCCAATCCATTTTTGTAGAAGGTTTCGTACAGACTGCAATCCTCGATCGGGCATCCCAGCACAACCTCAAGAGGATACTGCGAGGAACCCTGACGAAGGACATCCAAATAGCCCTTGTCGATGAGCGCCTGAACAAATACGATCTGAGCTGTCTGATTCGGGGACAAGCGCTTCTTCTCCAAAGTCTCTTCACACAGCCACTTCATAAACGCTTCTGTTTCTTCCGGACTAAAGGGTGCCACTACACGAAGGATGCTTCTGGACAGACCGTAGGGAGCTAGCTCCAGATCTGCGGTAAAGGAAAGCTCCTGCAAATTTCCGCGTTCTTCCCACTTTCTGCTGATCAGTTCGCTCCACTCTCCGGTGATCCAGCTCATGTAGCTGTCACAGCAGATTTGCAAATCTTCACCAGAACGATTCACGAGATTGCTGTAAATGGCGTCTTGGGTCTGATTGACCTGTGCGCAATCCTCACGGGCAGTCACCGGGCAGCACTTGCTCAGATAGTCACCTGCTTTTTCATCGAACAGATACTGACCGCGTACCAAATGGGTTCTGGATTGGGCAATCAGGATTGCATTCAGTGCCGCTAGCTTTTTACCGTACTCGATCTGCGTGCAGCGGTAGTAGCTGGTGGGGCATCTGAGTCTGGTCAAAGTCCTCAGCAGGCGATGGAGCATCGGGATGTCCACATCGCGCTGGGAGATGCATAGATCATACAGTGCGTTGCAAAGGCCGTAATCATCTTCAAATACATCCTGCAAACGCATCAGTACCCGCATTGCAAGGTCCTCACGGCCCTGGAGGAATCCGTCGACCACAATCTCACCGATTCCATGGATGTTGGGCTGGTTGCCATCGGGGAGGATGATCTGCAGGATCATCTGGTTCTCCTCCTGCTGAGTCCATTCCTCCAGTTCTGTGAGGTCCAATCCGGCCAATTCATCCACCAGCTTCTGGTACTTCATATGGGCGAGGATCTGCCTCTGCAGAGTCAGCCATTCGTAGGCTTCCTCGATCCGACGATCCAAAAGCAGATAGCTCAGAACCACAACGCCCAGATCGCAATAGCTGCCAAACAGCTGATTGCCGACCTTGTCACGGATCAGGCGGATGTGTTCAGGCATTCCAGACTTAACAGCGACAGTACAGATGATCTGCAGCCAGGAGAAATTATCGGCAACAGGCCGCACCTGACCGATCATCTGCATCAGCAATTTACCTACCAACGGATCTTTTTTCCAGTTGACAGGGAAGTTTGCATTCTGCTCAAACAGCTTGCTCAGATATTTACGGACATTCAGGAGCCTCGTGTCATTGCTATCATCAATCCAGGCAATCAGTGTGCGCAAGTGAAGGTCATAGAGATTGTGCTTGGCGCATAGAGTCAAACACTGTTTCCATTTATTTTTTGTCTTCTGACAATAGAGATAGTACAATCTCGCATAACCGTCGGAATCCCGGTTCAGCGGAAGTTTTTCGAAATATCTCCAGATATCCGTATCATCCTGATCCCGGAATAGAAGTATCAGCACCCGTTCCACCTCAGACGGGGTCAAAACCTGCTTGTCGGTGTTCGTTTCCAGTTCCAGCTTTACACTGGGATCGATGAGTTCGAATCTGCCGCAGAAGTTCATATATTGCAGGATGCCGTCCAGGTCTTCTTCGTTCAGAATATTCTGGAACAAACTCAAAACCGTAGGTCTGTTACCTTGCCAGCGCTGATTCTGCAAATCCGCGATTTGCATAGCCATCACATCGCCCAGCGTATCAGCCGGGATCGAGGCCAAATGCAGCAGGGTAGCATCCGCATGGTTTGTCTTTCCGAGACGGCTCTCCAAATAAACCAGACAAAGCAGCGGCACCGCATTCTGACGGCTCTCCATTAGACGGATGCACAGGCTCTCTGCACATGCAACGTGTTTATCTTCCAGCTCGCCACGGATCAGCTGCTGCAAAAACTGCTGTGCAAGGTGCATCTGGAAGAAAGGCCTGCTGGCCGCCAACGGTCTCTGATTTGCGTCGACCAGGAACTGCAGGTTCCTCTGCTGCGCACCGATCTGAGCGCTGATCGTAGACAATGCATCATAAATCAGGAAATTATAGCAGATGTCGTGCCCTTCAAGACAGCGGTAGATTTCCTCTAGGATTGCCTCATCCACATAGATACTGCGGAGGAAGCCGTTCATCTGTTTCGCTATTTCCCGCAGATCTTCCTGCTTGTTGAGCATACTTCTGAGCGATGCAGATACAATTCGGATCTCCAGCGCATCCATATTGCGGCCATACAATTTTCTTAACCGCTGGAACTGTGTCAATTGTTCTTCCAGAGGCAACGCTTCAGCTTGCCCAACGACCTCCGAAAAATAGCGGTCAGTCGGATCGTTCTGCAGGGAAAGCCCCAGCTGACGGCTGCAGAAGATGCTCAGCTGGAGGTTTTGGTCCCCATCTGTATATTTTAGAATTTCCGCAGCAGCGGTATCGCTCAGTTCGTTTCCACCGGTTATCATTGCTACCAGTTCCTCTCCGGAGCAAATGTCAACCCATTGCGCAAAATGTTCTGCGATCAACGCAGCGGCTGTTTCAGCATTTTCTGTTTCATACAATGCAGAGATCAGTTCTGTCACCAGAGGTACCATGACTCTGGGCGCAAGTTCACTCGGAATGAGCACCGGGCCCAGCAGCTCCATATTGGTTCGGATTCGTGAGACAGTCTCCATCAGTTCAAGAGAACTGCTGGTAGTTTCCGTCTTCGGCAGTTCTGTCAGGAAATCCTGATAGCGGCGGTTACGGAAAAGCAACTGTAGATATTCCTCGCTGCATGCACTGCGCAGCACCAGATGATTCTGTGCCAGATCGAGCGCTGCTGCATAATCCTGCTTCTGGATATAGATCGTCCACAGCAGTTTTGCGGCATCGATCAGAGGCAGTGCAAGCAGAGCGGTCTGCTCTGCGGCATCGCCCATCAACTTCGCAAACATGTACAATCTGGTTGCGGTACTCATTACATCCGAGCCATGCGGATAGCTGTCGGATTTATATAGGTTCTTGACTTCCTCGATATGAGCAAGTGAGAAACCGTTTGCCACCATCAGATCTTGATTGAATACGGTTTCACGCATGGAGTTATCCATGAGAGAAACACTCTTGATGAAGGGAATATCCAACAGTGCAGTAACCTGAATCAGCTTGGCATAAAATGCATGGGTCTTGGCCAACTGACGGACATGCTCTGCAATCTGCTGCTGCTCGCACATCAGCCACAGGAAATCCTGGTACAAATCAAGGATGCTGTTGGAAGCGATTTCGGGAGAATGATATAGAAGTGCCGTCAAATACAGCTTTCTGGTTTTTATATTCTTGACTGTCTGATGCTTAAAATTGTCGTAAAGGGCGATGCACTCTTCCCACCTAGCTTCGTCCACAAGAAGCTGCAGCAAATCCGTGCATTCCTTATCACGCTCCAACGCCAAGCTGTTCCAGTAGTAGCATTCGGCAAGCATATGCTGATTCTGCTGGAATTGATAGAGCCTGTATGCAATATCATGCTGCGATACACCGATTCCATAGTCACCGGACTCTAGCGTCATACAGATATGGTCGATCTGTCCCTCCGTATACCCAAGGGCCCTGAGCGATTCGCTTTGCTGTGCATAAGACCGTACCGCGCCAATATCCGCGTTGATCAGAGCCTGCTCAAAACCATTCGGTTCAGGCAGCCCCTGAAGAGCCTGGAGTCTTTGGCTGAACAGGCTCGCTTTCTCCGGTTGTCCTGCCTTCTCTGCCGCCTCTGTCAGGATGCGCAGGGAATCCGGACGGTACTGCAGAAACAGCTGTACATCCGCTGTCAGCAGCGCATCATCCGGTGCGGTCTGACACTGAAGCTGCAGCCAATAAATCAGATCCTCAAGGGCGTATTTCGAACTGTCACTGTATCGAACCCATAGTTTCTCAAAGCTGTCGGGGCGGTTCTGCTTCCGATATATCTCCAACAGCTTCGGGACACAATTTTCTGCGTCAAAGTTCAGACCCATCAGCAGGTATTTCTCGGCCGTCTGATCATAGCCGGACTCTGCCGCAAGGAGTCTGTCTGCTGCTCCGCAGAAAGTCAGCTCGTTGGTATCCTTCTGATTTTTGTCTTCACTGGCTCCCATGATCAAGGCCTGCTGACGCACATCGTCAGGCAACACTTCCTGCGTGCATTTGAGCCATCTCAAATACCAGTTTTCTTCATCGGGATTGATCGATTCATTGAGGAATGTATCCGGATCTGAAATGCATCTGTCCGTTTTTGATCCTCTGCTTTGCTCCGTTTGCGTGCGGATGCATTCTTCCAACAAATTCTGGAGTGTCACCAGCTCCTCTAGCGGTTTCCAAACATCCTCCTGAACCCACAGCAGCATTACAGCTGTATATTCAGAAGTCATCTCCTTAAAATATTTGGTTACGGTCTTGATATCCGGATCCAATTTCGCACTTAAGGTCGTTTCTCTGGTGATATTCAGCAGGCTGATATAAGGCTTGATCGTATCGCTGAACAACTTGTAGTCCAAATTTTCCCGGACTGAGTCATATGCTTCGTGCAGCTTTTTTGCATCCTCCACAGGTGTGCAGTCTTCCGACCAGCGCAACCGGCTGGCATTGTAAATCTCCCGGACGCACTCAACGATCCTATCAAAAATCTGCAGAGCCTGACGGATATTGTGGTACTGTCGGTTTTGCTCGCTTATGAGCTGACGCAAAGTCTCCAAATCTGCATCCGCAGGAATCTCCAACATACGGAACCCAGAGAGCATATCTTTCAGAATACGCCACTGCTGTTCGTAATTCTGGATATGGGCCACGACTTCCGTTCTGGGGCAGCGTGCAGCTTCCGTTCTGGCGGTCAGTTCAGGCAGTTGCTCCAGTAGCGCCACACGCAGAGAATCGATGTGGGTAATCAACTGTTCAACTTCCTTGTAATCCGGCAGATTCTCATTTCCGGATAGCTTAAATCTTGATTCCATCCACTGACCAAGCCCGTGTTCATCATCTCCACCGGTGATGCAGAATCCAACCATTTGCCACGGCTGACGAACGACCTTGTCGGAACTGGCCGAATGCTCCACAACACAGTAGATATCCCGACCCTTACAATCTTTCAGATCCAGATGAAATGCGATCCGAGGCACCTTTCCATCTATATCCAGCAGCATGATGCCGGGAACACCGAGCAAAGCCAGTGCGATACGGTGCGCAATATGACTGCGCAGCTGTCCCTCTGTCATCGACTCATCGCCACTGAGCTGTTGATACTTCTTGATATTATTCGGCCATTTATTCATAAATGCAAATGCATGCATCTGTCGGATCTCAAGTAGCTTAATACTCAGCTCGTTCGTGCGAAGACACAGCGCCAAGCCGTTATCGGACTCAATGAACTCAGGAAATGCGCTTCGAAGCCAGGCTCTTAACGACATGCCATCGGAGTATTTTTTGTAATCGATCCCATAAGGCTGCAATGTGGCAGGGATATTGGCAAGAAGAATACTGCCGTTCTTTTTCACATAATCCCGCAGTATGGACGAGATTTGAAAAATGATGTTTTGATCCGTATTCGCCAGCAGAACAACCTCCATACCGTTGCTGCCCTCAATGACAAACTCGTTGGAAAAACACTGCTGAAGCCAGCGTTTCGGCCCAAGTCCGTTATACAGATCTCTGCTCAGTCCAGCCGCTGCCAGAATGCTCGATACCTGGCTCAGACGCAAACTGTCCTGTTCTCGGATCCGGGCTGTCAGCGCATTAATGACCTTTTGACGTTCCATCGCATCCATATGTTACCTCCTTATTTTCATCACCGGAAGAATCGGTGCACAAAACGATCTCTCGACCATCCCTGCACTCGATGATAAATTCGCTGCCAAAATAAGTCTGAAGCCATCGCTTCAGGCTCAGGTTTCTGTACAGATCCCTATCCAGACCGCTATGGGCCAATGCGATCGGAACTTGAGCCAACGGTATGCCTCCGTTTTTATCAATCCATCGTGTCAATATTTCGACAACTTGTTGTCTGAGATAATTATCCATACATTACCTCCATTTGAATGTCGGCGTCTTTGGTGCCCAAAAGACAAAACGCAGATATTAAAATCCTGAAACAATTATACATTTTAGTTAATAGATAGTCAATACAAATAGGTTTTTTTGACTATTATAACGTCATGGCGATGCGGGTTAATACAGAATCCCAGACAGTCCGGATCACTGAAACCGTTCACTCGGTTGGTATTCTACGAACAACGCAAACCTGCAGAATAATACGAAAAAGATGCCTTGATCCACAGGTGAATCAAGGCATCTGGCACCCCAGAGAGGACTCTAACCTCCGACCTATCGCTTAGGAGGCGATTGCTCTATACAACTGAGCTACTGAGGCATATTCAAACAGCGTCATTATATCGGATATCCCATGGGGTGTCAAGTGCGAAAAAACCGCAAAAAGCCCCTTTACAGAACCGCTGTTTTCCGCTATAATAAATTGATTTGTTATGGACACAACACTTTTTTGATGGAGTATTTGATATGAATATTGAATTTGACGCCTACAAAGGCAAACTGAACGACATCCGCCCCGCGCTGGACGGTCTGGCGGAATCTCTGAACCTTGCGGGTCTGCGCAACGAGCTCGAGCGTCTGCAGGCCATGCAGGAGGCCCCCGGCTTCTGGGACAATCCCGACAAGAGCCAGAAGATCGTGGTGCAGACCAAGCAGACCGAGTCCAAGATCGAGAAGTATGAGGCCATGTGCGCCTCTTGGGACGACCTCATGACCATCTGCGAGATGGCCGCCGAGGAGGATGACGATTCCATGCTCGACGAACTCAAGGAAGGCTTCGAGAAGCTCTCCAAGGATATGGAGACCTGCCGTCTGCAGACCCTGCTCACCGGCAAGTATGACCGCAACAATGCCCTGATGAGCTTCCAGGCCGGTGCCGGCGGCACCGAGGCTCAGGACTGGTGCTCCATGCTCTACCGCATGTACACCCGCTGGGCTGAGCGCAGCGGCTTTGACTACCAGATCATGGATTATCAGGAGGGCGACGAGGCCGGCCTGAAGTCCGCCACCATCATGGTCACCGGCGAGAACGCCTACGGCTTCCTCAAGGGCGAAAACGGCGTCCACCGTCTGGTCCGCGTCTCTCCCTTCGATGCCAATGCCCGCCGCCAGACCTCTTTCTCCGCCATCGAGGTCATCCCCGAGATCGCCGACGAAAGCGAGGATTTCGAGATCCGTCCCGAGGATTACGAGATGCAGGTCTACCGCTCCTCCGGCGCCGGCGGCCAGAAGGTCAACAAGACCTCCTCTGCCGTCCGTCTGATCCACAAGTCCGGCATCGTCGTCTCCTGCCAGACCGAGCGAAGCCAGTTCCAGAACAAGGAGACCTGTCTGCGCATGCTGCGCTCCAAGCTGGTCGAGATCCGCGAGCGCGAGCATCTGGCCAACATCGCCGATATCAAGGGCGTCCAGCAGAAGATCGAGTGGGGCTCCCAGATCCGCAACTACGTCTTCATGCCCTACACCCTCGTCAAGGACACCCGCACCGGCTGCGAGACCTCCAACGTCAACGGCGTCATGGACGGCGCCCTCGATCCCTTCATCGAGAGCTACCTCAATTGCCTCGCCACCGGCAACTGGGTGCAGAAGTAAGATACAAAAAGTGCGCTGCGATTGTGCAGCGCACTTTTGCTTCATAATTTCACCGGCACCGGCAGACGGATCTCCATGGTATCGGGCGCCACCGCACAATCCACGGCGAGGACTTGGACGCCGTTGGCGGACGCTTCCCGCAGTGCCCGTCCAAACGCCGGATCCGTCTCATCGTGGGGCCGGATGTACTTGACGTCGGACATCTGGATGACGAAGAGGATATACCCCCCGAAGCCCTCCTCCACGGCCTTTGCCAAGCCCCGGATGTGCTTCGCGCCCCGCTCCGTGGGCGCATCGGGGAACGCGCAGACGCCGTCTTGTTCCAGCGTGCAGCCTTTGACCTCCAGAAAGCACCGCTTCCCGTCCTTGACAAAGGAAAAGTCAAACCGCGAATCCCCGTGCTTCACCTCGGCCCGGAGCTCCGAGATCTCTCCGAGGCCGCCGGCGGCCAGCCATTCGCCCGCGGCCCTGTTGGGTGCCTGAGAATCCATGTTGATGAGCCGTTCGCCCTTTTTCACGGCGATCAGATCGTATTTTGTTTTGCGATTGGGATTGTCCGAGTGCTGGCAGTACACCGTGCATCCGGGCACCAGCAGCTCCCGGCACCGTCCGGTGTTCTTCACATGACAGATTTCGACAACGCCGTCAATCTCCACATGGGCAATAAACCGATTCGGCCGGACCAGAAAGATCCCCGACACCATGTTTTCATACCGCATCCCGTACCTCCCGATTCCTTGCCCACCGCACGGCGGCGCAGACGGCCATCTCCGCAGCGAAAAAAAGCCCAATGTTCAAAACCGGCATCACAAAGGGCGCCATGTGCTCCGGCAGGATGTAAAAAGGATCCCGAACCACGAAAAACCAGTTGTACAGGCGGTCGGGGGTGTTATATACGTAATTGCCCGCCATGGCCCAGACGGTCATGGCGGCGGTCACCGTCAAGTGCTGCCACCGGCTGCCCGCACGGCCCAAAAGCAGCTCCAGCAGGCAAGCGACGCTCATAAGGCTATGGAAGAGCAGCGTCTGGATGACCCGGTAGCACAGCGGATGGACGGAGTGCCACATGACGCCCGCAGGGTAGAGGAGGTAGACAAAATTGGACACGAAGCCCAGCAACGCAAAGGATTCCCGGAAGCGGTTCAGGAAATCGCTGCGGCGGCTCAGGAAGCACAGCACACACATGGCGGTGCAGGCATGGAAAGGCAGTTTCTCCACATCGATCTCGCCGTAGGCCAGAGGCATCAGGAAAAAGTCCAGAATATACAGGCCAAAGCACAGGTCAGTCAGGGCTCCGAGGGTCTTCTGCCGGGTTTGTTCATTCCGGCTGCGCAGAGCTTTGTACAGAACGGTGAACAGGCCCGCTGCCAGACCGATCCAGAAAATATGCCAGAGCCCGAAGCAGCGAAAAACCTCCCCGCCGGTCCTGTCGCCCAGAAGCGTATGTAAAAACTGGTACATGCCGAAAACCTCCTTCATGCGCGAAGCGCATTTCACAGTTGCGAAGTAACTATTTCACAGCAAGGTTATTTCACTCGCCCGACAGGGGAATTGCAATAAAAAGGAAGGGCGACCAAAATCTGCAAATAAGTGATCAGTGATGCGATGCGTTCCGCTAACACGCCGCAGGCGTGCATCACGGGCGAAGCCCGCATCACGTTCCGAAAGGAACGCATCACTCAAAAAAGTCCCTTTTGTCTGGTAAACAAAAGGGACTTTTTTGTTGGTGCCGGTGGTGGGACTCGAACCCACACGATGTCTCCACCAACGGATTTTGAGTCCGTCACGTCTACCATTCCATCACACCGGCGTATTACCCGGATATTATAGTACATCGTTTCCGAAATAGCAAGCATTATTTTCGAAAAAAGTCCTTGACATTTGGAAACGATGTGGTATAATACATCCTGTTCGACGGAGGCTTAGCTCAGCTGGTTAGAGCGCTTGCTTCACACGCAAGAGGTCACAGGTTCGAGTCCTGTAGTCTCCACCAAATCGAAGCCCCGAAACCACTGGTTTCGGGGCTTTTTGCAAACAATTATGAACAATTGCGGAAGCACAAAAATCCGTTGCCGGTAATTTGTTGGTAACCGCAAGAGAGCCGTGAGCATTGTGCTCACGGCTCTCTGTTTACTTGAACTTATCATGCAGCCGCACAGCCACCGCCCCGATGCTTTGTGTATCGGGGCGGTTTCCGCGTATCAAAGAACCCATTTCCGTCTGAGAACGTAGGGGCGAGCATTGCTCGCCCGCCGAAAATCATGGATTTTCGGATTTCCCGAAGGGAAATCACTGCTTTTTCGCCTTGCGGCGACAGATTTTGCCTAAGCAAAATCAGCGGGCGACCGATGGTCGCCCCTACAACTGCAAGCGCACCGGGGCGTTTTCTCAATCCCGCAGCGCCTCCAGCAGCTCTCTGCGCAGCTTCAGGATCTGGGTCACGTGGTAGTTGACCACGATGTCCCGCTCCTTGGGGTTTTTCAGGGGCCGGCTGTCGCCGATGACGGCGCCGCAGGCCCGGAGCCGTCTGCGGTTCTCCTTGGTCAGCTGTCCGGGCTGCTCCATGCGGCTCAGGATCTCCATACGGGCCAGCAGCTCCCGGGCCTTTCTCTGGCAGACCTCGAAGGAGGCGATCTCCTTCTTCTGGCTCCGGCGGCGCAGGAAAAGCCGCTGGTTGGTGAAGATGGTCAGCTGCCGGGCCATGTCCTCCACCTGACGGGCCATCCGGTCGGCGTCGGGCAGCACATTATCCCCGTCGAACATCTCCTCGAGGAAGCGGATCAGCTCCCGGTCAAGACCGGCGATGGAATCGCGGATCTGACGGCTGTTGTCGTAGGGCAGCACCAGCGTGTTGATGGCAAGGCCCACGCATAGACCAATGGCGGTGTCCCAGATGCGGCCCAGCGCATACTCCATGGGCGCGGTATCCGGTGTGAGAAACAGGGTCACCACGATCAGACAGGGCAGCGACGGGGAAAAGCTGATGCGGAAGGTGTTGTACAGGGTGATGACCGCAACCATGCCGATGAGGATGCGCAACAGCGTATGCATGGGGATTGCCATGAGCACGATGCCCATGACCGCGCCGAAGAACACGCCCACGATCTGGGCCATGCACGAGCGCAGGGAGTCGGTAAAGGTGGGCTCCACGGCGGCCATGGCGCCCAGCATGGCAAAGGTCATGCGGGAGGTGGTGGTGCCGTAGAAGTGGACGATGATGAGGGAAAGAACGACCGCCGCGGCGGTTTTGACGGTGCGCGGGCCGATGTGGATGTGCTGGGGAATCATGGGGAATGCTCCTTTTCTGCGTTATCGCTTCTTTCCCTTCAGCCGGAAGGGAAGTACCTTTTCCTCCAGCGATTTCAGAAGCAGGTCGATCTCCTCCCGGGTAGTCTCCCGGCTCAGGGAAACCCGGAATGCGCCGTCGATGACCTCGGGGGCCAGTCCCATGGCGGTCAGCACATGGCTGCGGTGGCCCTTGGCACAGGCGGAGCCGGCGGAGATGCAGATGCCATCCTCCTGCAGCAGGTTCAGGGTGTTCTGGGTGGGCACGCCGGGCACCGACAGGGAGAGGATATGGGGCGCCTCATGGGCTCCGTTTACGGCCACGCCCTCCATGCAGGAGATTTTTTCAATGGCGTATTCCAGCAGCTCCCGTTCCCGGGCGATATCTTCCTTGAAGGTCTTCGCACCCGCGGCGCAGGCCGCCGCAAAGCCGAAAATGGCGGGAGTGCCCTCGGTGCCGGAGCGGAAGCCGTTCTCCTGCCCGCCGCCGACGATGAATGCGGGGAAGGAGCGCAGCCGGGGTGCGATGTACAGGGCACCGGCGCCCTTGGGACCGTGTACCTTGTGACTGGAAACGCTGATCAGATCCGCGCCCAGCGTCTTGGCCTGAAAGGGCACCTTCAGAAAGCCCTGCACGGCGTCGGTGTGGAAAACGGCGTCGGGATTGAGCTTGTGCACCAGCTTGGCCATCTGGGCAATGGGCATCACGGCACCGGACTCGTTGTTGACCATCATGATGGACACAAGAAAGGTGTCCTTCCGCAGCGCCGCCTTCAGATCGGCAACCGTCACCCGTCCCTCCCGGTCGGGCTGCAGATACGTCACCTCAAAGCCCTGTGCTTCCAGCTCCTTCATGGCGTTGAGGATCGCGTGATGCTCCACCGCCGTGGTGATGATATGCTTGTGCTTTTTTCCGAACCGCTTGGCGGCAGAAAACAGCGCCCAGTTGTCGGCTTCAGTGCCGCAGGAGGTGAAAAACACCCGATCGGGCTCGGCCCCCATGGCCGCCGCCACCTGCGCCCGTGCGGAACGCAGCTGCTTGGCAAGATCGATGCCAAACCCATACAGCGCGCTGGGATTGGCCCAGTTGTCCGTCATGGCGGACACCATCGCCTCCACCGCTTCCCTACAGGGCTTCGTGGTGGCGGAATTATCCAGATAAATCATAAAAACCTCTTAAGGATCAGATTGAAGAGTGGAGATTGGAGAGTGGAGATAAAAGAAAATCTCCACTCTTCACTCTTCAATCTCCAATCTTATTTTCCTACGCAGAATCTCTCAAAAATTCTCGCCGTAATGTCTTCTCTTACCGTGGCGCCGGTGACCTCGCCCATGGCCTCCATGGCCTCTTCCACATCGGTGAGCACCGCATCGGGCGTAAATCCCATCCGCAGTCCCCGCAGGGCGGAAGTCAGCGCCTCATAGGCCCGCCGGATGGCGTCAAACTGCCGTGCGTTGGTCAGGATGGAGCCGTCGCAGGGCGCCTCGCCCGCAAACATCTCCTCCACCGTGTCCGCGAACAGATCCAGCCCCTCGCCGGTTTTGGCGCAGCAGCGGATGATGCACATGAAGGGCAGATCGCCGGGCTCAACCACAGCTTTCTTGTCCGCCTTGTTCAGCAGCACGATGACATTCTCCAGCTCCTCGCACAGCTCGATGACCTCCCCGTCCTCCTTGCTCAAAGGCTGGGAACCGTCGATCATCAAAATCACAAGGTCGGCGTTCTCGATGGCCCTCCGGCTGCGCTCCACACCCATGGCCTCGATCCGGTCATCGGTATCCCGGATGCCGGCGGTGTCGACCAGCCGCATCATCACATTGCCCACCTTGACGGTTTCCTCCACGGTGTCCCGGGTGGTGCCGGCCACCTCGGTGACGATGACCCGCTCATAGCCCGCCAATGCATTCAGCAGACTGCTCTTGCCCACGTTGGGCTTGCCTACGATGGCGGCCCGGACGCCCCGCTTCAGGATCTGGCCCTGCTGATAGGTGGAGAGGATGCCCTCCAGCGTCTTCCCGTTTTTCTTCAGCAGCCCGGCATATTCGTTCAGCCGGAAATCGTCGATATCCTCGTCGGGATAGTCCAGCACCGCGTGGAAATGGCTGCAAAGATCCTTCAGATCGCTGTACACGGGCTCCAGCTTCTTCTGCAGCCGTCCGCCCACCTGACCTGCGGCGTTGGCGGCGGCCTCAGCGGTTTCCGCTTCGATCAGATCGATGACGGCCTCGGCCCGGGTCAGATCCATCCGCCCGTTCAGGAACGCCCGCTTGGTAAACTCACCCCGCTGGGCAGGCCGGGCGCCGGCGCGGTACAGGGCATCCAGCCCCGCCGCCAGCACGGCAGGGGAGCCGTGGCAGTGAAATTCCACCGTGTCCTCTCCGGTGTAGGAGTTGGGGCCGGGGGTGAAGACGGCGCAGCACTGGTCGATGACCCGCCCCTGCGCGTCATGGAGATCGCCCAGCACCAGCTTCCGCTCCGGGGCGTCTGCGAGGGGCTTGCCGTTCATTCTCGTAAAAACCTTGTCCGCCACGACCGCGCATCCGGCGCCGGTCATGCGGATGATACCGATGGCGGAAACCACATTTCCCGTGGATACCGCCGCAATAATCTGGGACATCCGATCCTCCTTTATTCTGCATTTCCCAGAAAGTCCAGCGGATCTCCCTGAGAATTCAAAAAGTGCATCATCATATAGGCGGGCATGATGGCCACGTTTTCCTCTTTCAGAATGCGGCGGCACTCGGCCTTGTCCGCCAGCACCACCTGAATGTCCTCGGCGGCCTCCTGATTGGCGTTGGTGGGCGTGCCCTCGCAGTAGCCGAAGACCATGGCGCAGCTCTCGTCGGTCATGCCCACGGTGGTGAAGAAGGGCCGCTCAAAATCGCCGCCCTCCCGGGGCACGAAGGTCAGACCCGTCTCCTCGAACATCTCCCGGACGGCGCCCTCCCGGACGTCCTCGCCGGCCTCCACCAGTCCTGCAGGGAACTCGTAGATATAGTCCCCCAGCGGATACCGGTACTGCCGGATCAGCACGATCCTGTCCCGGTTTTCCCCGTACACGCCGTACATGATCACGCCGTCGGCCCGCCGGTGGCCCTCCACGGCCTTGAGAGCGTCAACAGATTTGGCACGGGACGCCACATAATAGGTGATGGCCTTTCCGTCCCGCTGCCGGGCATCCAGCTCGTAAAGATTCAAAAAGCGGTTCTCCGTCAGCCGCTTGACACCTTTGATCCGATTCATGCAGATAACCTCATTTCATTTGGTTTCGTAACTTTCATTATACCATGTCCGGAATAAAATCGCAACTGGATGCTGTAAAAATGAAGCCGAAGACTTCCGAGACCCGCTCTCCATCCGAACTGAAATGTAGGGAACGGGCATTGGTGCGGTATATTCTATAAAGATGCTTATCGACTTGACTCAGCAAAGCAAAACGCGAACTCTTGGCCCCCTCTTAGAGGGGGCTGTCAGCGACAGCTGACTGGGGGAGTGTCCTTCTATTGGAGGTACACCCCCTCCACCGCTTCGCGGTCCCCCTGAAGGTGAATTGCCCCGAAGGGGCAAGAGAGGCCACCCTGGGGTGCCCCCTGTGGGGGAGGCAAGAGGGGTGCTGTGTTAAGCCGATAAGCATTTTCTATGAATTGTAACATGCTGATCGGCTTGAATCATCAAACGAAAGCCCAACCCTAACGTAGGACACGCATTTTATGCGTGTCGGCATGCATGAAATGCATGCCCTACGGGTGTGTTGCTTCTTTCGTGACAAATCGGATACGTTGCTGCGTCAAACCGATCAGCATTATATGTAATTTGTAATTCCGAATATTCTTCCCTCCTTTTGGGTATCCTTTTCCCCGAGGTGATTCCCTTGACCCACGACTCCGTCTGCGCCGTCTTCGGCGATACCGGCGATTTTATCTCCCGAAAACTCTCCTGCGGCGGGCATACCGTCTACGCCTACATGATCGACGGCCTGATCGCCTCCGTCACTGCCTCGGACATGGTCTTCAAGCCCCTGTCCCAGCTTCCGAGGGGCTCCATGCAGTCCCTGTACGACGCGGCCTTGGACGGCACCGTCTACAACAATGTGGCCGATCCCTGTCCGGATCTGCAAACGGTTTCAAGCAAGCTGGTCAACGGCTTCGTGGTGGTGCTTTTCCCAGGTGCCGGCGCCGTGGCTTACGAGGTCAAGACTCCGGAGAAGCGCTCCGTCTCGCCGCCCACGGTGGAAAACACCGTCAAAGGCCCCAAGGACGCCTTCACCGAGACGGTCCGTACCAACACCAGCCTCCTGCGCCGCCATCTGCGCACCCCGGCCCTGCGGTTTACCCAGAGCGTGGCGGGCACGAAGACCCTGACCAATCTGGCGGTGGTCTGGATCGACGGGGTCACAGACCCCAATCTGGTGTCCCGGCTCCGGCTGCGCCTGTCCCGTCTGGATACGGAGAGCCTGCTGACCCCTGCCGACGTGGAGGAGCAGGTCACCGGCAGCCGCGCCACCCCCTTTCCGCTGCTGCAGTACACCGAGCGCGCCGACAAATTCGCCCAAGGTCTGCTCTCCGGCCGGGTGGGCCTGCTGGTGGACGGACTGCCTCAGGGCTACCTGCTGCCCGTGGATCTGGGCTACCTGATGACCTCCCCGGAGGACGAGGGGATGGACTACGTCTCGGCCTCCGGCATCCGTATCCTGCGCTGGGGAGCGCTGGTGCTGAGTCTGCTGCTGCCGGGGGTCTATATTGCCCTGACAGCGTTTCACCAGCAGCTCATCCCCCTGCCCCTGCTGAAATCCATCATCGAGAGCAAGCAGTCCGTCCCTTTTTCCACAGGAGCGGAGGTGCTGGCCCTGCTTCTCGCCTTTGAGCTTCTGCAGGAGGCGGGCATCCATTTGCCCCAGAGCGTGGGCCAGTCGGTATCCATCATCGGCGGCATCGTGGTGGGCAGCGCCGCGGTGGAGGCCAGTCTGATCTCGCCGGCGGCGCTGATCGCCGTGAGTCTGGCGGGGATCTGCGGCTTTGCCCTGCCCAACCGGGACTTTGCACAGGCGGCCCGGCTGTTCCGCTTCGCCTTTGTGATTCTGGGGGCCTTCGCCGGACTCTTCGGCGTCACCGCGGGCTTTATCGCCATGGTCATCCATCTGTCCGGATTGACCAGTCTGGATGTGCCCTATCTGGAGCCCTTCGCCGGCGGTGCCGCCGGGGAGCTTCTGCGTAGCCGGGGGAGGGAAACGCAATGAAAAAATCCCTCCTCCTGACCGCTGCCCTCGCCGCAGCCGTGCTGCTTCTGCGCATGCCCCACCCGTCCCGGGATATCTCCAAGCTCCTGCCTGTGCAGACCCTCTATCTATATATGGAAGAAGATCTGCTCTGTGTCGAAACGGACACCGGCGACCGGGGTGCCGGTTCCGGCCTCGCATCCGCGGCGGATAACCTGAAAGCCTCGGCCCCCGGCGAAATCTTCCTCGATACCGCCCAATTTCTGATCCTCGGGCCCAATGTCCCTATCACCGAAGAATTCCACACCCTCCTCCGCCCGAGCTGCCGCGTTGTCTATACAGCCGAAAAGCCGGATCTTCAGGAAGCGACCGAATATCTCATAAACCACAAGCCCAAGCTGACCCTGTCGCAGCTCCGCGCAGAAGCCGGAGCAATGTAGGGGAGGGGCCCGGGAAGCGCCCGATCACGTAATGATTAAGAAAGGAGCCGGTATGCAAAGCAACAAACGATCTTCCTTTTGGCTCCTCGCTGCCGCGACCGCACCCATTGCCCATTTCGCCGACTGCGGCTGGCTCACTGCTGCCGCCGTAGCGCTGGCGGTTCTGCCGCTGGCCCTTTTGCCGAAAAGCTGGGAGGGGATGCCCAAAAGCCTTGCCCTCCTCGAGATCCTCTGGCTCGGAGCCGTGACGGGGATCCTGCTGCGCGGCAGCGCCGTCTACTGGCCGTCGGACAGCGCCCATGCGGTGCCACTGACGCTTCTGGCGCTGGCGGCGTTCACCGGCAGCGCCGCGGCCCCCAGAGCCGGAAACCTGATGGCACTGTGCATGGCCCTCCTCGCCGTCCCGCTGGCCGCCTCCGGTGCAGCCCATTTGGATCTGAACTGGCTCAGACCGAAGATATCCCCTTGGCCCATGGGACTCACGCTGGCGCTCCTCATCCCCAACCTCCCCGCATCCGGGGAGAGAAGAAGCGGAATCACCCTGATCTGCGCAGGGGCGCTGGCGCTGGCTCTGTCCGCTCTGATTCAGGGGACAATATCCCGGCATGTGGCAACCTCTGTCCCTGACGCTTTTTTTCAGACGGCGCGGACCCTCGGCTATCTGGAGCCGGTCGCCGCCGTTGCCATGACGCTGGGC
The DNA here is from genome assembly GCA_017507425.1 of Oscillospiraceae bacterium. Lineage (GTDB taxonomy): Bacteria > Bacillota > Clostridia > Oscillospirales > Oscillospiraceae > Faecousia. Next base: position 423 of record JAFWAZ010000101.1, on the reverse strand, counting down.
TGGTACGCCATGGCGGTATACCTGTTCCAAAGCGCAGGGGAAGTGACAAAATCTGCAGAGCTCAGCCCGAAGCTTGCAGCTGTCCTCCACACAGGGACATCGACTGCGGTGTTGCTCTTTTCATGGCAACCTCAGATCATGAAAATCACGGTTTTGAGCGCGTTTTTCTGGGTTTTGATCCCGTTTTTTATGTTTTTGAAAAAAGTGAAAAATAGTGCTTGACAAACGGACGCGGGCGTGCTAGTATATGCAAGCTGTCTGAAAGACAGCGGGCTGAAGCGAAAAGCGACGGGCATGAACAAAAAGATTTAAAAAATCTGAAAATAATGCTTGACAAACGCGAGACGCTGTGCTAAACTAAACAAGCTGCTCGCGAGAGCGACAGCGGACTGTACCTTGTAAATTGAATAACGTAAAGATGAC
>JAFWAZ010000100.1 GCA_017507425.1 Oscillospiraceae bacterium | reverse complement strand
CCCTATGACTGAAAAGATCCGTATCGCGGTGCTGGTCTCGGGCGGCGGCACCAACCTGCAGGCCCTCATCGACGCACAGCAGGCCGGTGAGATCCCCGATGGCGAGATCGCCCTGGTGGTGTCCAACAAAACCGGCGCTTACGCGCTGGAACGGGCAGCAAAGGCCGGTATTCCCGCCGTCACCGTCACCAAAAAGGCCAATGGCGGCACCCAGGAGGGCTTTGAACAGGCACTGCTGGCAGTTTTGAAGGAAAACCGGATCGATCTGGTGATCCTGGCGGGTTTTCTGGCCATTCTCAGTGCCGGTTTCACCCGTGCCTACAATGACCGCATCATCAATGTCCACCCCTCTCTCATTCCGTCCTTCTGCGGCAAGGGCTTTTACGGGTTAAAAGTCCACGAAGCTGCGCTGGAGTACGGCGTGAAGGTCACCGGTGCCACAGTGCATCTGGTAAACGAGATCCCCGACGGCGGCCGGATCCTGCTGCAGAAGGCGGTGGATATCCTGCCCGACGACACGGCAGAAACGCTGCAGAAGCGTGTCATGGAGCAGGCCGAATGGAAACTGTTACCCCTGGCCGCCCAGCTGGTGGCACATCAATTGTTGGAGGAGAAAAACAATGTCTGATCTGTTCAAGTATCTGCAGGAGCGGCCCTATCCCGGCCGCGGCATTCTGCTGGGCAATCTGCCTGAAGGCCAGGAACTGTGTGCCTACTTCATCATGGGCCGCAGCGAAAACAGCCGCAACCGCGTCTTTGAGGCTACCGAGGATGGTATCCGCACCAAGGCTTTTGACGAAAGCAAGATGGTGGATCCCTCTCTGATCATCTATCACCCCGTCCGTCAGGTGGGCGACAAGTTTGTGGTCACCAACGGCGACCAGACCGACACCATCCGTGATTTTCTGGTGGACGGCAAGACTGCCGAGGCAGCCCTCCGCACCCGCGAGTTCGAGCCCGACGGTCCCAACTGGACGCCCCGCGTGTCGGGCGTGCGTTATGCCTGCGGCGGCTATCAGATGTCCATTCTGAAGTCTGCCGATGCCGAGGGCAGCGCCTGCACCCGCAACTTCTTTGAATATGCAGCCAAAAACGGCGTGGGCCGTTTCATCAGTACCTACGAGGGCTTCGGCGCTCCGCTGCCCTCCTTCCACGGCGAGCCCGTGCAGGTGGAGCTGCCCCAGATGACCGCCGAGGAATATGCCGACGTGCTCTGGAATGTGCTGGACGCTGACAACAAGGTCTCCCTGTTCGTCAAGCTGGACAACGAGGTCATCATCATCAACAAACATCAGGAGGCATGAACAAAATGAAAGAACTGGAACTGAAATACGGCTGTAACCCCAATCAGAAGCCTTCCCGCCTGTTTATGAAGAACGGCGAGCTGCCCATCGAAGTGCTGTGCGGCAAGCCCGGCTACATCAACTTCATGGACGCTTTCAACTCCTGGCAGCTGGTCAAGGAGCTGAAGGAAGCCACCGGCCTGCCCGCCGCTGCCTCCTTCAAGCATGTTTCTCCCGCCGGTGCCGCTGTGGGTCTGCCCCTCAGCGCTGTGGATCGTCAGATCTATTTCGTCAAGCCGGAGGCTGAGCTGTCCCCCATCGCCTGTGCTTATATCCGCGCCCGCGGCGCCGACCGTCTGTGCTCCTTCGGCGACTGGGCCGCACTGAGCGACACCTGTGACGCTGCCACTGCCCTGTATCTGAAGAACGAGGTCTCCGACGGCATCATCGCTCCCGACTATACCCCCGAGGCGCTGGAGATCCTGTCCCAGAAGAAGGGCGGCAAGTACAACGTGGTGAAGATCGATCCCAACTACGTTCCCGATCCCGTTGAGTGCAAGGACGTTTACGGCATCACCTTTGAACAGGGCCGCAACGAACTGAAGATCGACAAGGAGATGCTCACCAATCTGGTGACCAACAACAAGGAGCTGCCTGAGAGTGCAAAGATCGACCTGGTGGTGGCCCTCATCACCCTGAAGTACACCCAGTCCAACTCTGTGTGCTACGTGAAGGACGGTCAGGCCATCGGCGTGGGTGCCGGCCAGCAGAGCCGTATCCACTGCACCAGACTGGCCGGCTCCAAGGCGGACAACTGGTATCTCCGTCAGTGCCCCAAGGTGCTGAACCTGCCCTTTGCCAAGGGCGTCAAGCGTCCCGACCGCGACAACGCCATCGACATCTACATCTCCGATGAGTACGAGGATGTTCTGGCTGAGGGCACCTGGCAGCTGTACTTCACGGAAAAGCCCGAGCCCCT
>JAFWAZ010000099.1 GCA_017507425.1 Oscillospiraceae bacterium | reverse complement strand
TATGTCTGAAAAAGAATTGCTTGTTGAAATCCTTTTAGAATTAAAACGTGTTGAAGATAGAATTGAAGATGTAGAAACAAGCGTTAGGATTTATAGCAACTAATACTATTGAGGGCAGCAATCATAGCAAACGGCTTGACCAAATTGGTCAAGCCTTTTGTGTTAGAATAAAGTCGTTATCCAATAAATAATTCCATAAACAACACTCGCAACTGTTCCATACACAATCACAGGTCCTGCTATTGTAAACATTTTAGCACCGACGCCCAAGATAAACCCCTCGGTCTGGAATTCAACTGCCGGGGCGGCGATGGCGTTGGCGAAGCCGGTGATGGGGACGAGGGTGCCGGCTCCGGCGTGCTTGGCGATGTCGTCGAAGACGCTCAGGCCCGTGAGAATCGCCGCGATGACCACCAGCGTCATGGACGCGGCTCCGGAGGCGTCCTGCTTGGGAAGTCCCATGGATGCGTACCAATTGAGGAGCACCTGTCCCAGCGTGCAGATGGCACCGCCCACGCCGAAGGCCCAGATGCAGTCGGGCAGTACCGGCGATTTGGACGACAGCTCCCGGATGAAAGCGTCATATTGTTTTTCCGTCATAAAGCATCCCTCCGGGCACAGTTTGCCCGGAGGGATGCGTATTTATGTATGGATTTCGCATTCGCCGTCCCACTTGTATTCGTCGAGGATGATCTCCCCGATGGAGTCGGCGCGGATGCAGCCGAAGTGGGGATTCTTGACGGAGTCAATGTGGCCGCGGACGGTGGCATATACGGCGGAATTCTCGAAGGACAGGTCGCAGCCCTCCATGGTGCAGTCCTCCAGCACGAGACCCTTGCAGTAGCACAGGGGCTGGGTGCCGATGATCCTGCAGCGGACAAAGCGGACATTTTCCGAGTACCACGCCAGATATTCGCCCTTGATGACGCTGTCGCAGACCGTGACATTTTTCGCGTGCCAGAAGGCGTCCTTGGTGTCCAGCACCGAATTGCGGATGACCACGTTTTCACAGTACTGGAAGGAATACTTGCCCTGCATGTGCAGCTTGTCGATGTCCATGCCGATGCACCGGAAGAACGGGTACTCGGATACCAGCTTGCTGTTCCGGATGGTCAGTCCCCGGCAGCACCAGCCGAATTCCTTGGATTCGATGTCACAGTCGGACAGGTCGCAGCGGTCTATCTCCCGGAAGGCTTTGATGCCGCCAAGACGGGAGCGGCTGACGTGGACATCCTGATCGTACCAGAATGCGGCGCGGCAGCCCTCGTTCATGGTGATATTTTTCACAAAAGCTCCGGACACATGCCAGAACGGATAGCGCAGACGGAAATCGCAGTCCTCCACCTGAATGTTCCGGCACTCCTTCAGGGCGGATTCGCCGTCTGCGGGGCCGTCGAAGACGCAATTGCGGACAAGGGTATCCCGGACGCCGTAGAGGGCCCGCTCGGCATCGAGAGTCAGATTTTCAATGATTTCCATGGTCACTTTTCCTTATAGTACAGCAGACAGTGGCAGAAGCCCTCAAAATCGGGATCGGCGATCTGATCGCGGAATTCCTGACAGATGCACTTGTTTTCAGGGGTCTTCTGGAGGCGGCAGGGACAGTAGCCGTCTTTAGCCTTCAGGCCCTCCTTGATCATTTTGACGACCTCGGCGTCGGGGTTCAGGGTTACTTTGGGCATGGTGGTTCCTCCTTACCAGTTGATTTCGGGGTGGGGCCGCATGGGCAGGGTTTCGATGATCTCATTGGCGATGGCCATAAAGCGGTCATAGTCGGTGGATTTGCGCATCTCTTTCCAGAGCTTTTCGGAGCCCTCAAAAAGGGCGATGAGATAGTGCCAGTTGTCCTTCATGCGGTAGATGGCGTTGCGCTTGCTCTCGAAGACGGTGCAGTAGGTGTCGCTGAGCTCATTGAGGAATGCTTTCAGTGCTTCCCGGTCGGTGCCGCCGCAGAGCATACCCGGGTCGGCCACCAATCCCCGGCCGATCATGATGGATTCGACGGTGGGGAACTGCTCCGCGATTTTTCCGGCGTCATCCAGAGAACTGACGTTGCCGTTGTAGCAGACGGGAAACGGAGAATCCTCCACGGCCTTGGCGAAGGCGGCCATGTCACAGTCGCCTTTGTAGAAGGCCTTGCGGATCCGGGGATGGACGGTCAATTCCCTGACGGGGTAGTCCCGATAGATCTCGAGGAGCTTTTCCCAGCTTTCGCTGTCGTTGACGCCAATGCGGGTCTTCAGGGACACGGGGAGGACGGCCTTGGCGTAGATGGCCTCCAAAAAGGCGTCCAGCGCGTAAATGTCGGAGAGCATGCCGCTGCCCTTGCCCTTGCTGACCACGGTGCCCGAGGGACAGCCGAGGTTGATGTTGACCTCGTCATAGCCTAGATCCCTGCAGACCGCGATGGCCCAGAGCATGTCGTCGACATTCTTGCCGAGGAGCTGGGGAACGGCGGCAAAGGGGACGCTTTCGGCCTTGGGCAGCTCCCGGGCCTCCCGGTTTGTCAGGCAGCGGTGGATGGTGGGAGAGATGAAGGGCATGAAGTATTTGTCCACGCCCGAAAAGTATTTGCTGTGGAGCCGCCGGAAGGTGGCATCGGTGATGCCCTCGAGGGGGGCGTAGTAGTATCGCATCAGATTTCCAAATATCCTTTCAGTACCAAAAGGGTGTTGCATACTCCGTCGACGTGGCTGCGCTCATAGCCATGGCTGGCGAAGACGCCGGAGCCGATGAGACCGTGGCGGACGTCTGCGCCGGCTTTCAGGGTATCATCCACGTCGGAGCCGTAGTGGGGGTAGACGTCCACGGCGTAGGATGCACCCTCGCGCTTGGCTGCATCGATGAGCTTGCCCACCACCTCATAGTTGTAAGGGCCCCGGGAGTCCTTGACACAGATGGAGCAGTCGTGCTCGGTGCACTGGCAGCCGTCGCCGACACAGCCCATGTCCACGGAGATGGCTTCGGAGAGTCCGGCGGGGACGGATGCGCAGGCGCCGTGGCCCACCTCCTCGTAGACGGTGATGTGCACCCACAGGTGCCGGGGGAGGGTGACCTCCCGGTCTTTCAGATATTTCGCAAAGGCCAGCAGGATGCCGACGGACAGTTTGTCATCGAGAAAGCGGCTCTTCAGATAGCCGGAAGCGGTTCTGCGGGTGCGGGGGTCGAAGCAGACGATGTCGCCCACCTCGATGCCCAGCTTTCGGGCGTCGGCCTCGGAGTTCACATCCTCGTCCAGCACCACTTCGGTGCTCTCCCACGTCCGGCGGGCGGTGTGGTAGTCGTCGTTGACGTGGACACTGGGGTTGTGCAGATACAAGGTACCCTCGTAAATGCGGCCGTCCCGGGTGTACAGGCGGATATTTTCGCACTCGCCGTTGTTGGGCTCCATGCCGCCAAGGCCGGTCAGTTTCAGACGGCCGTCAGATTGGATCCGGGACACCATGCCGCCGAGGGTGTCGGTGTGGGCACAGAGCAGGAGCCCGTCATCCCCATCGGGGCCGCCGAGGTCGACGAGGACGCCGCCCTTGTTGGTGAGCTTGGCGTCATAGCCGAGATCGGAGAAAGCGCGGTGGACCCAGACGGCTGCATTTTTTGTAAAACCGGTAGGGGAGTCGATGGCCAGCAGCTCGGCGGCCCGCTCCCATGCGTAGTCTGCGTAGGTTCTCATGGATTAACCTCCAAGAAGTTCGTATTTCCAGACAGCGAAGATTTCCCGGAGGGAGAAACTGGCCAGAAGGAGGGGGTGCTCAGTGGATGCGGGGGAAAGACCGACCTCCAAGCCCAGATCCTCCGCCATGCGGCCCGCCCGGTAGAGGTGGAATTCGCTGGAGAGAACGATGATGTGCTCCGGCACACCGCCCTCAGATTCCAAAATGGCGAGGGTGTTTTTCAGGTTTTCGATGGTGCTGGTGGAGCGGTCCTCCATGCCCAGCCGAGCGGGTTCGATGCCCGCGGCCACGAGGTAGTTGTACATGCACTGGGCCTCACTCAGATTTTCACCGTCGCCTTTGCCGCCGGTGACGATGCAGTCTGCATCGGGGTGCTCATGGAGAAACTCCACAGCAGCGTCCAGACGCTGGCGGAGCATCCGGGAGGGCTCGGTGCCGTTGACCTGACAGCCCAGCACGATCAGAAGATCGGCATCGGTGTTTTCTGTGCCCTCGGCAGATCGGGCGATGACACCGCCGGTGATGGACAGCATCACAAACAGCACCGCAAGAAAGCCCGTGAGCACCCGGCGGAGGAAGGGAGATCTCAGGAAATGATAGGCTGGCACCAGTGCCGCCAGAAACAGCAGCAGGAGCCCCGCGAACCGATAGGCGGGCAGAACCAGCAAAATGCCCAGCCCCGCCAGCACAGCAACTGTGCACAGAATCCACTTGGGATGGAGTTGTTTCATATGGTGACTCCTTTCGCGTTTTTCCTATTGTAGCACAATTGGCGAAAAAAGTAAATGCCGCCCGGAGGCGGCATTTGTTATACACGTTCAAACTCGTAATTCTCAAACTTGAGCCTGTCGCCCACGTCGATGCCAAAGGGCAGCAGGGCGATGGCGACTTCGGAGACAACGCCGGTGTCGGCGTACTTGACATAGGCGTAGTCGCCGCGGATGTCGATGACGGTGCAGAGCATAGAAAACCTCCAGATGATGGTTGGGCACGCATGAAATGCGCGCCCTACGGGATGCAGGAAAATCCGCCCCCGGCGGGCCGGGGGCGGATGGGGTTTAGATTAAGTCAGGCGATCCGACGGGAACTTAGTCCTTGTACATCTCGACCAGCTTGTTCAGATGCTCCCAACGCTCCTTGGCAGCCTCTTCGTTTGCGGCGAACAGGACCTTGGCGCGGTCGGGGAACTCGCGGGTCAGACGGGCGTAGCGGGCCTCGTTCATCAGGAACTCCTGATA
>JAFWAZ010000098.1 GCA_017507425.1 Oscillospiraceae bacterium | reverse complement strand
ACTTTTGTCGAGCCTGTCATCGAGATCGAGAAGTTCGAGCTCGTTGACGTCATCACCACCAGTGATTATAACGTTGGTGAGGAAGAATTCTAATCCATAATTGAGCAAGCGGGCCCCGGCGGCATACGCCGCCGGGGTTTTGCGCACCTCTGTGTTCAGGCAAGTCTCCGGGATCCGGAGCTTTGCCTGAGTACAAAGGAAAGGATGTATTGATATGAACAAGAGATTGACTGTCCTGCTGGCGGCGCTGATTTTCCTGCTGACGGTGATCATTCTGATGCCGATGGGAAATGCCGTCAGTGCTACCCAGACCGACAGCTTCACCGATGTGCCGGCGGATGCGTTTTACTATGATGCAGTAAACTGGGCGGTGGAGCAGAACATTACGCAGGGCATGGGCTCGGGTCAGTTCCAGCCGAATGCCACCTGCAACCGGGCTCAGGTCGTGACGTTCCTGTGGCGTCTGGCCGGAAAGCCCGCCGCTGCCGGCGAGAACATTTTTGCTGATGTGGAGACTGGCAGCTGGTATGCCGAAGCAGTTCTGTGGGCTGTTGAGCAGAACATCACCGACGGCATGGGCGCTGGTCAGTTCCAGCCGGACGGCACCTGCAACCGGGCCCAGATCGTCACGTTCCTGTGGCGATATGCAGGCAAACCCGCTGCGAATGCCGAGAATCCCTTCGCAGATGTGGAAGAGGGCAGCTGGTATGCCGATGCCGTGGCTTGGGCCGTGGAGAACGGAATTACCACCGGTCTTAGCCAGACCAGCTTCGGACCCAACGAGCCCTGCAACCGGGCGCAGGTAGTGACGTTCCTGTACCGCTATGCGGCCGAAACGCCGGAGCCTCCCGTAACCGAGCCTCCTGAAACCGAGCCCACCGAACCGGATTGGGGCATCGGCGGTGAAGATTTTTGATGATAACCTGACCTCGTGAGAAAGGATGTTGCTTTCTTGAATAAGAGATTCATACTGCCGGTGCTGATTTTGCTGCTGGCGTTCAGCTGCGCTGCCTGCCGTGCCGGGCAGGATCCCACTACCGGCGCAACAGTGCCTGTCACCGATCCCGTGGAGGGAACCGTACAAACGCTCCCCGCGGAGTCGGTTACTGCTCAATCCGAGTCCACAAATCCCACTGAGACGGAACCTTCTGAACCGGTCCCCACAGAAACGGAACTGGATTGGTCCATCGGCGGTGAGGATTGGGGTGACGGCGAGACCGAATCCGTGCAGCCCACCGAGCAGGAGCCCGCCGATACGGAGCCCAATGAGACGGCGCCTGCCGAAACCGATGAGCCCAGCTGGGAAATCGGTGAGGAAGATTTCTGATCCATGATGACGGAATTTACCGTGAAAATCGCGGGCCGCACTGCTGCGGTCCGCGCCATGTTCCCCAGTACCCGGGACTACTGCCGGGATTATCTCTGGGAGGGCGCTCCGGACTTTACGGTCGAGACCTCCATGGCGGACATCGCCTTTGAGCGAGAAAAGAGCGCGCAGGAAGATCGGCTGGAAGGGATCCCGGTTCGGCGCTTTTCCGATGCTTATTTAGAGACTGTTGCCGTTCAGCGAAAAATTGCAGAGCACCTCTTTGCCTATGACACGCTGCTGTTTCATGGCTCTGTGGTTGCTGTGGACGGAGAGGGATATCTGTTCACCGCAAAAAGCGGCACCGGAAAATCCACCCATACACGGCTCTGGCGGCAGGTTCTCGGAGACCGGGCTGTGATGGTCAATGACGACAAGCCGTTTCTGCGTATGACGGAGCAGGGGGTTCTTGCCTGCGGATCTCCGTGGAACGGGAAGCATGGCTTAGGCGCCAATATCAGTGTGCCGCTGAAGGCAGTTTGCATTCTCGAGCGGGGAGCGGAAAACCGTATCTGGCCTATCCCTGCGAGGGAGGCCCTTGGCATGCTCCTGCAGCAGAGCAACCGGCCCATGGATCGGAAACTGCTTCCGAAATATCTGGAACTGCTGGACAAGCTGGCAGGCGGCGCCGCATTTTACCGGCTTGCCTGCAATATGGAACCCATGGCGGCACTGGTTAGCTATCAGGCCATGTCAGGCAACGGAAAGGATGAACAACGATGAAAATTAAAGACGGATTTCTCCTGCGTCAGGTGGCTGGCCAGAGCGTTGTGCTGCCCACCGGCAATGAGATGAATCTGAATATGATGATCACGCTCAATGACACAGGCGCGTTCCTCTGGGAGCATCTCCAGACGGAAACCGACGAGAATGCACTGGTGGCGGCTGTGCTGAGAGAATATGATGTGGATGCGGACACGGCCCGCCGCTGTGTTGCGGATTTTGTGAAGAAACTCAATGCCAATGGATTCCTTGCGTGAACACAGCTTTCAGGAGCTGCTGCCCCTGATCCGGGAGCAGCTTGCCCAGAGCGGCAGTGTGCGTATCGCGCCCAACGGAACCAGTATGCTCCCCATGCTGCGGCAGGGGGTGGATACGGTGGTTCTTTCTCCCGTACCGGAGCGACTGCAAAAATATGACATTCCCTTCTACCGCCGGGACAACGGGCAGTTTGTTTTGCACCGGATCACCGCAGTGGGGGAGACCTACGCCTGTATCGGTGACAATCAGTTCCAATTGGAGACGGGTGTCCGAAAAGAGCAGATGATCGCGGTTGTGTCAAGCTTCAATCGCGGCGGCAGGGAGATTTCCGTGAAGGATCCGATTTATCGGTGCTACTGCCTGCTCTGGCACTACAGCCGCCCGCTGCGGCGGATCTGGAGTGCAGCTGCAGGACGGGTGCGGAGGATCGTGGAATGAAAAAAACGTCTGTGCTTCGGTGGATCTTCCGGCGGATCAGACGGCGTTTGCCGGCAATCGCGGTTTTGACTGCGGCCTATATGGGCCATGCGCTGTTTTCGGTTTTCTTTGCTCTGGGGAGCCGGAATGTGATCGACAGCGCCGTGGACGGCGAGAAGGAAGCGTTTTTACAGGCATGCCTGTATCAGGCGGGCATCATTGCAATGATCCTGCTTTGCATCACGGTGTACCGCCATCTGAGGGATCGGCTGACTGCGGATCTGGAGCGGGATTGGAAACAGAATATCCTTCACGGTCTGCTTCACGGCGCCTATGCGGATGTTTCGTCCTACCATAGTGCGGAGCTGCTGAACCGGATGAACAACGACGTGGCGAAAGTCAACGACGGCATACTCACGGTGCTTCCCAGTGTTGCGGGAATGCTGACGCGGATCGCTGCGGCCGTATGGGTCCTCGGAACGCTGGATGCGGGATTTACCGGGCTGATCATCGGCATAGGTGTCCTGCTTGTACTTGTGACGGGCGCCATGCGGCGGCGTCTGAAGGAACTGAATAAGCTGGTCAGTGACCATGACGGCAGAGTTTCTGCCTTCCTGCAGGAGGCGATGGAGAAGCTGTTGATGGTTCAGGCCATGGGAATCTCCGGAGAAATGGAACGCCGGGCGAAGCTGCTGATGGACAAACGGTACGATGTTCAGCGCAGACGTAAAAACGTCAGTCTTCTGACCAATACCGGGATCAGCGTGCTGCACTACGGTGCGGGATTTCTGGCCCTGTGTTGGTGTGCGTGGCAGATGCTGCAGGGGAGAATGACCTTTGGCTCTCTGACTGCTGTGACCCAGCTGGTAAATCAGCTGCAGAATCCCTTTGTGAACCTCTCGGGCGTCCTTCCGAAATATATCGCCATGACCGCTTCCGCCGAGCGTCTTCTGGAACTGGAGCAGATTCAAGGCGAACCCGCACCCATGGAGGAGGAGCCTCAGGACCTTTACAGCCGTATGACCGGGATCTGCGCAGAGCATTTGACCTTTGCCTATGACCGGGACAGCGTTCTGCGGGAGGCCACCTTCTGCCTGAAGAAGGGGAGCTTTGCGGTTGTGACCGGCCCTTCCGGAATCGGAAAGAGTACGCTGCTGAAGCTGCTGCTGGGTGTGATCGTGCCTCAGAGCGGTCAGATGTATCTGTCCAGCCCGGAGGGAAATGTGACGCTGGATCGGTCTACCCGAAAGCTGTTTGCCTATGTTCCTCAGGGAAATCTGCTTCTGAGCGGAACAATCCGGGAGAATCTTTCTGTGGTGCGGCCGCAGGCAACGGAGGAGGAGCTGCGCAGTGCGGTCTATGCCAGTACCATGGACGAATTTCTGCCCCAGCTTCCCTTGGGACTGGATACGCCCCTCGGAGAGAGCGGCATGGGTTTGTCCGAAGGTCAGGCCCAGCGGCTGGCCATTGCCCGGGCGGTTCTGGGTGGTGCGCCCATCATGCTGCTCGATGAATGTACGTCTGCGCTGGATGCGGAGACGGAGCGGAAGGTGCTGCTGCGGCTGAAGAGTCTGCCGAACCGGACCTGCATTGCGGTGACCCACCGGCCGGCGGCAATGGAGCTGAGCGACTGCCTGCTGGAGGTTTCCCGGGACGGAATCTGTCTCAGGGAGAAAACATGCTGAATCTGTGATTATCCTCATCCTTGCTGCAAGGATGAGGATAATATTATGTCTAAATTATGACGAATATTTGAAGATTGCCTTGATTTTTGCCGCTGGCGACTGTATACTGTATCCCATAGGTATAAGGGAAACTGTGCCGCATCGGCAGCAGCCGCGGTACATGGATACTGCAGGAGGAAGCCTGTCTGCTGTCGGGCAGGCAGAAAATCATACATATCGGAGGATGTTATGGACGAAAGAGAAAATTACCCAATCGATGAAATAGAAATTGATATCGGACGGATTTTCCTTGCAATTATGAATCGGGGATGGCTGATGATCCTCGTGGCGGTGCTGTGCGCGGTACTGGTTTTTGGCGGAACTTATTTTTTCATTACGCCCCAGTATGAGTCTTCGGCCATGTTTTATGTGAATAACAATGCATTTTCCGTGAGTGACGCTGCGCTGAGCATTTCCAACGGCGATCTGGCCACATCCAGAGGTCTGGTCGACTCGTATATTGTGATACTGAAAACCAGAGAGACGCTGAACGAAGTCATCGACTATTCCGGTGTGGATCTGTCCTTTGAAGAGCTCAGCGGTATGATCACCGCTGCGGATGTGGACAAAACGGAGATCTTCCGAGTCACAGTCACCCATCCGGATCCTCAGGACGCGGAGAAGATCGCCAATGCGATCGCATATATCCTGCCCAATCGGATCAGCAACATCATTGACGGCACTTCTGCGAAGATCGTGGACTGGGCCGTGGCTCCTGCTGCCCCCAGCTCTCCGAGCTATACGGGCAATGCACTGATCGGTTTTCTCGTTGGCCTGATGCTGACTGCTGCTGTGGTCGTACTGCGGGAAATCTTCAATACGACGATCCGATCCGAGGAGGATATCGAGCAGGTCTGTCCCCATCCGGTCCTTGCGCTGGTGCCGGATATGACGAGCAGCAAGACGGATTCCCACTATTACGGTTACGGTGAGAAGAAAAAGAAGAAAAAGCCTGCAAAGACCAAGTCAAAGGCTGGAAAGCAGACCGCTGCCCTCATCGGTGGCAATGTCAGCTTCGTCGCCAGCGAGGCGTATAAGCGTCTTCGCACCAAGCTGCAGTTTTCTTTCGCAGACGACAGCAACTGCCGTGTGATTGGTCTGTCCAGTGCCCTCAGCGGTGAGGGCAAGAGTCTGACCTCCATCAATCTGGCCTATACGCTGGCCCAGCTGAACAAGCGCGTGATCCTCCTCGACTGCGATATGCGCCGTCCTACGCTGGCTGAGAAAATGTCGCTGAACAAGAAGCCTGGCCTGTCTGAGTATCTGACCGGTCAGCACGGATTCAAGGATGTGATCCAGCGTTATGAGGAGAACGAGGAGACCTTTGCGTTCCATGTGATCTCTGCCGGTGAGAATCCTCCGAATCCCATGGAGATGCTCAGCTCCCTGAGAATGGAGCGGCTTCTGGGAAGTCTGCGGGAAGCTTATGACTATGTCATTCTTGATCTGCCTCCCATGACCGAGGTCACTGACGCCATGGCGGTGGCACCCAAGGTGGATGGTATGCTGCTGGTTGTCCGTCAGAATTACTGCGACCGCATCGTTCTGAAGGATACCGCACAGCAGTTTGCGTTTATCGATGCCAAAATTCTGGGCATCGTGTTCAACTGTACCAGTGAGTATTCCGGCAAGTATTGCGGCAAGGTCTACTACACGCCCTATTACAAGCGGTACTACCGGCGTTATAGCAGAGACTACGGATACTACAGCGAGAATAAGAATCCATGAGCACTGTAGTCGATTTTCACACCCATGTGCTGCCCCAAATTGATGATGGCAGTGCATCCGTTGCCGAATCTCTTGCACTGCTCCGTGCAGAAGCGGAGCAGGGGATTTGCCGGGTCGTGGCGACGCCGCATTTCTATGCACACTATGATACACCGAAGCGCTTTCTCGAGCGCCGCAGGGAGTCTGTAGAACGGCTGCGGGAGGTAATGGAGTCCTTTCCGGAGCTGCCGAAGCTGAGTGTGGGCGCGGAAGTACATTACTTTCCCGGCATCGGGGATGCGGACGTCCTTGCGGATATGGCCATAGACGGCGGCCGTTATGTGTTGATCGAGATGCCGATGGTTCCATGGACAGATCGGATGTATCGGGATCTTCAAAGCATCCGCGACTGTCTCGGACTGATCCCCATCGTGGCCCATGTTGACCGGTACATCGGTCCCATGCAGACTTACGGGATCCCGGAGCGACTGGCGGAGCTGCCGGTGGCCGTTCAGGCCAATGCAGGCTTTTTTCAGAGGTTCCTCACGAAGAGCATGGCGCTGCGGTTGCTTGGGCAGGGACAGATCCATCTGCTCGGATCCGACTGTCACAACATGAAAGACCGACCTGTGAACATCAGAAAGACTGTCGATCTGATCGAAACAAAGCTTGGCCACGAAGCCATTGCCAGAATCAACTCCTGCGAGGACAGGATCCTGAACGATCGGATTATCCCCGTGTGAGGCGGAGTTTTCCGCCGGAGGCTGTTACTGGAATCGACAGCCTAAAATGGGAGGGAAACCATGAAACACCGGAATTATTGGAAGAAATTAGCTTTTTTTGTTGCGGTTTTGCTCCTTGTACTGACTGTACTGTACGGTGGCCTTCGGTTTTTGGAGGCCACTGTGCTCCGTCCCGGACTGCAGTCAGACCGGGAAACTGTCTCCCGAACGGTCGTGAAAGACGGCATCGAATACTATCCCCGCAGGGATATCACCGTGATTCTGATGCTGGGGATCGGCGCAGACTCTGCGGAGCAGGAGCAATTGGAGGCAATAGAGCTTCTGATTTTTGATGAAAAGAATGCATCATGGAGCACGCTGCAGCTAAGCTGCGACACCGTGCTGGATATGCATGTTCCGGATGAAGAGGGTATGGGAACAGACGTGATCCGTGACCGGCTTGCGCTGTCCTATACCTACGGCGATGATCCGGAGAAAAGATGTCATAACACACGCAGGGCGGTTTCTGATTTTCTGAACGGAATCACGATCGATTATTACATCGCCGCGGGTGTGGATTTGATCGACCGTTTGAGGGATGCGTCGGCTGATGCTGCTTTTGACCTTCTGTCAGAAGCCTATTCGGCTGCTGCGGATCTGGTGACGGACTGCCCGGTCCATACGCTGATATCGATGGGCACCCGGTATCAGGATTATCAGTTTGCGAGCACGCATATGCCGGTCGGCGAGGGTACTGCCGATGGGGAAAACATCGGGTTCCATGCTGACAGAGACAAGCTGGATGAACTGGTGATCGAACTGTTTTATGCACCCAAACCCGGACAGTGAATGGAAATATAGTGAGTACGTCAGGTCTTCCGTAACCGGACGGTGCTCTGAGCGCAATAACAGCAGGCAGATTGAAGGCACATTGAGCCCCCCGGAAGGGAAGAACTATGGGAATGTCCGCGGGATCCGATCAAATTGTGCAGATAAGAGGGAAGTATGCAAGCATTTGAGAAGAAAGTGTGGCTGTCAAGCCCCACGATGCACGGTGACGAGCTGAAATACATGATCGAGGCTTACGAAACCAACTGGATGAGCACCGTCGGCAAGAATATCAACGAGTTGGAGCGTATTGCGGCAGCCAGATCCGGCGCCGCCTATGCGGTTGGTCTGACCAACGGCACTGCTGCGCTGCATCTATGCATCAAGGAGGCGGGCGAGCGTCTGTACGGAAAGTCCGCTGTCGGACACGGCGCTCTGGAGGGCAGACAGGTATTCTGTACGGACCTGACTTTTGCGGCGACGCTGAATCCCGTGGTCTACGAGGGCGGTATTCCGGTTTTCATCGATACAGAGCCGGATTCGTGGAATATGGATCCCGATGCATTGGAGCGGGCCTTTGCATGCTATTCCGATGTCCGTCTTGTCATCTACGCGGAGCTCTACGGCTTCCCCGGAAAGATCGACCGAATCAAGGCCGTCTGTGAACAGCACGGCGCAATCTTGATCGAGGATGCGGCTGAGGCGCTGGGCGCCACCCTGCACGGAAAGCACTGCGGCTCCTTTGGTGATCTTGGCGCCCTGAGTTACAACGGAAACAAGATCATTACCGGCTCGGCGGGCGGCTGCCTGCTGACCGATGATATGGCAGTAGCAAACCGGATCCGAAAGTGGTCCACACAGGCAAGGGAGCCGGTGCTCTGGTATCAGCACGAAGAGGTGGGCTATAATTACCGCATCAGCAATGTGGTGGCCGGTATCATCCGGGGACAGTACCCCTATCTGGAGGAGCACATTGCCCGGAAAAAAGCAATTTACGAGCATTATCGGGAGGGATTCCGGGATCTGCCGGTGCAGATGAATCCGATCCTGCCCGGCGCCGAGCCCAATTACTGGCTCTCCGCCATGGTGATCGACCGGGATGTCATGTGCACCCAGAACCGCGATGACAGCAGGGCTCGGTACATACCCGAATCGGGCAAGTCCTGCCCCACGCAGATTCTGGAGTCTCTGACGGCATACAATGCCGAGGGGCGGCCTTTCTGGAAGCCTATGCATATGCAGCCAGTGTACCGGATGCATGCATTTGTTTCCGTTGACGGCACCGGCGATGTTGGCAAGGATCTATTTGCACGCGGCCTCTGCCTGCCCAGCGACATCAAGATGACCCGGCAGCAGCAGGAACAGATCATCCGAATCGTCAGAGACTGCTTCGGCTGTAAATAACGCAAATTCCAGAAACAAAAAGGGAGGATTGACATGTACGCAAAGTTTTGGAAGCGTGTATTCGACTTTTCCCTCTCTCTGGCCGCATTGGCGGTGCTTTCTCCGGTGCTGCTGCTCCTGACCCTGCTGGGGACAGTGAAGATGAAGGGCAATCCTTTCTTCACCCAGCTTCGGCCGGGTAAGGATGAAAAGATCTTCAGGCTCATCAAATTCCGCACCATGACCTGTGAAACCGACGCGGCGGGCAATCCGCTGCCGGATGAGGTACGCCTGACCAAGTACGGAAGATTCCTGCGCAGCACCTCTCTGGACGAACTGCCGGAGCTGATCAACATTCTCAAGGGTGATATGTCCATCGTAGGCCCGAGGCCGCTGCTTGTCAAATATCTGCCCCGATACAGCGCGGAACAGCGGCGCCGGCATGAAGTCCGGCCGGGACTGACCGGACTTGCCCAGATCAACGGACGCAATGCGATCTCCTGGGAAGAAAAATTCCGTTGGGACGTGGAATACGTGGATCATATTACGTTTTTGGGGGACTTGAAGATCATCTTGGGTACAGTTGTCAAGGTGATCTGCCGCGCAGATATTTCCTCCGCAACATCCGATACGATGGAAGAATTTATGGGCAGTGAATTGGAGCAGGAATGCGGATGAACCGATTGATCATAGTTGGTGCCGGCGGTCACGGAAAGGTGATCGCAGACAACGCCGTAAAAAACGGGTACAGAGACATATCCTTTGCGGATGACCGTGCGACAGAAACGTGCATGGGTTTTCCCATTATCGGAACCACGGACGGTCTTTTGCAATGGAATGACGGTGCCACGGACTTTGTTCTCGGCATCGGTAATAACGCTGTCAGAAAGGACATTGCGCAAAAGTACAATGTGAACTGGGTTTCCTTGATCCATCCCTCTGCCCAGATCGGACTTCATGTGTCCGTTGGAAAGGGCACAGTGGTGATGGCCGGGGCCGTGATCAACGCATGTGCGCGTGTGGGGGAACACTGTATCATCAACACCGGGGTGATTGTGGAGCATGACAATCGCCTTGAGGACTATGTACATCTGTCTCCGGGCGCTGCATTGGGCGGCACGGTCCGGATCGGAGCGCTGACCCATGTGGGCATCGGTGCCGTGGTCCGAAATAATATCACTGTCTGCGGCGGCTGTACCATAGGCGCCGGCGCGGTGGTCGTTCGGGATATTCATGACAGCGGCACATACATTGGCGTCCCTGCAAGGAGAATGAAATGAAGATCCTTTATGTAACCACGATTTCGTTGACCATGAACAGCTTTTTTAAGTCGCATATTGAAATGCTTGTGTCAGAGGGTCATCAAGTGGATATTGCCTGCAATGACCGGGATCTGCCGCTGGATGCGCTGTATGCGCAGCTTGGGTGCCGATCCCATCGGATCGATTTTTCCCGCGCTCCGCTGTCGCCGGACAATCTGCGGGCCTATCGGCAATTGAAGACGGTTGTCGAGATGGGCAATTATGACATTGTCCACTGTCATACGCCAAACGCTTCTGTGATCACCCGGCTGGTTTGCCGGAAGCTTCGAAAGAGAACCGGGCTGAAGGTATTCTACACCGCCCACGGCTTCCACTTTTATAAAGGTGCGCCGATGCTGAACTGGCTGGTCTATTATCCTGTAGAAAAGCTCTGTTCCCGTTTTACGGACAAGCTGATCACCATCAATCAGGAGGATTACGCTCTGGCAAAGGGCAAATTTCATGCCGGAGAAGTCCACTATGTGCCCGGTGTAGGCGTTGATTTTTCTAAATTTGAAAATATTCAGATTGACCGGAACGCCAAGAGACTGGAGATTGGTGTTCCGGAAGATGCATTTTTGATGATCTCTGTGGGAGAGCTCAACAAGAATAAAAATCACCAGATCATCATTCGGGCGCTGGCAAAGCTGAATCAGCCCGATGTGCATTATGCCGTCGCAGGCAGAGGAGATCAGCGGGATCCGTTGCTGAAGCTCGCGGAGGAGTTGGGCGTATCGCAGCAGGTACATCTGCTGGGCTACCGGACAGATATACCGGAGCTGAATTGCGCGGCGGATGTTTTCTGCTTCCCGTCCCATCGGGAGGGACTGGGCGTTGCGGCCATTGAAGCCATGGCCTGCGGCTTGCCGCTGATTACGTCCAATGTTCATGGGATCAACGACTACAGCACCGATGGCGTTACGGGATATAAATGTTCCCCCACAGATGCTGACGGTTTTGCGGATGCCATAGGTCATGTGATAAAGTCTTCGTCTATAAGGAGCAAAATGGGGAAGAATAACATGTTGCTTGCGCAAAAATACGAGATTACTGAAATCAATCACTTCATGAAAGCGATCTATGGATTGTAATGATCCGGAGGGGAAAAGATATGTATTTACCGAAAATATCCATTGTGATCCCCGCCTATAATGCGTCGAATTATTTGTCCGAAGCCATCGATTCTGCTCTGGCACAGACCTATCCCAATGTGGAGATCATCGTTGTCAACGACGGCTCTCCGGATGACGGAGCCACGGAGCGGATCGCCCTGTCCTACGGTGACAGGATCCGGTATTTCCGTAAGGAAAACGGCGGCTCGTCCTCTGCGATCAACATGGGCATTGCCAATATGACAGGTGAGTGGTTTTCCTGGCTGAGCCATGACGATCTGTATGTTCCGGAAAAGCTGGAAAAGCAGGTGGCCCACATGAATTCTTTGGGCATTGCACCCACGGAGCTTCCGAAGCATATTTTCTTTTCCGCATCGGATCTGATCGACGAATCCGGTAGTATCATTCGAAAAACCAGCCGAGAGCAGGCATTGGCCAGAGGAGAGAAGCTCCGAGCCATGCCCCACAACGGCTATCTGATCGCAGAGCCGACGGTTCACACGTTTCACGGCTGTTCCTGTCTGGTTCACAGGGATGCTTTTGCTGATGTGGGCTGTTTTGATGAAAAACTGCGTATCATCAACGATGTGGATCTGTGGTACCGGCTGTATGCAGCGGGGTATCGCGTGGAGTTTGTTCCGGAATCACTGGTAAAGGGTCGGATCCACGGAGCGCAGGTTTCCAAAACCATCGGCTACTCCTACCACAATCCGGAGCAGGATATGTACTGGAATCGAAGCCTTGACTGGCTGATCGAGCATTATCCCGAGGAAGAGAAGCTTTTCTTTCTTTTCGGAAGAAATGCATATCTGAAAACCAGAAATGCAGAGGGTGACCGGGCCTTTGCGCAGATCAAGTCTCATAAATGTAGAAATGCGGTTATAAAGTACATTTATGTAGGTAAAGCTGGTTTGAGAAGCTTTGCCAAAAAGGTCTATGTTAAGCTAAAAGGTTCATAAAACCGTTGTCGAGCATTTGAATGCAGTACTGATGAGGGGCATATATGGGTGTATTTTATGTGTTGCTTCTGATTCCGATGATGATGCAGCATTTTGCAGTCAAGGGATTGCGTTTGGATTATCAAAAACGAAATAATGCGGCTCTGAAGTTTTTCTTTGTCTTCCTGACTCTGTTGGTGGCGCTTCGCCATGAGAGCGTCGGAAATGACACAGTCAACTATAGAGACTTTTTTATGAGTTATGGCCGCATTGCATGGAGCGATCTGCCGAGTGTTAATCTGGAAATCGGTTTTTCATATTTTAACAAGCTAATCACGCTTCTGACAGGGGATCCGCAGGTCTATTTGATTTTGGCGGCAATAGCTGTTAGTGTGATGATTTACCCGACTTATGAAAGGCTGTGCATAGATGCATCTCTTACCATTTCGTTATTTTGCATTATGTCCACGTTTGTTATGATGTTCAGCGGAATCAGGCAAATGTTGGCGGTCGGAATTGGTTTTTTTGCCTATCAATATACACGGCAGAGAAAGCTTCTTCCGTTTATTCTGATGTGCTTGCTTGCATTTTCGTTTCACACGAGTGCGTTCATGCTGGCGTTCATGTATCCGCTGTATCATGCAAGGATCACAAAAAAGTCGATGATGATTGTGGTACCGGTTTTGGCGGTATGCTTTATTTTTAACCAGCAGGTATTTGGTGCATTGACTTTGATCTTGGAACAATTTACAGATTATGGTACCGAAATCGAGCATACCGGTGCCTACACCATGTTGATCTTGTTTGGAATTTTTGTTGCGTTTTCTTTTTTGGTTCCGGATGAAACGAAACTGGATGAAGAGACGATCGGTCTGCGAAACTTTCTGTTGCTGACATTCGTACTGCAGATGTTTGCACCGCTTCATGCAACTGCAATGCGAATGGGTTACTACTACATGATCTTTATCCCCCTTCTGCTGCCGAGGATCATTGTGTGCAGAAGTATAAGATGGAACCGGGTAGCAATGCTGGGACGCAATGTTATGGTGATATTTTTCCTGGTGTATTTCTTCGTGAATGCGTCGGGCGGTGGTTCTTTGAATGTATTTCCGTACCATTTCTTCTGGGAGCGTATCTGATGAAAGTTGTTCAAATCAATGCGACCTGCGGCGTCGGCAGTACAGGAAAGATCTGCGTCGGTATCAGTGAGCTGATGTCCGCACACGGCATTGAAAATTTCATTCTCTACAGCAGCAGAACGAGCGGCTATCCGCTGGGTATTCGCTGCTCCAATGACCGATATGTCAGGATGCAGGCACTGAAATCCAAAATTCTCGGAAATTATGGCTTCAATTCGAAACGAGCAACCCAGAAGATCATCAGAGAGTTGGAACGAATCGAGCCTGATCTTGTCCATCTTCATAACATACACGGCCACGACTGCGATCTGGAATCATTGTTCTCCTATTTTCAAAGAAAAAAGACGAAGCTGGTTTGGACGTTTCATGATTGCTGGGCATTTACCGCCTATTGTCCGCATTTTTCCATGATGAAATGTGACAAATGGAAGTCCCAGTGCGCGAAATGTATTCAGCACCGGGAGTTTTCGTGGTTCTTCGACCGGAGCGAGGAGCTCTTTGAAAAGAAGAAGCGGCTGTTTTCCGGACTGGACTTAACGATCGTAACGCCGTCGAAGTGGCTTGCGGATCTGGTAAAGGAATCCTTTCTGAAGGAGTATCCTGTGAAAGTGATCAACAACGGGATCGATCTGGAGGTGTTCAGACCGACCCCAAGCGATTTCCGCGAGCGATATGGCTTGGTTGGTAAGAAGCTTATTTTGGGCGTTGCTTTTGGCTGGGGAGAGCGGAAGGGACTGGATGTATTTCTGAGGCTGGCCCGCCGGCTGCCGGAGGCGTATCGGATCATTTTGGTTGGGACGGATGAAAAGGTGGACAGGGAATTGCCTGAGAGTATCATTTCCATTCACCGGACTCAGAATCAGCGGGAGCTGGCGGAGATCTATTCTGCGGCAGAATTGTTTGTAAACCCCACACGGGAAGAGAATTATCCCACCGTCAATATGGAATCGCTGGCCTGCGGCACGCCGGTGCTGACCTTCCGTACCGGCGGCAGTCCGGAGGTCGTTGATTCGAGCTGCGGTGCAGTGGTGGACTGCGATGATGTGGAGTCACTGGAAAGGGAAATCATCCGCATTTGCGAAGTTGAGCCCTATGCGAAAGAGCATTGCCTGAATAAGGCTGCTTCTTTCGCTCAGATGAATCGGTTCCGGCAGTATCTGGACTTATTTGAAGCAATAACCATCGGTAGAGGATCATGAAAAAACAGATGGATTCAGATGTGAATAAATGGAGTTGATCCTATGAGAATTGTTTTTGTCTCAAACTATTTCAATCACCATCAAAAGCCGTTCTGCGAGGAAATGTATATTCAGTTGAAAGAGAACTTTGTTTTCATTCAAACGCAGGAAATGGAAGAAGAGCGAAGCAGTATGGGGTGGAGAGATATTGACCTTCCTGCATATGTAATAAAAAGTTATTCGAATGCCTTCGCAGAAAAGGAATGTCGCAGGATCATTGAACAGGCAGATGTTGTGATTATTGGGTCGGCACCGAATCATTTTGTGAAGAACAGAATCAGAGACGGTAAAATCGTTATACGCTACAGTGAAAGACCGTTAAAAAAAGGACTGGAATTATGGAAATATCCTTACCGTTATCTAAAATGGCATATCATGTATCCCAGACATGCCAATGTGTATCTTCTTTGTGCGAGTGCATACACTGCTTCTGATTATTTAAAATTTGGTTTGTTTCGGGATCGGTGCTATAAGTGGGGGTATTTTCCGGAGATAAAGAATTATTGTAATGTCAGTGCAATGATAGAAAGGAAGCGTCCCGCTTCCATTCTGTGGGTAGCAAGGCTGATAGAACTGAAGCATCCTGAACTCCCAATTATGGTAGCCAAAAGGTTAAAGGAAGAACATTATTCTTTCGAAATGAACTTGATTGGCAGCGGAATACTTGAGAACAAAATCAAAACTATGATTCGAGAGTATTGTCTGGAGGATTGCGTAAAAATGCTGGGAACAATGAAGCCGAATCAAGTTCGGGAGCATATGGAGCAATCACAAGTATTCCTGTTCACTTCGGACAGAAACGAAGGTTGGGGAGCCGTTTTGAATGAGGCCATGAACTCTGCTTGTGGGGTAGTTGCAAGTGACGCGATCGGTTCTGTCCCATATTTGATCAGTCATGGTGATAACGGATTGATATATCGGGATGGTGACTTTAACGACCTGTATTGTAAATTAAAGCAATTGTTGGATGCCCCCGACAGAACGGCCATGCTGGGTCAACGGGCTTACGAAACAATGACGAACATATGGAATGGCAAAGTTGCTGCGGAGCGGCTGCTGAAACTTGTAAAACTGCTGTTAAAGGGAGAAACCGACTTAGGCATATATGAGGACGGCCCTTGCAGCAAGGCGTGATATTCAGCTTGGATATGGAAGTACAGCTATGAAAAAAATCGGAATTTGTACAATGTATTTTCAAAACCGGAACTATGGAGCAAACCTGCAGGCTTATGCATTGCGGGAAGTCATCCAATGTATGGGGGCTGATGCCGAGCTGATAACGTACTATTATCATACAAAGCTTCATAGATTCCTTTCCGTCATGAAGCAACGAATGCTCAAGAACAGCATTGCTAAGGAAATCGTAGTAAGAAACGCGGCTGTAGATCGGTTTAATCAGTCGATTCCGCATTCAAAACTCTATTATTCAAGCACCATTGACAGGGCAAACGGTGTATATGATGGATTTGTTACCGGCAGTGATCAGGTATGGAACCCTAGTTGGATCAATCGGTATATGGCTTTGGAATTTGTCTCCCCCGAAAAGTGTACGGCCTCCTATGCTGCTTCAACAGGTAAAATAACTTTGGATAAATTGCAGCAGCAAAAATTGAAATCAGCACTGGAGTGCACCCGATATATCTCTATCCGAGAAAAGGACTCGATTCCTGCATTACAGGAACTTACTGAGAAAACGATTACTTATGTACTGGATCCGACGTTGCTCCTGTCTGCTGGAGATTGGGACAGAATCTGCACGGAAAAGCGGCTGATTCAAGAGGCTTTTTTGTTCTGCTATTTCTTAGGGGACAATGAGAACCTGAGAAAAGTAGCCAGAGAGTATGCGGATGCCAGAGGCTTAAAGTTGGTCACACTACCGTACCTAAATGCGGCATATCGAAAGGTTGATGACGGATTCGGGGATTATTCATTGTATGATATTTCTCCGAACGATTTTTTGTCACTCATTAAGCATGCGTCCTTTGTTCTTACGGATAGCTTCCATGCAACTGTATTTTCGCACATCTATGAGAGACCCTTTGCAGTTTCGGGAAAAAAAACAAGCGAAATGGGATGCAGAATGAAGTCGCTGACGGAATTGTTTGGGACGACGGATCGATATTTTGTGGATCACAATGATGTTTCGCTGGAAGACCTGCTGAAATTGACCTGTGACAGATTGATTATTGAACGAAGTGCATATGAGGCCATGAAGCAATCGTCGTTGGAGTTCTTGAAGAGGGTGATAGAGAATGTTTGATGAAATTTGTGTGCACGAAGATTGCACCGGATGCTCGGCGTGTTTTTCTGTCTGTCCCAAAGGCTGCATCTGTATGGTGACGGACAGAGAAGGCTTTTTGCGCCCTGTTATTGATAAGACACAATGCATAGAATGCGGAAAATGCAGGAGCGTTTGTCCGGTTAACCGGGAGTGGAAAGATGATGGAAAGGTACTTGCCGCATATGCCGGTGTGAACAAAAATATAGATATTCGGGTAAGAAGTTCCTCGGGTGGACTTTTTTCGGCTTTCGCTGAGGCTGTCTTGAAAACGGGTGGCGCAGTTGTGGGTGCGGGCTTTGATGAGGACTTTTCAGTAATGCACAAAGTATGTACCGATGTGAATGCTTTGGAAGAAATGCGACGGAGTAAATATGCGCAAAGCAGGATTGGAACGGCGTATCAGGATGTGAAAACGCTGCTGGATGCGGGGAAGAACGTCCTGTTCTGCGGAACACCCTGTCAGGTTGGCGGATTACTGACTTTTTTAGGAAAGGAATATCACAATCTGTACACGGTTGATTTTATATGCCATGGTGTTCCATCTCCCGCCGTATGGGAAAGGTATATTGGATTCCGAAAAGAGAAGGCACAGGCGGAGATTACAGACGTGTCATTCCGCAGCAAAGAAACAGGTTGGAAGTGTTATTCATTACACATAGATTTTGCAGATGATTCTGTGTACTCTGCAAAAGTATCTGATGATTTGTATTTGCGCAGCTTCCTTATGGATATGAATTTGCGCCCGTCCTGCTATCAGTGCCAGTTTAAGCAGATTCATCGCCAATCGGATATCACACTTGCTGATCTTTGGGGTGCGGAATGTATGGTCAAAGACTGGAATGACGATAAGGGGGTATCGTTGGTACTGATCCATTCCGCTGGTGGCCAGCGGTTAATGGAATTGTGCAGTGATAACACGGAAATTGTGCCTGTTTCTCTTGAGACAGCAATCGCAAATAACCCCAGTATCACGAAGTCTGTATCTAGACCCGCATTACGCGATGCATTTATGTCGGATGTGAATAGAATTCCGTTTGATAAATTACATGAGAAGTATTGTGGGAATAACCTTGGTGCAAGAATCCGTAGAAAAATCGCAGCACTGATGAAATAACCTAATTATACAGCAGAGGGGAATCAGAATGAAATCTCGAAGCCGGGGTGTGGCGCTATCTTATCTGAATACCGTAATGAACATGGTTTGCGGCTTCTTCCTGTCGTCTTTCTTCGTAAAGATGCTGGGTGATACAGAGTACGGATTGTATCAGATGGTTACCTCCTTTGTCAGTTATTTGGTGCTTCTGGAATTTGGCACCGGAACGGCTATGACAAGAAATATCAACAGATGCAGAGCGAATAATGCAGAGAGGGAAACGATACAGCGGAATATTTCGACAATCTGGACGATCAGTGTTCTGCTTGCATTTCTGATACTGGCGGCTTCCGTCATATTTTACAGTCAGATTGGGAATATTTATCGGAAGCTTTCTGATTCGCAGGTTGCGTATGTGCAGAAAATACTGGTCTTTCAGGTTGGTTATTTGACGGTATCGTTTCTGTCTAATACACTCAATGGTATTCTCCTCGGGTACGAAGAGTACAGTATTGGACCGATTATTGCAACAGTGAAGCTGGTCAGCAGAACATTGCTGCTCGTAGGTATCGTTTCACGATACCGATATGCAATTGTAATCGCAATCGTTGATATGCTGATCAGTCTGGCGGTGTTGTGCTGCCTGTTACTCTTTTGTGTACACAAGTTCAATATTTCCTTCTCAATGCGTATGTTTGACTGGGAGATATTCCGGGAGACTCTTCCGCTGTGTGCAGCAATGTTTATTCAGATCCTTGTTAACCAGGCAAACTCGAGCGTGGATCAGTTTATTATTGGAATTGAGCTGACACCCGAGCATGTGGCGTATTATTCGATAGGTTTATTCTTTTACAGTGCCTTTTCTTCATTGACTACGGTTCCGATTACGATGTATGGTCCGCAAATCATCAAGGATGTCACACAGCAGGTGAGTGAGGATATCCTTATGGATCATCTGGCTGCACCCAGCCGCTTGATAACACTGATTGGAACGACGGTGCTGTGCGGATTTATTGCAGCTGGACGCCAATTTATACAGCTGTTCTATGGAAGTGACTACTTCGTGGCTTGGTACGTAGCAATAATCATTATGCTTCCGATGATGATCAATATGTCCAGCGGCGTATTAATCAATGTTTTGGACGCGTTGAATAAACGGATGATGCGTTCTTATGCTTTGGTGTTTACAACAGCTGCCAATATCGTGCTGACTGTGATATTTATAGATATTTGGGGAATTATCGGCGCTTGTGCTGCGACTGCATTATGTACGCTTGTAGGACAGGTAGGCATAATGTGTGTTTATTATTCAAAGATACTGAAAATCAAGATCATGCGTCTTTACTATAGAGCATATAATGGAATTCTTATTCCGCAGCTGGTTGCAACGGTAATTACATTTCAGATTGGAACTCAGATAGACAATCCTTTGCTTTCGTTTATTCTTAGCTCCTGCAGCTATTTATGTATTTTTGGGTTTCTATACGTAAAGTTTGGAATGCAGAGTGAAGAGAAAAAGATTCTTTATACGATCATTGATAGACTGGGAAATATTAGGAGAACCATGCAATGAGCCTATTTACAAACAAAACCCTCCTCATTACCGGCGGTACCGGATCCTTTGGTAATGCGGTGCTGAACCGGTTTCTGGCAACGGATATCGGGGAAATCCGAATTTTCTCCCGGGATGAGAAGAAGCAGGACGATATGCGCCATGAGTTTCAGGTGAAAATGCCTGATGTGGCAGAGAAGATCAAATTTTACATCGGCGATGTTCGGGATCTGGCTTCGGTGAAGAATGCCATGCACGGCGTGGACTACATTTTCCATGCGGCGGCGCTGAAGCAGGTGCCCTCCTGTGAGTTTTTCCCCATGGAGGCCGTGAAGACCAACATTATCGGCACCGACAATGTGCTGACGGCCGCCATCGAGGCGGGAGTCAAAAACGTGGTCTGCCTGTCCACGGACAAGGCGGCCTACCCCGTCAACGCCATGGGCACCTCCAAGGCCATGATGGAGAAGGTCGTGGTGGCCAAGAGCCGCACGGTGGCTCCCGAAAAGACGAAAATCTGCTGTACCCGCTACGGCAACGTCATGTGCAGCCGAGGCAGTGTCATCCCCCTGTGGATCGACCAGATCAAGGCCGGAAATCCCATCACCATCACCGAGCCTGCCATGACCCGCTTCATCATGAGTCTGGATGAAGCGGTGGATTTGGTCCTGTTTGCCTTTGAGCACGGCGTCAGCGGCGACATTCTGGTGCAAAAGGCTCCGGCCTGCACCATCGAGGTGTTGGCGCAGGCGGTCACCGGACTCTTTGCGCCCGGCCACGAGATCAAGGTCATCGGCATCCGCCACGGAGAAAAGATGTACGAGACGCTGCTGACCAATGAGGAGTGCGCCAATGCGCTGGATTTGGGAATGTTCTACCGTGTCCCCAGCGACAAGCGGGGCCTGAATTATGACAAGTATTTCAAGGACGGCGATACGGAACGCAACGTCCTGACCGAGTTCAACTCCCACAATACGGAGCTTCTGAACGTGGAGCAGGTGCAGCAGAAGCTGCTGTCCCTGCACTATATCCGGGAGGAGTTGGCAGCCTGGAAGGAGAAGAAATGAACATACTGATCACCGGCGCAGCCGGATTTGTGGGCAGGAATCTGTGCGAGGCACTGCAGGCGGTGAAGGACGGCAGAGATCGGACCCATTCCGGACTTCAGATCGGGGAGATTTACCGGTACGATGTGGACTCAGCACCGGAGGTGCTGGAGGAGGCCTGCGAAAAGGCAGACTTTGTGTTCCATCTGGCGGGCGTGAACCGTCCGAAAAGTCAGGAGGAGTTCATGCAGGGTAATTACGGGTTCACCTCCAAATTGCTGGAAACCCTGAAAAAGCACCGTAATACCTGTCCTGTGATGATTTCCTCCTCCATTCAGGCCACCTGCATCGGACGCTACGACGGCGAGTACGGCAGAAGCAAGCGGGCAGGGGAGGAGCTGGCCTTTGCCTACGGCGAAGAAACCGGCGCCAAGGTGCTGGTCTACCGATTCCCCAATCTGTTCGGCAAGTGGTGCCGTCCCAACTACAATTCCGCCGTGGCAACCTTTTGCCACAACATGGCTAACGACCTGCCCATCACCGTCAGCGATCCCGCAGTCCGGCTGGAGCTGCTGTATATCGACGATCTGGTTCAGGAGATGTTCTGTGCCCTGCAGGGCAGGCCTCATCGCTGCGAGTTTGACGGGATCGAGACGGTTCTGACAGAGCACGGCAGGTACTGCGCCGCCCCGGGCTCCCACAAGGTCACCCTTGGAGAAATCGTGGAGCTGCTGGAGCAATTCAAGGCACAGCCGAAGACGCTGGTGATGCCGGAGATCCCCGACGGATCCTTTGCCAAGAAGCTGTATTCCACCTATCTGAGCTATCTCCCGGTGGACAAGGTTTCTTTCCCCCTGAAGATGAACTGCGATGCCCGGGGCAGCTTTACGGAGCTGCTGAAAACCGAGAAATGCGGCCAGTTCAGCGTGAACATCAGCAAGCCCGGAATCACCAAGGGCCAGCACTGGCACCACACCAAGTGGGAGTTTTTCATCGTGGTGTCCGGCCATGGCCTGATCCAGATGCGGAAGATCGGTTCCGACGAGGTGCTGAATTTCGAGGTATCCGGTGAGAAGATCGAGGCGGTGCATATGCTGCCCGGGTACACCCACAACATCATCAATCTCAGCCAGACAGAGGATCTGGTGACCCTGATGTGGGCCAACGAGCAGTTTGACCCCAACCGACCCGACACTTTTTTTGAGGTGGTACAGTGATGGAATTCCAAGCATCCTTTCAGAATAACGGAAAACTGAAGCTTCTGATCATCGTCGGCACCCGGCCGGAGATCATCCGGCTGTCTGCGGTGATCACCAAATGCAGGAAGTATTTCGACACCATTCTGGCCCACACGGGGCAGAATTACGACTACAATCTGAACGGCGTCTTTTTTAAGGATCTGAAGCTGGCGGATCCGGAGGTCTATCTGAATGCCGTGGGCGCCGATCTGGGTGAGACCATGGGCAACATCATCGCAAAGTCCTATCAGCTGATGGTGCAGATCCGTCCGGATGCGGTGCTGGTGCTGGGCGATACAAATTCCTGCCTGTCGGTCATCGGCGCCAAGCGGCTGCACATTCCCATCTTCCACATGGAAGCCGGCAACCGGTGCAAGGACGAGTGTCTGCCAGAGGAGACGAACCGCCGGATCGTGGACATCATCTCCGATGTGAATATGGCCTACTCCGAGCATGCAAGGCGCTATCTGGCGGAATGCGGTCTGCCCAAGGAGCGTACCTACGTGACCGGTTCGCCCATGGCGGAGGTGCTCCGCAGCAATCTTCCCGAAATCGAAGCCAGCGATGTCCACAGCCGTCTGGGTCTTGAAAAGGGAAAGTACATCCTGCTCTCCGCCCACCGGGAGGAGAATATCGACACGGAGAAGAATTTCCTCTCTCTGTTCACGGCGGTCAACGCCGTGGCACGGAAGTACGATATGCCCATCCTCTATTCCTGCCATCCCCGCTCCAAAAAGCGGCTGGAGGCCTCCGGATTCCAGCTGGACAGGCGGGTCATCCGTCAGGAGCCTCTGGGCTTCCACGACTACAATTGCCTGCAGATGAACGCTTTTGCGGTGGTATCCGATTCCGGCACGCTGCCCGAGGAGTCCAGCTTCTTCACCTCCATTGGAAAGCCTTTCCCCGCTGTATGCATCCGTACCTCAACGGAGCGTCCCGAGGCGCTGGACAAGGCCTGCTTTGTTCTGGCGGGCATCGACGAAAAGGGCCTGCTGCAGGCGGTGGATACGGCGGTGCAGATGAATCTGGACGGAGACCACGGGATCCCTGTTCCGGATTATGTGGAGGAAAATGTATCGACCAAGGTGGTCAAGATCATCCAGTCCTACACCGGCGTGGTCAACAAGATGGTTTGGAGAAAATACTGATCCGTATGATATGAGCACCGCCTCCGGGAATGATCCCGGAGGCGTGAGCTTGTCGAAAAAGGCCTTCGGCCTTTTCCACCATTTTTTTGCAGTCTGCTGCGCGCATAATTTGTCTGCCTGCGGCAGACAAATTCCGCACTTGCAGCCTGAGAAGTATTTTCTGTCAGGTACACGCCCTGACAGAAAATGATTTATAATTCATTTGCCGCTGACGCGGCAAACTCTGCGAGGATTTCTCTACAGTCTGACGCCTCCGGGAATGATCCCGGAGGCGTTTTGTCATGTCAGGGAATTTGTGAAGATTCACGAAACGGACGGATAAGTTTGTGAATTATTGTGGGAAGAAAGGGCGGCCATGGTTATGTTATAATATCCGTAGCCACTGTTATGGGGCAAAAAAGCAAGGAGGAAAAAGAATGAACACAAGAAAAAGAAGTGTCGCATTGGTGCTGGTTCTTGCACTGATGTGCTCACTGATCGCCGCGGGCTTCTCTGCCAAGGCGGGCGCTGCGGATCACTACGTATCCGTGGATGACTTGGCCGACAATGGAACGGCAGCACCGGCAAAGGATGCAGTGGTACCTGATGCGAACCAATATCAGTACCAGAAGAAGGGCCTCTCTGCATTCTGCCATTTTGGCCCCAACACCTTCAACGAGATCGAATGGGGTGAGCATTACGGCTCCAGGACTCCCGATGAGATCTTCAAGCTGGAGGAGAACTTTGACGCAGAGAAGCTGGTCAGGTCTCTGAAGGAGGCCGGCTTCGGCACCCTGATCGTGACCGCCAAGCATCACGACGGCTTCTGCATCTGGGACAGCGCTTACACCACCTATGATTCCAGCCAGTCCAGCTACGGCGAATACGACTATGACGGCATGGGCGGCGACGTGCTGGCGGAGATCTCCGCTGCGTGTACCAAGTATGATTTGGATATGGGCCTGTATCTGTCCCCGTGGGACATCCATGATCCCGCCTACGGCTATTACACCGCGGACGGCAACGGCGGAAATGCTGCCTCCGACGTCATGGACTACAACGACTACTACAATGCCCAGCTGGAGGAGATCCTCAGCAATCCCATCTACGGCAACGACGGCCACTTTGTCGAGGTCTGGATGGACGGCGCCAAGGGCAGCGGCGCAAATGCACAGGATTACGACTTCCAGAGATGGTTTGCCACCATCCAGAGGTACGAGGGCGTGGCCGCGGGTTATCCCGCCGATGCCATGCTCATCGGCGCTGAAGCATACAGTACCGTGTACTGGATCGGCAACGAGTCCGGTCTGTCCAACGAGGAGACCTGGTCCAAGGTCGTTGTTGACAAGACCAATAATACCCTCGACAGAAATCATCCCAGCGGCACCCACTATTCCAAGGGCTGGTCCAACGGCAACCAGTGGGCCGTGCCCGAGGCTGACTCCAAGATCACCTCCGGCTGGTTCTGGGGCAACAGCAAGAAGACCCCCGCTACTATGGCGGATCTGGCCAACCGTTATTTCAACTCCGTTGGCTACAACTCTGTCATGCTGCTGAATGTTCCTCCCAACAATATGGGTACTGTGGACGAGCAGATCCTTGCTCGCGTTGTGGAATTCGGCGAGGCCATCTCCGGCACCTTTGCCAGCAACAAGGCCAAGGATGGCATCATCACCGCCAGCGAGGTCCGCGGCAAGGACGTTGCCTACTCTCCCGCCAATCTGCTGGACGGCGATCCTCTGACCTACTGGACCGTGGAGGACAACACCACCACCGGTTCCGTGATCGTGGATCTGGGCAAGGTCACCACCTTCGATGTGGTCTCCATCGAGGAGTCCATCGAGTTCGGTCAGCGCATCACGTCCTTCAAGGTCGAGTACAGCAGCGACGGTCAGAACTGGACCACCATGAAGGAAGGCACCACCGTCGGCGCCAAGCGTCTGGTTCGTACCGCTCCTGTGAAGGCGCAGTATGTGAAGATCACAGTCAACACCAACACCGATGCCTATACCCACACCGGGTCCAACACCGCGGCCAAGGGTTCCGTTCCCATGCTGACTGAAATCGGCATCTACAAGGCATCCGAGGGCTTCGCCCTTGGCTCCGGCGCTCCCGACGGCATGGAGGTCATCGACGAGCGTGATTCCCGGTTCAGCTTCAGCGGCAGCTGGAACAACGAATCCGGTTCCCAGTTCCCCATCGAGCAGACCAGCAAATGGTGCAATTCCGGTGCAGGCTTTACCGTCAGCTTCACCGGCAGCAAGATCTATCTGGTGGGCACCGTCGATCCCAACCACAGTACCGCCAATGTGACCGTCGACGGCAAGACCACTTCCATCAATACTTGGGCAGCCTCCCGATCTCTGGGTCAGATCATTTACACCTCTGACGATCTGCCTCACGGCGAGCACACCCTGACCCTGCAGGCCACCGGTACCATCGGCATTGACGGCGCTTATGTCATCAACAACAGCGGCGTCGGCATGATCGGCATCGAGAACGCCAAGTACACCATGAACGAGGATCAGACCATGGAGATCAAGCTTGTCCGCGTCGGCGGCTCCGCCGGTGCGGCCACCGTTCTGGTTTCTCCCAATCCCGGTACTGCCGTTCAGGGCGACTATGACACTGAGCTGATTCAGGAGATCACTTTTGCAGAGGGTGAGACGGAGAAGACCGCTCTGGTCCGCACCAAGCGCAACACCAATACCACCGGCGACCAGTACTTTACCGTGGAGCTGTCCTCCGATATGGCGGATCTGATTCTGGGCTTCAATGCCGCTGCGCGGATCACCATTCTTGATGCCGAGACACACGGTGACGGCGGCAGCGAGACTCCCCGCACGCAGTACACCCCGGACGACCGCTTCGGATTCCCCGCCGACGGCGAGACGGTGACGCTGGAGATGGATCTGCTGGAGCTGCACAACAATCCCGCCGACGACAACGGATGGCCTCTGCAGATCACCGAAAAGGACTGGGCCAGCGGCGGCAAGTTCCTCAACTGCCTGAACAGTCTGGATGAAGTTTACCTGTACTATACCGCAGAGGCGGGGGAGTACAGCTGCACCATGTACTACAGAAGCGGCGATCCCCGCAACAGCATCGAGTGGTACGACGACGACGGCAAGGTCGAAAGCGGCACTTCCACTGCCGGTGCCGGTGACAGCGCAGGTGCGACCCATGAGGTGACCTTTACCATCAAGATCCTCGAAGGCGGCGACGGACTGCTGAAATTCAGCGGCGGCGAGTTCAAGGGTCCCCAGATCGACCGGATCGTGATTACCAGAGCTGGCTGATTTCCCGGCATATCCGGAAGTAATCAGCGACACATAATGGAGGAAATCAAATGAAGAAATACCAAAATATGGGCAGAGCCTTAGCGATTCTGCTTGTTTTGGCCATGCTGCTGCCCTTCGTCAGCATGCCGGCTTTCTCCACGGATATCCCCTGTGCGGAAGACGGCTGCTCCGGCAAGTACCGTAACGGTATCTGCTCTGCGGCGGGCCACTTTGAAGCTGCACCCATCGAGGGCGGCATTTACCGCATCAGCAATGCAGGCCAGCTGTACTGGTTTGCGGCTCTGGTCAACGCCGGTGGCAATGAGTACAACGGAGACAACGGCGAAGTTTGTGACGCCGTTCTGACCAATGACATCACCGTCAACGCCGATATGGATGCCGACGATAAGCTGGCTTGGATCCCCATCGGTCTGTACACCAGCGGCAGAGAGTATGTCCGCTACTCCGGCACCTTCGACGGCGCAGGCTACACTGTTTACGGTCTGTACTACGACAACGTAAACTTTGACGGCAGAAATGCCGGCCTGTTCGGCACGGTTGACGGCAACGGCACCGTCAAGAATCTGACGCTGGCTGATTCCTGCATCAGCGGCTCCACCGAGATCGGCGGCATTGCCAGCCATAACTACGGTACCGTCATCGGCTGCACCCAGTCCGGTACCGTCACCGGTATCGGCGCCACCGGCGGCATCGTCTGCCGCAACATGGGCACGGTCGAGAACTGTGTGAACACCGGTGCCGTCACCGGTGCCACTGCCGGTGGCATTGCCGCTGAGAACAGCGGCGTAGCTGCCTCCTGTGCCAACAGCGGCGCTGTCTCGGGTACCAACTCCGTCGGCGGCATCGTCGGACTGAACAGCGGCGATGTGACTGACTGCCTGAACGCGGCAGATGTTGCTGCTTCCGAAGCCCATGTGGGCGGCGTGGTCGGCAACCATCAGGGCGGCGAGATCCGTGGCTGCGGCAACAGCGGCACGGTCACCGGCGCTTCCGATTACATCGGCGGCGTGGCCGGCGGCTGCTACGGCGCTGTCATTGCCCAAAGCTTCAACACCGGCGCCGTGACCGGCGCGGCCAAATCCGAGGCTGTCGGCGGCGTGGTCGGCGGCATCGATGGCAGCAATCTGGATAAGAGCACCATCACCAGCTGCTACAACACCGGTACTGTCACCGGCCGTGGCTGGGTTGGCGGTATCGCAGGTGTCTCCGGCTTCCAGAAGACCCCTGGGACTGTGGAGCTCAGCAACAGCTACAACACCGGCGCAGTCAGCGGCACCTCCCATGCCGGTGCTGTGGTCGGTAAGCTGAGCAAGGGTAGCGTAGCCGGTATCTACTTCTTGAAGGGTTCTGCCCAGAATTCCGTCAGCGGTGCCACTGAGGCCACTGCGGAGCAGTTTGCCTCCGGCGAGATCGCAGCTGAGCTGAACAGTGTCAATCAGGTCTGGTATCAGGCGCTGGATCTGGAGGGCATCGAGCCCGATGCATCCCCCGTTCTGGATCCCGATCACGGCGTTGTGCGTCCGGGTTACTGCAACTGTACCGAGTGGGGCTACACCAACCGCGAGAATCCCGATGAGCCCGGCAGCCATGTGGATGCCGACGGCGACAATGTCTGTGACATCTGCGGCCATGTGGAGGGCGAGGCCCACGAGCATGTCTTCGGCGACGAGTGGACTGTCACGAAGGAGCCCACCTGCTCCGAGCCCGGCATGGAGGAGCGTGCATGCACGGAGTGCGGCTGGAAGCAGAAGCGTGAGATTCCCAAGACTGCCCATACCGAAGAGACCATCCCCGGCGTTCCCGCTACCTTTGATGAGACCGGCACCACCGACGGCGTCAAGTGCTCTGTCTGCGGCGAGATCCTTGTCCCGCAGGAAACTGCACCGGTCTTGGACTATAACGACGGAATCATCCCTCTGAGCGTCCTGACCGTCTCCTGCGGCGACTACGAGACCGACGGCGGCGCCAACGAGGGCCCCGCCAATCTGGCCATGGATGACAACCTGAACACCATCTGGCACACCGACTGGTACGGCACCAGCCGTGACAACCACTGGATCCAGTTCGAGCTGAGCGAGGGTTACGAGGTTGACGGTCTGCGTTACAAGCCCCGTATCACCGGCAACACCAACGGCATTATCACCCGGTACGACATTCAGGTTTCCGATGACGGCGTGAGCTTCACCTCCGTTGCCACCGGCAGCTGGGAGGGCAACCGGAACTGGAAGGTCGTGGAGTTTGATGCTCAAAATGTCAAGTATGTCCGTCTGGTGGCTCTGGATGCCCTGACCGACAATGCTTACGTCTTCGCCTGTGCCGCTGAGATCCGTCTGACCGGCGTGAAGGCCGGTGAGCAGCCCCACGAGCACGAGTGGTCCGACTGGACGGTCACCACCGAGCCCACCTGCACCGAGAAGGGCGTCGAGACCCGTTCCTGCGCCTGCGGCGAGACCGAGACCCGCGAGATCCCCGCTCTGGGCCATGAGTACGTCAACGGCAAGTGCACCCGCTGCGGCGATACCTTGACCTCCAAGTTCGAGGACGTCAAGGCCGGCGTGTT
>JAFWAZ010000097.1 GCA_017507425.1 Oscillospiraceae bacterium | reverse complement strand
TTCAAATCGTAGGGGGCGGCGTCCCCGACGCCCCGGCAGTATAACACTGTGTTTTCTCTCCACTTCCGGCGAATTCGCAACATTTTCAAACGGGCCGTCGAGGACGCCGGCCCCTACAAACAGGTTTTTCGACAGTCTGAAAGGCCTGCTGCGGTTGCAGCAGGCTTTTGTGCGTTTAATTGCCGTCAGTAGGTTCTGTGGCGGGCTCGGTGGGCTGGGGGACACGGGCGATGATCTTGTCACGGGACTTGTAGCGGGAGGTGGCTTCGTACTCGGAGGAGAGCTTTTCGTCGGTCTCCTTGCTGTACTTGATCCGGTAGGTCTTGACGGTGCGTCCGGTGTAGGCGGTCTGCACCACGTCGCCGTCCTTATAGCCCTCTTCATTGTTGATGGGGAAGTCCTGATAGACGACCTTGCCCTCGTGGGGGCCGTCGGTGGTCTCATAGACCATCTTGACGTAGTAATCCTTGGTGTCGGTGCCGATGAGCTTCACGTGAACCTGTCCGTCGGATACCCATGCCTCGATGCGGATGGGATAGTCGGTGTTGTTCTTGAACTTATAGTCCAGCGTGCCCCAGCTGACGGTGGCATCCATGCCGTAGGGCATATAGCTGACGGTGAAGCCGTGGGCGGTGCGCTCGACGATCTCCAGATCGGCCTTCAGGCAGGCGTAGTAGAGGGTGGAGGACACCTGACAGATGCCGCCGCCCACCGTCTCCACGTTCTTGCCGCCGGAATAGGCGCCCGCGGGCTTGTAGCCCTTTGCGGTGGTGCGCTCGCCGAGGGTGGCGTTGTAGGAGAAGGTCTCGCCGGGACGGACGAGGGTGCCGTTGAGGGCCTTGCAGGCCAGCTTCAGGTTGGTGTTGCGGTTGGAATCGTTGGTGTGATTGGTGGACACGGAGCCGAGCACGTCCTGAAACAGGGTGGCTTCGATGGCGGCCTTGGTCTGGGCGGCGGGGGTATAGTGGAAGGGGACGGTGATGCTCTCGCCCTCGCCGGCGGAGGCTGCCAGCTCCTTCAGGGCTTCCAGATCAAAGCTGTAGCCGAGAACCTCGGGGGTGACGGTGTAGTCCGCGGTGTTCAGAACGGCATCCACGGGGGCCACGGTGTACTGGGCGAGGAGCGCATCCAGATCGGGCGCCTCGGGATCCACCACATCGTAGGCAAAGTCGATGGGGGTGAAGTCATTGGCGCAGTAGGCAGCCAGAAGCTTCTCCATCAGGCCGTCGCAGTTCAGGCTTCGGTCGGGGGTACCCATCACCACGGTCAGGGTCATATGCACCACATCCGTCTGCTCCATGGCCTTCTCGTAGGTCAGGTTCAGATCGGGGGTCTCGCCGGTGAGGAAGGAGGTGGGCTGGGTCAGGGAACTGGCTGCGAGGGAGGCGGCCTGCTCAAGGGCCTGCCGGATGGATGCCTCGTTCAGGGTCAGGCAGCTGCGGGGGTCAAGCTCATGGCTGACCAGCATGGCGGCCTTGCGGGCCTGCGTGTTCTCCCAGCGGTTGCCCTCCCGGCCGTAGCTGTAGGCCAGCTGAACCAGTGCATCCACATCGAGGGAGGCTCCGCTCTGGGCGGGAGCCAGCATCAAAACGCTGTCAGGCAGATTCACGGTCATATTCTGCTGGGTATAGGTGCCGTCGGTGAGCTCGTGGAGCTTGGCTGCGGCTTCCTCGGGGGTCAGGCCGCCGAGGTTCTCGCCGAAGACATAGACATTGGGATAGATGCACCCGTCATCCTCGGTGTAGGCGTAGAACCACCAGACGCTGGCCACGGTTGCAACGATCAGCAGGAAGAGCGCCACGGCCATGGCGGTGCCGCCGATAAACTGGCGGCGTTCCGGATTTTTGTTATCTTTCATGGAATGTTACCTCATCCAATTCTTGCAAGTCTATTCTCTATGGTATCACAAAATATGGAAAATGCAATCATTTTTCCGGGAAAAACCGATTCTTAGCCGGTGCAAAGGGCGCGGTACTTCTCGACGAAGACCTTGCTCTGCTTCAGGGAGTCCACCTTGGGGCTGAGCTTCAGGCGCAGGGTGGGCACCTTAGCCGACGCCACGAACTGGACCCGCTTCTGATAATCGGCATCGGAGCAGATCTTGCTCACGGCATCGAAATTGAGCTGGGCCAGCGTGAACCAGATTTCTCCCTGCTTCTGGCGGATGTCGGTGATGGCGCACTCCTTGGCCTTGGCCCGCAGGAGGGCGATGTCCACCAGATTGAGAACGCCCCGGGGAGGCTCGCCGTAGCGGTCCACGATCTCGTCGAGGAGGTCATCGGCGTCCTCGTCGGAGCGGATGGCCGCCATGCGGCGGTAGAGGTCCATGCGCTCCTCGCCCCGCTCCACATAGTCTTTGGCGATGTTGGCGGTAACATTCAGATCGGCGGTACACTCGGGTGCCTTGGGGGCTTCGCCCTTTTCCTCGAGGACGGCCTCGTCCAGAAGCTTCAGGTACATGTCGTAGCCCACGCTCATCATGTGGCCGGACTGCTCCGCGCCCAGCAGATTGCCCGCGCCGCGGATCTCCAGATCGCGCATGGCGATTTTGAAGCCGGAGCCGAACTCGGCAAAATCCCGGATGGCGGCAAGACGCTTTTCGGCCACCTCCGAGAGGGATTTGTCGGGCTTGTAGGTGAAGTAGGCGTAGGCGTGGCGGGTGGACCGGCCCACGCGGCCGCGAAGCTGGTGGAGCTGGGACAGGCCGAACCGGTCGGCGTTTTCGATGATGAGGGTGTTGGCGTTGGGAATGTCAAGGCCCGTCTCGATGATGGTGGTGCAGACCAGACACTGGATGTCGCCCTGGGCCATGGCGGTCATGACCTCGCCGAGGGCTTCCTCGCCCATCTTTCCGTGGGCCACGGCAACCTGCAGGCCGGGGATCCGGCGCACGAGGGCGGAGGCACACTGGTCGATGGTTTCGACGCGGTTGTGCAGGTAGTAGACCTGACCGCCTCGCTCGACTTCGCGGCGGATGGCGTCGTCGATGATGGCGTTGTTGTGCTCCATCACGAAGGTCTGCACCGGGTAGCGGTCGGCGGGGGGCTCCTCGATGGTGGACATATCCCGGATGCCGGAGAGGGCCATGTTCAGGGTGCGGGGGATGGGAGTGGCGGAGAGGGTCAGCACGTCCACGCCCTTGGAGATCTCCTTGAGCCGCTCCTTGTGGCTGACGCCGAAGCGCTGCTCCTCGTCCACGATCAGCAGACCCAGATCCTTGAACTCCACGGTCTTCTGCAGCAGCTTGTGGGTGCCGATGATCAGATCCACGGCGCCGGAGCGGAGACGGTGCAGGGTGGTCTTCTGCTGGCCCGGGGTGCGGAAGCGGCTGAGCACGTCGATGTTCACAGGGAACCCCCGGAACCGGGACACGGCGGTCTGATAGTGCTGCTGGGCGAGGACGGTGGTGGGCACGAGGATCGCCACCTGCTTGTTGTCCATGATGGCCTTCATGACGGCCCGCAGGGCCACCTCGGTTTTGCCGAAGCCCACGTCGCCGCAGAGAAGCCGATCCATGGGGATGGGGGACTCCATGTCGTTTTTGATGTCGGCGATGCAGCGGAGCTGATCGTCGGTTTCCGCGTAGGGGAAATTGTCCTCGAATTCCGCCTGCCATGGGGTGTCGGCGGCGAAGGCGTAGCCCTCCTGCCGCTTTCGGGCGGCGTAGAGCTGGATCAGCTGGGCGGCCATGTCCTTGGCGGCCTTTCGGGCCTTGGCCTTGGTCTTCTGCCAGGTTTCGGTGCCCATCTTGTGGAGCTTGACATTGGCATCCTCGCCGCCGTTGCCGATATACTTGGAGACTAGATCCAGCTGGGTGGCGGGGACGAAGAGGACATCGGTGCCTGCGTATGCGATCTTGATATAGTCCTTGACGGCGCCGTCGATCTTCATCTGCTCCATGGCCACGAACCGGCCGATGCCGTGGTGGTCGTGGACGACCAGATCGCCGGGAACCAGATCCGTGAAGGAGTTCAGCTTCTGGCGGTTGGTGGCGCCGGCCTTTTTGGGCTTGCGCTTCAGCTCGCCCCGGCTGAGGAGCTGGCCCTCGGTAAGGACGGCCAGCTTGGCGTCGGGGTACTCCATGCCGAAGGGCAGGGTGCCCTCGGCCAGCAGGATCTGGCCGGGCTTGGGCATGGCGGTCAGGGGGATGCAGAGGAAGGCGGAGAGATTCTTGCTGCGGAGCATCTCCTGCAGCATCTCGGCGCGCATTCTCGTGCCGCAGAGCACCAGCGTGGCGAAGTCGTGGCGCTGGTAGTGGGCAAGGTCGGAAGCGGCGGTATCCATGTTGCCGCCGTAGCCGGGAAGCTGCTTGGCAGTCATGGGCAGAAGCTGCTTCGGGGGGCAGTCCTCGGGGTAGCTGGTGCCGCCGAAGGTGTCCACATAGACCGCCGTGCGGCCCCGGAGATTGGCGCAGAAATCCTCCCACTGGCACACATAGTCGCAGAGCTCGCCGGCGATCAGACCGGACTGGAGCATGGAGTCGAGGCCCATGCCCACCTCCTCCACCCGGGTGCGGGCGGTCCGGTGGAGATTGCTCTGGTCGCAGAGCACCACGATGGCGTCCTCCGGGACATAGTCCATGGCGGTGGCGAATTCGGGATAAATCAGGGCCATATACCGGTCGGATGCCGGATGGCTCATGCCGTTTTCGTATTTTTCAAGGTCGGCTTCCAGGGTTTTCAGGAGTTTTTCGTTGAGGTTCTTCCGGCGCTTCTGGCGGGAGATGAGCCTGCGCAGGTCGGCGCAGAGGCCGTCGATGCCCTCGGGGTGGAGCCGGGGCTGGGTTTCGCCCACGGGGAGGATCACCAGGTCATCGGTGTTTTCGGTGCGGCGCTGGGTGTCCGGGTCGAAGTAGCCCATGGTGTCCAGCTCGTCGCCGAAAAATTCGGCGCGGATGGGCCGGTCGGCGGCAGGGGAGTAGATATCCACGATGCCGCCGCGGACGGCGAACTGGCCGGGGCCCTCCACCATGCCGCAGCGGGTATAGCCCGCGTGGGTCAGCTTTTCGAGGAGCACCTCGAGGGGGTACTCCAGTCCGACTTCAAGGGTGAAGGCGGCCTGCTTCAGGACGGATGCGGGGATCGTGCGCTGGGAGAGGGATTCCCAAGTGAAGATCTGCAGCTTGGTCTGGCCGGACGCCAAGGCATGGAGCTGGTTCAGGCGCTTCTGCTCCCATGCCCGGGAGACCACGGCGGTGTCGTAGAGGGTCAGCTCCCGGCTGGGGAGGACGGGGGGCGTCTGGCCGAGGAAAGCCGCCAGCTCCTGCGCCGTGCGGCGCGCGGTCATGTCGTCCTGACAGATGACGACGACGGGCCGGTCGAATTCGTGGCACAGACCTGCGATCAGGTGGCTGCGGTTGATCTGGCCGAGGCCGGTGACGGCAGCGGGCTCATTTCGCCCGATGGACTTCAGAAGAAGCTGATATTCGGGGATGCTTTTTAAGAAGGTCAAGAGTTTATCCATGGTCTACCTCAGTTAGGGGTTAGGAGTTAGGAATTAGGAGTTAAGGCAAATTCCTAACTCCTAATTCCTCATTCCTAATTTTTCAGACAATGTGGCAATGCGGAAAGGGGAAAATTTCCCCTTTCCGTGATTTTATGACGGTATTTGGTTAGGCCTTGCCGCTGTAGCGGTTGCTGGCTTCGGCGATGCCCCGCTCGATGATGCACAGGGCTGCGTCGGCGGCCCGGTCGATGGCGGGGGCGAGGGCCTTTTCCTCCTGCGCAGAGAACGTGGAGAGCACCCAGTCGGCCAGA
The DNA here is from genome assembly GCA_017507425.1 of Oscillospiraceae bacterium. Lineage (GTDB taxonomy): Bacteria > Bacillota > Clostridia > Oscillospirales > Oscillospiraceae > Faecousia. The sequence goes on along the minus strand of JAFWAZ010000097.1, from coordinate 14,143 downwards.
TCGAAGTCGGGATGGGGCTTGGCGCCCACGCCGATCTTCACCCGGGGGAAGTCCTGAGATCCCAATTCCTGAATGATGGACTTGATGCCGTTGTGGCCGCCGGCGGAACCGTCCTTGCGCAGGCGCAGACGGCCGGGCTCCAGAGAGATGTCATCGAACAGGACGATGATCCGGGCGGGGGGCACCTTGAAAAAGGCGGAAAGCTGGAGAACGCTTCTGCCGGAGAGGTTCATATAGGTCTGGGGCTTCAGGAGGAAGAGCTTGCCGCCGTCCAGATTCACCTGCGCGTACAGACCCTGAAATTTCAGCTTGTCGATCTTGACGTTCAGCTTCTCGGCGATCCGGTCAATGGCCCGGAAGCCTGCATTGTGGCGGGTTTTCTCATACTCCCGGCCGGGATTTCCAAGGCCCACGATGAGCCAGTTGTTGAGTTCTTTCATAACAGTATTATCCTTAGGCACATAATATTTCATTATAAATATAGCATAAATCATGGGAAATGCAAGAGGTTTTGAAATAATTAATGTAGGGAACGACCTGCGTGTCGTTCCTTGGTTTGCGAATATGTGAAAAAGGAACGGCACACAGGCCGTTCCCTACATTTCTTTTCGATGGACCAGCATCCATTTAGTGGGGTTGTTTTCAATGTACTGCCAGGTTTCGTCATAATCTTGCTGGTTGCGGATGACATGGTCATAATAGGACTTTTGCCAGAGCTTTTTGTCAAAGGGGACCAACACACCTGCTTTGACTCCACGGATATAGTCGTTCGTAGTCATGGTTTTGAAAAACTGCATCACCTCTGGCAGGGAACGGCCTGCGTGCCGTTCCCGGATCGTAACGACCATGTGCAGATGATCTGACATAATGACATACTTATCAATTGCGATATTGGGAAATTTGTTTTGGGTTTCCCGAATCCATTTTCGGATGATTAGATTTTGTGGAGGTCTGGGAACGGCACGCAGGCCGTTCCCTACGATGGGTTCCATCTCAAACAGAGGCAATCGGCTGCGGGTGCAAAGAGTGACAAAATAGCTGCCCTCCTGGCCGTAGTCGTAATAGCCTAAACGATTGGGTTTTCGTTCTTTTAGTTCCATATCGATCACCTGACAATAGCATACCATATCTGGCTTTTGGATTCAATCCCGTAGGGAACGACCTGCGTGTCGTTCCCCTTTGCGTATGGTTCAAAATCGGGGAACGGCACATAGGCCGTTCCCTACATTTCTAATTTTAGAATATTTGTTTGAAAATAATGGTTGCGTAGATTGTCATGTGGTGGTATAATATAGAGTACGAAAGAATCTGAAAATCGAGGTGAAGCACATGAACGACACCATTCGCGTCAAGGGCGCGCGGGAGAACAATCTGAAGAACATCGACCTGACGATCCCCAGAGACAAGCTGGTGGTTTTCACCGGTTTGTCCGGCTCCGGCAAGAGTAGCCTTGCCTTTGATACCATTTATGCCGAGGGTCAGCGGCGGTATGTGGAGAGTCTGTCGAGCTACGCCCGGATGTTCCTCGGGCAGATGGACAAGCCCGATGTGGACTCCATCGATGGCCTCTCTCCCGCCATTTCCATCGACCAGAAGACCACCTCCAAGAACCCCCGCTCCACCGTGGGAACGGTGACGGAAATTTATGACTATCTGCGTCTGCTGTGGGCGAGAGTGGGCGTGCCCCACTGTCCCAAGTGCGGCAAGGAGATCAAGCGCCAGACCATCGACCAGATCGTGGATCGGGTGGAGGCGCTGGGGGAGGGCACCCGGTTTGTGGTGCTCAGTCCCATCGTCCGGGCCAAGAAGGGCGAGCATCAGAAGGTCTTCGAGGACGCGAGGAAGCAGGGCTTTGCGAGAGTCCGGGCGGACGGCATCCTCTACGATCTGACCGAAGAGATCAAGCTGGAAAAGAATAAAAAGCACACCATCGAGCTGGTGGTGGACCGTCTTGTGCTGAAGGAAGGCCAGCGGCGCAGACTGACCGACTCCATCGAGACGGCCTGCAGCCATTCCGGCGGCCTTGTGACCATTCAGCTTCCGAAAACTGAGGAGGAGCTGACCTTCTCCCAGAATTATGCCTGCGACGACTGCGGCATCTCCATGCCCGAGCTGGAGCCGCGGATGTTTTCCTTTAACAATCCCGCCGGCGCATGCCCCCACTGTACGGGTCTGGGCTTCCAGCTGGTTGCCGACCCGGATCTGGTGATCCCCGACAAGAGCAAGTCCATTTTCGAGGGCGCCATTCAGGTGTCCGGCTGGCAGAGCGCCCGGACGGACAGCGTCTTCCGGATGTATTTTGAGGCGCTGGCTCAGAAGTATCACTTCGATCTGACGGTGCCCGTGAAAGATCTGAGCAAGGAAGCGCTGGATGTGATCCTCTACGGCACCAAGGGCGAGAAGCTGCGGATGAGCTACAACCGGGGCAGCGGCTTCGGCGTGCTGGAGCAGCCCTTTGAGGGCATCATGAACAACATCGCCCGGCGGTACAAGGAGACCCAGTCCGACTCCGCCCGGAAGGAACTGGAGGAATGCATGTCCACGGCGCCCTGCCCCGAGTGCCACGGAGACCGACTGAGCGCCGTGGCGAGGGCCGTCACCGTGGGCGGCATCGGCATCATGGATTTCTGCCGCATGAGTGTGAAGGATGCGTTGCGTTTTGTCGATAACCTCCATTTGGAGGGCAATATGGCATCTGTGGCGGAGCAGATCCTGCGGGAGATCCGCTCCCGGCTGCAGTTTCTGACGGATGTGGGTCTGCAGTATCTGACCCTCTCCCGCTCCAGCGGCACCCTCTCCGGCGGCGAGAGCCAGCGCATCCGGCTGGCCACCCAGATCGGCTCGAGTCTGATGGGCGTGCTGTATATACTGGATGAGCCCAGCATCGGCCTGCACCAGCGGGACAATGACAAGCTGCTGCAGACATTGAAGAGCCTGCGCGACTTGGGCAACACCCTGATCGTGGTGGAGCACGACGAGGATACCATGCGTGCCGCCGACTACATCGTGGATGTGGGCCCCGGCGCGGGAAGCCACGGCGGCGAGATCGTGGCCGCGGGCACGCTGGAGGATATTTTGAATTGCGAAAAATCCGTCACGGGACAGTATCTGTCCGGGGCGAAGAAGATCCCCGTCCCCGCCAGCCGCAGAAGCGGCAGCGGCAAGGTCCTTGCCGTCCGGGGGGCCGAGGAGAATAATCTGAAAAACATCGACGTGGAGATCCCGCTGGGAACCCTAACCTGCGTCACCGGCGTTTCCGGCTCCGGAAAGTCGAGCCTAGTCAATCAGGTGCTGAATCGGACGCTGCTGGGCAGGCTGAACCACGCCCGCACCCGGCCCGGCAAGTGCCGCTGCGTGGAGGGCATCGAGCACCTCGATAAGGTCATCGACATTGACCAGAGCCCCATCGGCCGGACGCCCAGATCGAACCCTGCCACCTACACGGGGCTGTTCAACGACATCCGCGATCTCTTTGCGTCTACCAATGATGCGAAAATGCGGGGCTACGGCCCGGGCCGCTTCAGCTTCAACGTCAAGGGCGGCCGCTGCGAGGCCTGCTCCGGCGACGGACTGGTGAAGATCGAGATGCATTTCCTTGCGGACGTGTATGTGCCCTGCGAGGTCTGCAAGGGCAAGCGGTATAACCGGGAGACGCTGGAGGTCAAGTACAAGGGCAAGGACATCGCGCAGGTGCTGGACATGACCGCCGAGGAGGCGGTGGAGTTCTTCGGGAATCTGCCGAAGATCCGCAGAAAGGCCCAGACCATGGTGGAGGTGGGCCTTGGCTATGTGAAGCTGGGCCAGTCCAGCACCACCCTCTCCGGCGGCGAGGCCCAGCGGGTCAAGCTGGCCACGGAGCTGGCGCGGACTGCCACGGGACGCACCGTCTATATCCTCGATGAGCCCACCACGGGCCTGCACGCCGCGGATGTCCACAAGCTCATCGATGTGCTGCAGCAGCTGGTGGATGCGGGGAACACGGTGCTGGTCATCGAGCATAACCTCGACGTCATCAAGACCGCCGACCACATCATCGATCTGGGCCCCGAGGGGGGCGACGGCGGCGGCTATGTGGTGGCCTCCGGCACCCCGGAGGAGGTTGCAGCCGTGGAGGGCAGCTACACGGGCCAGTATTTGAAGGAATATCTATAAGCTGTTCGTCAAGGAATCTGGGCTTGGATATATACCTGCCCCAATGACTTGTGCGCCTCTCCGAATCGCTGGAAGGGGAGTTTGGGTATGATTCTCTGTTGCTGAGCCAAGTCCCAGACACGTACTCGGAATGAAAACACGCCCCGCGGAGGCGGGGCGTGCGGATAGGCTTACTTTTGGTAGAAATCTGCCGGGAGGACATCGCTGAGTTCCACGAGGAGCGGATCCAGTTCGCCGGTATAGCTCAGCTGGAGCCGGGGACTGCGCATGACTGGCTTCTGGAGGATGGGCATGTGCATGGCGGCCAGCAGACCGCCGCCTTCGGGGACGGTCATGGTCAGAATGCCGCCGTGGGCTTTAACCGCCTGATCCACCAGACGCAGTCCCATGCCGAGTCCCTCGCTGCCGCCGCCGAGACCCAGCTCCCAGAGATTGCGGGAGAGGGGATCGGGCAGGGGGAGCGCGGCGTCGCTCTGGTCGGCGTAGAGGATCGTGTAGTTTTTGCCCCGAACCTTCAGCTCCAGACGGAGCTTGCTGCCAGCCGGGGCGTATTTCAGGGAATTGGACAGGAGATTGTGGATGGCACGGGTCAGAAGCTGACTGTCGATCCGGGAGTAGACCGGAACCGGGGGACCTGCATAGCGCAGCTCCATGCCGCGGCTCTCGCAGGCGGGAAGCGCCTTGTCGCAGAGCTCCCAGAGGACTTCGTTCACATCCTGCAGCTCCAGTCTGGGGGTCATGGGGGGTGTCATATTGCCCACCACCCGCAGGATCCGGTAGAGCTCCCGGCGCAGAGCCGGGGCGGCATCGTCCTCCAGTCTGTCGGTCAGGGCCATGGCGTTGTTCAGGGGATCCCGCAGGGCGTGGGCCGCAAGGGCCAGCTGCCGGAGGCCGTCCTCCGTTTCCTCGGGCTCCATGGTATAGAGACGGCCCTTTTCCAGCACGGTAACGGCGGCATCACTGCCGTTGGTGAGGGTGACGCGGGTGCCGTCCGGACTGGCATCGGGGGTGCGCAGGGCGATCTCCCGGGTACCGGGCTGGATGCCCCGGGCGAGCGCGGGAGAATTGGCGGCGGTGACGATGCCGTCTTCCACCAAAAAGGCGGGACGGTCCATCAGCTCCAACATCTGATGCATATCATTCATAGGAAGTTCCTTTCTGGCGGCGACAGATTGCGACTGATAATTCGTATTCTTATTGTAGCGTTTTTTGGGAAAAATGCAAGTAAAAAGAGGTGGGCTATGTCTATACATAAGGAACACAGACAGCGGGTGAAAAAACGCTTCCTCAGCGAGGGGCTGGATCACTTTGAAGAGCTGCACGCATTGGAGCTGCTGCTTTTCTTTGCCATTCCGCAGGGGGATGTGAATCCGCTGGCCCATCGGCTGTTGGATCATTTCGGCAGTCTCCACAATGTGCTTGAGGCTCCGCCCGAGCAGCTGGTGCAGGTGAAGGGCATCGGCGAGCATGCCTCTGTTCTGCTGGGGCTGGTCAAGGGCCTGTCCCGGAAGTATCTGATCGGCTACGAGGAGAAGGCCGTCCAGCTGCGGACGCTGGAGGACTGCGGAAAATACCTGATGGACCGGTTTCTGGGGAAACGGGATGAGACGGTGATGCTGCTGTGTCTGGACGCCAAGCGGATGCCCCTGTGCTGCCGTGTAGTCAGCGAGGGCAGCGTCAACACCGCCGAGGTTTCCGTCCGCAAGGTGGTGGAGGCGGCGCTGGCGGTGAATGCCACCTCGGCGGTGCTGGCCCACAACCATCCCAGCGGCATCGCACTGCCCAGCATGGAGGACATTGTCACCACCCGGCGGATGGGCATGGCGCTGGACGCCGTGGGCATCACACTGGAAGACCACGTTGTGGTGGCGGGACGGGACTATGTTTCGCTGGTGCAGTCGCACTATTATGATCCGGAACAGTGCCGGATGATCGTGTAAGGAGGGTATATGGACAGATTCAAGCTCGTATCCGACTATAAGCTCTCCGGCGATCAGCCGGAGGCTGTTGCAAAGCTCAGCTACGGCGTGGATATCGGCCTGCGGGAGCAGGTGCTGCTGGGCGTCACCGGCTCCGGCAAGACCTTTACCATGGCCTCCGTTATCGAAAAGGTCAACCGGCCCACGCTGGTCCTGGCCCACAACAAGACCCTCGCCGCCCAGCTCTGCTCCGAGTTCCGGGAGTTCTTCCCGGACAATGCGGTGGAGTATTTTATATCTTACTACGACTATTATCAGCCCGAGGCCTACATCGCCCACACGGACACCTACATCGAGAAAGACGCCTCGATCAACGAGGAGATCGACCGGCTGCGCCACAGCGCCACCTCGGCCCTCTTTGAGCGGCGGGATGTGATCGTGGTGAGCTCCGTGAGCTGTCTGTACGGTCTGGGCGATCCCATTGATTATAAATCCATGGTCGTGTCGCTTCGTGTCGGGAATGAATACCCACTGGACTCCGTTTTGAAAAAATTGACGGAGATCCGCTACGAGCGGAACGATATTGACTTTTCCCGAAACAAATTCCGGCTCAGAGGCGACACGCTGGAGATCTATCCCGCCTACTGGTCGGGCAGAGCCATCCGGGTGGAATTCTTCGGCGACGAGGTGGATCGCATTTCCGAGATCAATGCGGTCACGGGCATGGCAGAGCGGTATCTTGACCATGTGGCCATTTACCCGGCCAGCCACTATGTGGCCTCTGCGGAGAAGCTCAGCCGGGCCATGGCGGACATCCGGCGGGAATGCGACGAGCAGGTGGCTTTCTTCCGGGCCCAGAATAAGCTCGTCGAGGCCCAGCGGATCGCCCAGCGGACGGCCTATGACCTTGAAATGCTGACGGAGATCGGCTTCTGCAATGGCATCGAGAACTATTCCCGGGTCATTCAGGGCCGGGCCCCCGGCACGCCGCCCACCACGCTGCTGGATTATTTCCCCGATGATTTCCTCATGTTCATCGACGAGAGCCACGTGACGCTGCCACAGACCCGGGCCATGTATGCCGGTGACCGCAGCCGCAAGGATGCGCTGGTGAACTATGGCTTCCGGCTGCCCAGCGCCTACGACAACCGGCCCCTGAATTTCGGGGAGTTTGACAGCAAGCTCAATCAGGTCATCTACGTATCGGCTACCCCTGCCGAGTACGAGCGCACCCGGTCGGCCCAGACCGTGGAGCAGGTCATCCGGCCCACGGGACTGCTGGATCCCATCGTGGAGGTGCGGCCCATCGACGGGCAGATCGACGACCTGATCGGCGAGATCAACGTCCGGACTGCCAAAAATGAGCGGGTGCTGGTGACGACTCTGACCAAGAAAATGGCGGAGGATCTGACCAGCTATTTCCAGAAGGCGGGGATCAAGGTGCGCTATATGCACTCGGACATCGCCGCCATGGAGCGCATGGAGATCATCCGGGACCTGCGGATGGCGAAATTCGATGTGCTTGTTGGTATCAATCTGCTCCGGGAGGGTCTTGACCTGCCGGAGGTCAGTCTGGTGGCCATTCTGGACGCGGACAAGGAGGGCTTCCTGCGCAGTGAGACGAGCCTGATCCAGACCATCGGCCGTGCGGCGCGAAACGCCGAGGGTCGGGTCATCATGTACGCGGATACTGTGACCCCCAGTATGCGGGCGGCCATCGATGAGACGGCCAGAAGACGGGAGATTCAGGACGCCTACAACAAAGCCCACGGCATCGTGCCCAAGACGGTCATCAAGTCCGTCCGGGATCTGATCGAGATCTCTGCACCCACCGCCGAGCGGAAGAGTCGCACGGGCGTGAAAATGACCAAGGCCGAGAAGGAACGGGAGATCGCCCGTCTGGAGAAGCAGATGAAGGAAGCCGCCCGGATGATGGAATACGAATACGCCGCAGTGCTCCGCGATCAGATCATCGAGCTGCGGGGTAAGTGAAGGTAGAAGCTATGAGTAAGAATATCGGAACATTTTTGATGATTATGCTGGTGATATGCTCGGTCCTGCTGCTGATGGCAACGTCGGGACGGGAAGTGGAGCCTCAGACGGAGACGGCGGCTTCCACGGCACCGACTGAGACTGCAGCACCGACTGAGATTGCGGTACCGACTGAACCGACACCGGAAACGGAGCCCACGGAGGAGAAAACAGAGCCCACTGAAACAGTGACGGAGCCCTCCGTACCCGCGGAAACGGAGCCCCAACCCGCGACTCCGGCTGTGGAGGATGCCGATTTCGCGGCGATATCGGAGGAGAATCTGCAGTATGTGCGGCGGATTCTGGAACGGGAAAAACTGGCGCAGACGGCAAAATCCCACTGGGTTTGGAATGCGGGATTGAATGCGCAGGAGGGGACAACGGGAACCGCCCGATCCTCCTACGGCTGGGCGCTGGCTTTGACTGCTGCGGAGCGGAAGATGAATCCCATCGCGGCGTTCTGGGCGCTGAACAGCGAGGGGCTTTACAGCAAGACAGAGGATACCTCCGGCGTGCTGTCGGCGGCCTCCTTTGCGGTGCCGGCGCAGGAAGTCCGGGAATACGCATACACCGAAGACGGGGCCAGACAGTTGATCACGGATCTGTTGGTTCTGGCTTCCGGACTGGAGGACGGTCTGGCGATGGAGTCCGGGATGCTGGGCGCCAACAATGCCGTGGACGCAGGACAGGTGGCACTGGCCCGGAAGGAGGGCTGCTACTACGGCTATTTCATCTCCGGCGGCGAGCGCTCCACCCACATTCTGTGCATCTACCTCAGATCCGACAGAGAGGGGAAGCTGATTGCGGATGTGGAATTTCAGCTGCTGAACCTGCGGGCCGCCCGTGGCTCTGAGGACGCACTGAAGGTTCTGGACCGCAGGGGCGACACGCAGGCAGCTACGCTGGCGGCTGCGGCGGAACTGCTGATGACCGGACAGACGCAGGCTGGGCAGGGGCTGATTCCCTTCAACCGGCAGGTGACCTCCTACGATGCCAGCATAGAGCTGTTCTGTTTCACCGCAGAGGGAGAGACGGGCACGCTGACCAATTACAGACTGCGCAAAGCTTGACAAAAAGGCCCATCCGGACGGATGGGCCTTCAGACAGAAGAAAAAGCCTCGCAGAGTTTGCTGCGTCAGCGGCAAATGAAGTCTAAATCATTTTCTGTCGGGGCGTGTACCTGACAGAAAATACTTCTCAGGCTGCAAGTGTGGACTTTGTCTGCCGCAGGCAGACAAATTATGCGCGCAGCAGACTGCAAAAAACTGGCGGAAAAGGCCGGAGGCCTTTTTCGACAAGCTAAAGGCCCATCCGGACGGATGGGCCTTTTCTTAATGGAAATGCTCGATGTAGAAGTCCGAGGATTTGCTCAGCTCGCTGTTGAAGCGGTCGAAGCCCCATTCCTCGGCGAGGGTGGGCGTATCGGAATAGAGGTTGGTGCCGAGGCCGAGGCGGTCGCCTTCGATGGTGCAGCCCAGGGCGGCGAGGGTGGTGGGGAAAAGATCCACGGCGCAGTATTCCCGGTTTTTGGTGTTGTCCGTGGTGACGGGCGCGTTGAGGATGCAGTTGTAGACCATGCGGTCGTAGTCTTCATCCACGTTTCGCTGGAAATAGCCGTTGTCCATGGAGAGGTGGTCACCGGTGATGATGACGGTGGTGTTTTCGTAGAAGGGCTGCGCCTTCAGCCACTCCACAAATTCCAGCACCTGACGGCTGGAGCAGGCGATGGACTGCTCGTAAGTCTCCTCAAATTCATCGGTGCAGTACTCGCACTGGTAGCCGCCGATGTGGTGGGTGTCCACCGTGAGCATGGTGAAAGCGAAGGGCTCGTCCATCCGGCTGATTTCGGTCAGCTCCTGACGGGCGTACTCGAAGAGGTACTTGTCCTCCATGCCCCACCAGACGAAGTAATCCTTGGGGACGATGCCGTCCTTTCGTGCGGTGTAGATGTCATAGACCTCGTCCACACCATGGGTCAGATAGTAGGTTTTCCGGCCGCCGAAATTGGCATCGGAGCCGCAGAGGAAGGTGGAGTGATAGCCGGCGGCGTCGAGGACATCGTGGATGGTGGTGACACCGGGGAGGAAGTAGCCGTCCTTGCCGTAGCCGTTCTGCCAGTCGTCGATGCCTGCAGGGGTCTTCAGGGGGATGCCCGCGGTCTGGGCCACGATGGCGCCGATGGTCCAGCTGGCGCCGCTGGTGGCGTGGAAGCCGCCGACGCTGTCATTGTGGGAAAAATTGGTGTTTTCCACAGCCAGACCGTAGAGCTCGGGGATCAGGTTGACATCGGAGGCACCGCCCAGCTCTTCGCTCAGGTAGGTAGTCTCCATGGATTCGAGCATGATGTAGACGAGATTGCGCTTTTCCTCGGGGAAGGTGATCCGGACGGAGTCGGGGGAGACGTAGTGATCCTCGTAGAGCTTGCCCCGGATGAGGGTGTCGTAGAGATAGTCCGTCAGCTCCACGTCAAAGGCGGCGTAGACCGTCAGACCGAGAAAGAGGGCAATGGCCGTGACAATGGACACCAGCCCCCGGACGGGGAGTCTGCGCAGGATCAGCAGGATGGCACAGCTGAGGGCGGTGCACAAAAGCGTGGGCAGAAGACCGCCCAGCAGGAAGCTCCGGATAAGGTCAGACTGGACGCCGTCCAAGCTGGACTGGAGGGTGAAGAGGATGGAGTCAAAGCCGATGCGGCCGTAGACGGTGACGAACCATCTTGCTGCAAAGAAGCAGAGGTAGCCGATCAGAAGCAGAGCGGTCAGAAGCACGGCGGTGCCGACGCGGATGGGCCGCCGGAATACGGTTTTGGTCATGGGATAACCTCCGAAAAGGGAAAAAATGTTCGAAGCTGTTCGAAACAACGGGAAAATCATATCAAACATTCCGGAAGAAATCAAGGGCTCCAATTCTTAAGTTTTTATGGAGGAAAAAATGGAAACCGGCACCGCGGATGCGGTGCCGGTCAGACTGTCAAAAAAGCCTCGCAGAGTTTGCCGCGTCAGCGGCAAATAAAATCAAAATCATTTTCTGTCGGGGCGTGTACCTGACAGAAAATACTTCTCAGGCTGCAAGTGTGCGAGTTGTGCGCTCTTAGCGCACAAGGAGTGCGCGCAGCAGACTGCAAAAAACTGGCGGAAAAGGCCGGAGGCCTTTTTCGACAAGCTAACCGCCACCGCGGATGCGGTGGCGGTCGGTTCATTCTTCGATGGGGCAGAAGCGGGGGCCGTGGTAGTCGTCCCGGTCGATGTGTTCGTTCCACATGGATGCGGGGCGGACCCAGATGCCCTGCTCGCCGTAGAGGGCCTGATAGACGACCATCGGTTCCAGTGTCTCAGAATGCTTCGCCACGTACAAGAGCCGATATAGGTTGCCCTTGAAGTGGCGGTAGAGGCCGGGTTTGAGATCCGTCATCCGCGATCTGCTGAGAGGACGGTGGCGGCATCAAAGAGGCCTGCAAACCACTCGGGGTTGGACTGGAGGTTCTGGGCGGTGACGATGGTGCGGTGCTGTCTGGCGTAGTCTGCGGTGGTCATGCCCCAGAGGGTGCCGTCGGCGGTACCGATGAAGTAGCGGAAGCCGTAGCCGTGGAGGGCCTCATACTTGGAGCCGGAGTAGGGTTCCTGCCCCTGTACATCGCCGCCGGTGGGGTAGACCAGAATGTCCACATCGCCGAGGATGGGCTGGATCTGGGAGAACCACTTTTCCATGTCTTCCTTCAGACCGGCCACGCCGTAGTCGGCGTATTCCATGTCGGCGTAGGTGTAGCAGGCGATGTCATAGCCCTGCGCCCGGAGCTTGTCGGCCACGGCCTTGATCTCGTCGGCGCGGCTGAGCTCCATGCCGAACAGACCCTCATAGCCGCAGACGGCGATGGTGGCCCGGGCGCCCTCGTAGGAGAAGTCGGGGTGCTCGGCGAGGAAAGCGTTCAGCAGGGGAACCAGATCGAATGCGCCCTCCTCACCGCCCTTGATGCAGGTGAGCTCGCCGTTGGAGCCGATGGCCAGCTCGTCGGCAAAGCCGCCGGAGGCCTCCATGTGGGAGTAGTAGTTGACGCCCTCCTGAGTCAGGATGATGGGCTTCTTGCCCTCGGGCAGGCGGATGGAGCTGCGGCGGACGCCCACGGAGCCGTCGTCACCGGTGGCGGGAACGGCGATGTCATAGGGACTGACCAGCACATAGCCGTTTGCGTAGAGCTGCTCGAGGATCCGGGTGAATTCGTCGGTGGTGATGTAGCGTTTGCCGTAGCGGCTGCCCCGGTTGGGGTCGGCAGTGGCTTTGCCGAGGTCGGCCACCAGCGTGCGGAAGGACAGGTTGGGGATCTTGGAGAAGTCGTCCCAGACCACCAGCTCCGCCAGTGCTTGCTTATAGCCGTTGTAGAGGCTCAGAAGCTCCTCGTGGTTGGCAAGGCCGCCGGAGTAATTTGCCAGCAGCTTCATGGCGTTCTCATAGTCGTACTCAGCGGCCATGGCGGCGGCGCGGGCCTTCAGATCGTCGGCCTCCTGCTGCAGCAGCTCCGTGATCCGGGCTTCCTTTGCTTCGGCTGCGGCCCGCTCCTGATTCATGGAGACGGAGCCGAAGATGAAGGACAGGCACAGCAGACCGGCCACGGCAAGGATGATCAGCGGCAGGTGCTTTTCCTTGAAAACCTGCTGCTTGGTGGGTCTGCGGCGGCGGGGGGTGGGCTTGGGGGCTGCGGGGATCTTGGGGGATTCTTCCACGGGGAATTCCATGGGTGTATCGGGGACAGGCTCAGCCGCGGGGAACACGGGGAAGTCCTGCTCGTTGATGTTCCATTCATCCATAGGCAGATACCGCCTTTCTTTAAATAGTCTCTTCTATTATAGCGGATAAAGGGGGAAAATGCAATTGGGAATTCATGACGGGCGGATGAAAAAGGACACCGCCGCGTGGCGGTGTCCCTGAGAAAGCGGATGTTTAGAATGCGTCGCCCTGCCAGATCATGGCGTCGGCCACCTTCAGGAAGCCGGCGATGTTGGCACCCACGACCAGATTGCCGGGCATATCCACCTGAGCGGCGGCGTCGGCAGCGGCGGCGTAGATGTTCTTCATGATCTGCTGCAGCTTGGCGTCGACCTCCTCGAAGGTCCAGTTCAGACGCTGGCTGTTCTGGCTCATCTCCAGACCGGAGGTGGCGACACCGCCGGCGTTGGCGGCCTTGGCGGGGCCGAAGGGGATGCCGGCGTCCTGGAAGGCCTTGGTGGCATCCAGCGTGCAGGGCATATTGGCACCCTCGCAGACGTACTTGACGCCGTTTGCGATCAGGGCGTTGGCGGAGTCCAGATTGATCTCGTTCTGGGTGGCGCAGGGCAGGGCGATGTCACACTTGACCGTCCAGATGCCGGCGCAGCCGGGGGTGAAGGTGGCCTCGGGGACGTAGTCCAGATAGGTGGAGATCCGGGCGCGCTTGACCTCCTTGATCTCCTTGATGATCTTATAGTCGATGCCGTTGGGATCGTAGATGTAGCCGGAGGAGTCGGACATGGCGATGACCTTGCCGCCCAGCTGGGTGGCCTTCTGGTTGGCGTAGGTGGCCACGTTGCCGGAGCCGGAGATGACCACGTTCTTACCCTCGAAGGAATCGCCGTGGGCCTTCAGAATCTCATTGGTGAAGTAGCACAGGCCGTAGCCGGTGGCCTCGGTACGGGCCAGAGAGCCGCCTGCGCCCACCTTCTTGCCGGTCAGAACGCCGGTGAACTCGTTGCGCAGCTTGCGGTACATGCCGAACATGTAGCCGATCTCACGGGCGCCGGTGCCGATATCGCCGGCGGGCACGTCGGTGTCAGCGCCGATGTGGCGGTACAGCTCGGACATGAAGGCCTGACAGAAGCGCATGATCTCGGCGTCGGACTTGCCCTTGGGGTCGAAGTCGGAGCCGCCCTTGCCGCCGCCCATGGGCAGGCCGGTCAGGGAGTTCTTGAAGATCTGCTCGAAGCCCAGGAACTTCATGATGGACAGGTTGACGCTGGGGTGCAGACGGATGCCGCCCTTGTAGGGGCCGATGGCGGAGTTGTACTGGACGC
>JAFWAZ010000096.1 GCA_017507425.1 Oscillospiraceae bacterium | reverse complement strand
GGGGTGATCGGTTCTACTATGGCTCCGATTACTTTGAGAAGGACTACGAGTACGCCGTGGAGCTGATCAACAAGGGTCTGGCTTATGTCTGTGAGCTGACTCCCGAACAGTTCAAGGAGTACCGCGGTGACCTGAACACCCCCGCCATCTCCCCCTACCGGGATCGTCCCATTGAGGAGAGCCTGGACCTGTTCGCACGGATGCGTGCCGGCGAGTTCGAGGACAACAAGTATACCCTCCGGGCCAAGATCGACCTGGCCTCCGGCAACTTCAATATGCGCGACCCCGTCATCTACCGCATCCGCCACATGCACCATCACCGCCAGGGCGACAAGTGGTGCATCTACCCCATGTACGACTTCGCCCATCCCATCCAGGACGCCCTGGAGGGCATCACCCACTCCCTGTGTTCTCTGGAGTTTGAGAATCACCGCCCCCTGTACAACTGGGTGGTGGAGAACGTGTCCGTTCCCTCCAAGCCCCGTCAGATCGAGTTCGCCCGTCTGGGCATCGACCACACGGTCCTGTCCAAGCGCTACCTGCGGGCTCTGGTGGAGCAGGAATATGTGGACGGCTGGGATGACCCCAGAATGCCCACCCTCTGCGGCCTGCGCCGCCGTGGCTTCACCCCCGCCGCCATCCGCAATTTCTGCGAGCGCGTGGGCGTGGCCAAGTCCCCCAACACCATTCCTCTGGCATTTCTGGACTTCTGCCTGCGCGAGGATCTGAACGAGACTGCCGCCCGCGTCATGGCCGTTCTGAAGCCCATCAAGCTGACCATCACAAACTATCCCGAGGGCCAATCCGAGAAGCTGATCGTGGAGAACAACCCCAACCGTCCCGAGGACGGCACCCGTGAGGTCACCTTCTCCGGTCATCTGTGGATCGAAAGCGACGACTTCCTGCCCGCACCTGTGCCCAAGTACAAGCGCCTGTACCCCAACGGCCTCGAGTGCCGCCTGAAGGGTGCCTACCTGATCACCTGCACCGGCTACAACACCGACGAAAACGGCAACGTGGTGGAGGTTCTGGCCACCTACGATCCCGAGTCCCGGGGCGGCGATCCCGCCGACGGCCGCAAGGTCAAGGGTGCCACCATCCATTGGGTGGACGCCGAGACCGCCGTGGACGCCGAGGTTCGCCTGTACGAGAACCTGTTCAACGCCGTGTCCCCCGACACCTCCTCCATGGAGGCCCTGCTGGGCGACATGAACCCCAACTCCCTGGAGGTCCTGACCGGCTGCAAGTTGGAGGCTTCCCTGGCCGATGCCAAGGCTCCCGCTTCCTACCAGTTCATGCGTCTGGGCTACTTCTGCCCCGACAGCCGTGACTGCGCCCCCGGCCATCTGGTCTTCAACCGCTCCGTCAGCCTGAAGGATTCCTTCAAGCCCGGCAAGTAAAGATTCTGGCGGCAGTTCCCCGGAACTGCCGCCTTTTTGATCAAAAAACAGACCTGTCCGTCCGGACAGGTCTGTTTTTCACTCTTGGTCTTTTTTCTTGCTTCCGTAGCCATAGCTGCCGTATCCGTAGCCATAGCCGTAACCGTTTCCGTAGCGGTAGCCGTTTACGGCGAGATTTCCGGCAACGCCGTTCAGGGCGCAGCCGATCAGGGCCAGTCCGTTATCCGTCAGCAGCTTCACGCCCTCGACGATCTGAGAGCGGGAGGCATAGTCCTGCCGAATCACCATCATGGCGCAGTCCGCAAGATCGGAAAGCTCCGCCGCATCCACAAGCAGGGAGCAGGGCGGCGTATCGAGGATCACATAGTCAAAGCTGGAGCGGCAGACCTTCAGGATCCGTTGCAGCAGATCCTTGGACTCCATGTCCTTGAAGTCCACATTGGCGGCCATGGCATACAGATGCCGCACTTCGGTTTTCACAAAGATCTCCGTCGCCTCGGCATTACCGACCTGATAATCCCGCATCGTCTTGGAGCATTCCTGCTTCAGCGCCTGAAAGACCGAGGGGTTATACATATCGCAGTCGACCAGCAGAACCCGGTGGCCCTTTTTGGCAAAGGCAATGGCCAGATTCACCGCGACCGTGGTCTTTCCCTCGCCGGGTGTGGCGCCGCTGATCATCAACAGCTTGTGATTTTTGCGCTGCATCTCCTTCTGGACATGCATCTGCAGCAGCCGGACAGACTCGCTGAAGCCGAATTTGCCCTTGTCCGTATGGATCAGGGGGCAGCCCTTGCCCCGTCCCACCACCTTTGTGGCCGGTACGATGCCGAGGCAGGGGTAATTCAGCGTCCGCTTCAGCTCTTCCTCATTGTGGACGGTCCTTCGGTTCAGGGTCAGCACAAACATACATACAGCCCAAACAAATAGGCCCGCAGCAGCGCCCAGCGCCATGGATTCCTTCAGGTTCAAAGCCCGCACCGGCTCCGTGGGAACACCGCTGTCGTCGAGAACCACCAGATTTGTGGCGCCGACCACATAGTCCGCGATCTGCGGATAGACCTCCACAACTGCCTGCAGCACCTGATAGGCCATCTGGGGATCTGCGTCTCTTGCCGTAATGGTGAAGACATTGGAGTTTTCCAGCACCGAGGTATCCACCTCAGGGATTCTGTCGGTACCCAAATGCTCCGCCACCCGCTGCCGGAGGATCGCGCTGCGCAGAATGTAGGGAAAGGTTGCATGCAGCTGCTTCGCCATGGCATTGTTGTAGGCCTTGACGCCGGAGTAGAGGGGATTCGCCATCTGAACCGTAAAGGACACCGATGCCTCATAGACCGGGGTATAGGTCTGATAGCCGGTGTATCCCATTGCTGCGCTGCCCAGCAGTGCCAGCACCAGAGCCAACGCCCAAAAGCGTCTGCAGTAGCGAAGCCATATACGCATCAGAAAAATCAGATCGATCTTCTGGAGGTTCATTTGCTTTTCTTCCATCATGTCCCCTCCTTACGCTTCGTCCTGCTTCTGGGTATAGGCCGCATAACGGCCGTATCTGCCGTAATGGCCATAGCTGCCGTAGCCGCCATATCGGCCATGACCGGAACCGTATCCCTCACCGGAGAAGAACCGGGTGGCGTAGACATTGTTCAGCACGCAGCCCAGCAGCTTGGCTTTTCCCCGCTGCAGATCTTCGATCGCCCGGTTCAGATCACCGGCCAGAACGCCGTTCTGCCGCACAACCAGAAGCGCTGCATCCGCAAGCTCTGTCACGGCCTCCGAATCGGGCGCCGCGGACATGGGCGGCAGGTCAATAACCACGTAGTCAAACTGGGCCCGGGCCTGAGCGATCATGGCAGCCATTCCGGCGGAACCGATCATGTCGCCCGCCTCCTGCGGATTACTGCGTTTGGCAAAGAGCATCTGCAGTCTGCTTCTCTTATCGGTCTTCACCGCATCTGCCAGCCACGCCTTGCCCTGAATCACGTCCTGTGTACACAGTTCCGGCAGGCCCTGCTCCATGACCTTGCGGATGGCAGGCTTATGCAGATCGCAGTCCATCAGCAGCACCTTGGGATACTTCTTGGACAGGGCGAGGGCCAGATTGGCCGCAACGGTGGTCTTGCCCTCGTTTTCCATGACACTGGTGACCATCAGAACCTTTCCGCCGTGCATATTCTGCTCCACCCGGCGGCTGAGCTTGCTCATGGTGGTAACATATCGGAAATTCGTCTGCGGATCGGTGATCAGAATGCTGCGCTT
Organism: Oscillospiraceae bacterium; assembly: GCA_017507425.1. Lineage (GTDB taxonomy): Bacteria > Bacillota > Clostridia > Oscillospirales > Oscillospiraceae > Faecousia. The sequence continues at coordinate 7,213 of JAFWAZ010000096.1, read as the reverse complement.
TCTGCGCAGGATACGCTCCGGCAGGGACAGGCGCTTGGTTTCATGCTGGATCTCAGCCAGACACCAGCAGTCCAGCTTTGCCTCTGCTTCCTCCTTGCTGCGGACCACATCCCTGAAATAGGCCATCACTGCCAGCACCGCAAACGCCGCCACAGCGGCCGCGGCAAAGGCCAGCACAAAGGATCGGGCAGAATCCGTCTGATTGGCCGGGGCAGTCGGAACCACAGGGGGCTCCAGCACTTCCAGCACGATATCGCCCATGATCTCATAGGTGACCGTATCATGCTGCTCCAGAAGGATCCGGATCACCTGAAATGCCGTCCGGGGGTCTGCCGCCGTGACCTGAACCGTCATCAGATTGGTCGATTCAATGGCCGCCGCATGGATCGCTCCCCGGAACGAATCCATTCCCAGCTCCCGGACGATGTTGTTGTACATCACGGAGCTGTTGAGGACCTCCGTAAACACGGTGGCCAGCGAGGATGTGGCATCCAGACTATCGTAGAAGGTAGACGCGCTGTCTCTGGTGGTCAACACCAGCGTGGCACTTGTTCTGTAGAAAGGCACATACATGCTGTCGGTGTAGATGTAGGCAAACATACCCACGATCACGGCGATCACCAGCACCAGAATCCACTTGCCGGCGGCCTCCCGTGCCAGCACGATGGGGTCAAAGGGCAGCAGCGTTTTCTGATACGGATTCAATTCATTTTCTTCCGGTTTCATAACCGCCCTCCCCTCACTGTACGATCACGATCAGCCTTGCGATTCCGGAATGGGTCATCGCGTTCTGCGTGCGGGACAGAATGTAAGTCACCGTGTATAAACCGGGCAAATCGTTGTTCACACTGTTCATAATATCCACAGTAATATCACTGGGTGTGCTCCTGGTCAAGTCGATGGGGTTGCCTCTGAAGACAAAGCTGTCCAGATACTTCTGCGGATCAAAACGCTCCCCCTGCTCCAGATAGATCAGGTATTCCTTCAGCTTCACGGAAGCCGTATACCATTCCGGATTGTAGACCGAAACAGGCAGGACCATCTCCACGGTATCGCCCAGCGCGTTTGTGACCTGAAGCTTCACCTGATGGTTGCCCTCCTGCGCAAGACTCTGGGTATCACTGATAAGCGTTGCATGGACCCGGCGGTTGATATTGCCCTCCAGCACATCCTGTGCACCCACCTGCTCCAGCAGGTCAAAGCCGCTGCCGTAGGCAAAGGTGGGGGATGCATACAGTTCAAAACGGGGCTCCCGGTAATCCGTATAGCGGACCTGACGCTGGAGCTTCGAGACATTTCCCGCAGCATCAAAGGCGGCATAGGTCACAGTGGTCACATTGTCCTCGCTGATGCCGTAGACGCTCTCGACCAAAATACCGTCGGTGACGTCGCCGTCCCGCTCATCCACGGCCGTGATTCCCTGAAGCAGGGCATCCTCCGGATCCTCCACGGATACCTCCAGAATCCCCTCCTCCACAGAAAAAACCGGACCGCTCGTATCCAGATTTCCGTGAGCCCAAAACAAATATCCGCTGAACAAAACCATGGCAGCCGCCAGAACCAGCAGAAGAAATATGTTCGTTCGCTTCACAGCAATTCTCCAATCCTGTACAAATTTCACCACAGGCACAACAACCCATAATATAGGAGTATACTATAATCTCGGGAAAAAGTAAATTGCTTTTTTATACAGGATTCCTTGAAAAACGCGGCCTTTTATGACAAAAATGTCGGCTCCGCCGGGAGCCGACATTTTTTTACAGCATCACGCTCAGCAGCACCACATAAATACAGATGCTGATGACGATAGACATGGAATTGATGGCGCTGGACAGTCCCACATCGCCGCCCAGCTCGGCGGTAAAGGGCGGCACAGCAGAGCCGATGGGCGCCAGAGCCAGAATCACCAGCGCCTGCCGCACCTGAAGCTCAAAGGGCAGGGCGAAATAGAAGATCAGCGCCAGAATCGCGCCCACGCCGTAGCGGACGGAGAGCACCTTGACGATCCGGCCCAGCTGGTCCCTGTCCCCGGTGCTGAGCTTGAAGCCCACACCGATCATGAACATGGCCATGAAGGAGTTGGCGCCGCCGATGATACCGGCACACTCCGCCACCGGTCCGGGAACGGGGATCCGCAGCAGATTCATGACCACCATGAGCATATAGGTGACGAAGGGAACAGATCTGCTCAGGGCCTTGCCGATGCGCTTGAGATCGAAGCCACGGCCGTCCTTGACGGAGGACGCCACACCGAAGGCGCCGCCGAGACAGATGACCGCGTTGCCGCTGTCGAACAGGCTGGTGGCGATGACGCCCATGGGCCCGAGGAAGCTCTGGGCAAAGGGCATGGAGAAGCAGCCGATGTTGTAGCCCGGCAGATTCAGAATGTCAAAGGCCCGGCGCTCCTTATCGCTTTTCAGGTTCAGCAGGAAGCCGAGGCAGATGTAGAGCACACCGCAGAGCGTGCCCAGACACAGCAGCGCCAGCAGGCTCGGGTCGATCTCCTTGCCCGCAAAGGAGGTGACGATGGCGGCGGGCAGCGTAATGCGGATGCAGATCTTCGACAGGACGCCGAAATCCTCCTCCTTGAATACGCCGATTTTTTTCAGAATGAAACCCAGCGCGATGATGGCAACGAAGCTGCCCGCCCGGGTCAGAATATCCAGCATGTGGTTTCTCCTTTCGATTGATTGGTTCCATTGTACCATCCCTATGAAACTTGTCAATGCCGCTTCACAGTCAAATTTCATGGCAGAAACTGGGTATTGCCCGGAAAAATTCGGACTTCCTCCCCTGCTTTGACACCCTCCGACCGGTTGCGTGCTGTTTATACAAAAAGTTATGCACACTGTCCACAGGTTTTTCCACAGGTTAGTTTTGACTAAAAACCACCTGAACTTTTGGGGATTCCGCCCCATCCCCATGTTTCCCCACTTTTCGCTGCAGCAGCACATACATCCGCGTATATTCATGCAGTTTATTTCATACATCCGAAACAAAATACGAAAAATGCAGGAGCACTTTCGCGCTCCTGCATTTTGTTACAGGGTTTCACCGAGTATGGACTTCGTGGCATAGGCGTTCAGCTCCATGCCGGCGGTATTGCCCGCCAGATACTCGTAGTAGGCTTGCGCACCGATCATGGCGGCGTTGTCGCCGCAGAGGGACAGAGGCGGCAGATAGACCTTTACCCCCAGATTTTCCGCAGCAGCCAGAATATCCCGCCGGATGACGGAATTGGCCGCCACACCGCCGGCCACAGCCAGCTGTTTGTGGCCCGTCTCCTTGAGCGCCATGGCCACTCTGGGCACCAGCGTATCGGACACGGCGGCGCAGAAGCTGGCGCAGAGGCCGGGAATGTCGATCTCCTCCCCCAGCTGCCGGGCATGGTGGATGGTGTTCAGGGCCGCGGTTTTCAGGCCGGAGAAGCTCATGTCATAGGGATTCTCGCCGGGCTTGGGCCGGGGCATGGGGTATGCCTTGTCGGAGCCTGTCTGGGCGGCCTTGTCCAGCGCCGCACCGCCGGGATAGGGCATCCCGAGCACACGGCCCACCTTGTCAAAGCACTCGCCTGCGGCGTCGTCCAGCGTGGTGCCAAGGATCCGCATTTTGGTGTAGTCCTCCACTTCCACGATCATGGTGTGACCGCCGGACACCACCAGACACAGAAACGGCGGCTTCAGCTCCGGAAAGGCCAGATAGTTGGCGGCAATGTGGCCCCGGATGTGGTGCACCGGGATCAAAGGCTTGCCGAGGGCCATGGCGGCGGCCTTGGCAAAGTTCACGCCCACCAGCACCGCACCGATCAGACCCGGGGCATAGGTGACGGCCACGGCATCAATGTCATCGCGGGTCAGGCCGGTCTTCAAAAGCGCTTCGTCGGCCAGACCGTAGATGGCTTCCACATGCTTGCGCGAAGCGATTTCGGGGACAACACCGCCGTAGATGCGGTGCTCCGCCACCTGCGAAGCGATGCAATCCGTCAAGACCTCCCGTCCGTCCCGGACGATCGCCACGGCAGTCTCGTCGCAGCTGGATTCCACAGCTAAAATATTCACTTGCTCCACTCCTTTCTCAGGATCAGGGCGTCCTCCTTAGGGCTTCGGTAGTAATTCTTCCGCAGACCCACTTGGGTAAAGTCCATGGATTCATACAGGGAGATCGCCGGTGCATTGGAAGCGCGAACCTCCAATGTAAGCTGGTAGGCGTCCAGCTGACGGATCAGCTCCTCCACCAGCATTCTGGCGATGCCCCGGCGGCGATGCTGCTCGGCAACCGCCACATTCATCATGTCCGCCTCCTGCAGCACCGTCTGGCTGCCGATATAGCCCAGCACTTCCCCGTTCTCCACCGCCACCAGCCACAAAGCCAGGGGATTGGTGATCTCACTGCGGACGGAGTTTTCGTCCCACGGGGCGGAGAAGAACTGCTTTTCCAGCTTCGCAATCTCGGCCACATGGTTTTCATGCAATCGGATAATTTCGATCATTTTGCGTCGTACCAGCTCTTTCCCCACTTGGCCTCAGCGGTCAAGGGCACGTTCAGGACTGCCACCTGCTCCATCTCCCGGCTTACCAGCTTGGCCACCTCCGGGGCAATGGCCTCGGGGCACTCCACGATCAGCTCGTCGTGTACCTGCAGGATGAGCTTCGCTTCGGGGAAGCGCTCCCGCAGGGCGGCGTCCACCCGGATCATGGCCAGTTTGATGAGATCGGCGGCGGTTCCCTGAATGGGCGTATTCAGCGCAATGCGCTCGGCACCGCTGCGGACGTTGAAATTGGAGCTTTTCAGCTCGGGGATGCTTCTTCTGCGGCCGTAGACCGTCTGGGTGTAGCCGCATTCCCGGGCATCGGCGACCACCTGCTTCATATAGGCCCGGACGCCCCGGTAGTGATCGAGATAGGCGTCAATATAGTCCTTGGCTTCATAGCGGCCAACTCCCAGATCCTCCGCCAGAGAGAACTCGGAGATGCCGTAGACGATGCCGAAATTGACCGCCTTGGCGTTCCGGCGCTGCAGGGGGGTGACCTCTTCAAAGGGCACATGGAACACCTGCGACGCGGTGACGGTGTGGACGTCCAGACCGCTCCGGAATGCCTCCTGCATGACCTTGTCGCCGGCGATATGAGCCAGCACCCGCAGCTCGATCTGGCTGTAGTCCGCGTCCACGAGGACATGGCCCGCCTTGGGTACAAACATCTTCCGAATCTCCGCGCCGAGATCGGTGCGGACGGGGATGTTCTGGAGGTTCGGCTCCGTGGAGGACAGACGCCCCGTGGCGGTGACCAGATTCTGGAATGTGGTGCGCACCCGTCCGTCGCCCTCGATGACCTTCATCAGGCCGTCGGCGTAGGTGGATTTGAGCTTGGTGAGCATCCGGTAGTCCATGATGGCGGGGATGATGGGATGCCTGTCCTTCAATTTTTCCAGCACCTCCACATTGGTGGAGTAGCCGGTCTTGGTCTTTTTTCCATGGGGCAGCTCCAGCTTTTCAAAGAGGAGTGCGCCCAGCTGCTTGGGGGAATTGATGTTGAAGGGGCCGTCGGAATAGCTGTATATCAGCTTCTCGCAGTCGTCAATGCGCTGGGCAAGCATCTTTCCGAAGGCGTCCAGCGTCGCACGGTCTACCGCGATGCCCTCGCGCTCCATCCGGTAGAGCACGTCGCACAGGGGCAGCTCGATTTCAAAGTAGAGCTGCTCCATGCCCATCTCTTTCAGCTCCGCGGTCATGACCTCCCGGAGCTTCCAGACGGCTTCAGCACAGGCCACGGGATCCCCGTCCTCCACATTCAGGCCGAGGAAATTGGTGGCCAGCTTGGAGACGGGATAGTCGGAGGCCGAGGGATTCAGGTCATAGGCCGCCAGCGCAGTGTCGAACACCGCCTTGGGCGCCGGCAGGCCCAGATGATCCAGCGCGTGCCATGTGCTCTTGCAGTCGTGGAGAACAAACTCACCCTCCCCTGCCAGAAAATCCGCCATCATCATGGCCTCCAGCGGTGTCACCGTGCAGACGCCGTCGGCCCATGCCACGCCCATGCTCCCATCGGGAGCCAGATACAGGGCGCAGGGAGTTCCGGCATCGGGCAGGCTGTCCCGGCGCGGCAGCGGAGCGGCGTCCGCCTTCACGGGAGCTGCTTCGATGTCCGCTCCCCGGAGGTGATATTTGTCAATGAGCTTCACAAACTCCAGCCGCACAAAGAGGTTGTACAGCTCCTGATGGTTGTACGGCCGCACCACCGCATCCAGCGGGTCAAACTCGATGGGCGCGTTGGGACGGATGGTGGCAAGGTCGTAGCTCAGATATGCGTTGTCGCGGTAGGTCACGAGATTCTCCCGCTGCTTGGGCTTGATGGCCTTGTCATCGAGATTCTCGTAGACGGCGTCGAGGCTGCCGAATTTCTGCAGCAGGGCCTTGGCGGTCTTCTCACCGATGCCCTTGACGCCGGGGATGTTGTCGGAGGAGTCGCCCATCAGGGCCTTCAGGTCGATGAGCTTTTTGGGCTCAAAGCCGTAATCCTCCATAAATTTGGCCTTGTCATAGCGAATGTTGCCCTTGGTAGTTTCCAGCATGACGGTGACGTGGTCATCGATCAGCTGCAGGGAATCCCGGTCGCCGGTGACGATGACACACTCCCAGTCCTCCTCGCCGCAGATCCGGCCCACGGTGCCGATGACATCGTCGGCCTCCCAGCCTTGGGCGGTGTAGATGGGGATGTTCATGGCGGTGAGGACTTCCTTCATCACGGGCATCTGCTGGGCCAGCTCCTCGGGCATGCCGTGCCGGGTGGCCTTGTAGCTGTCGTACTGCAGATGCCGGAAGGTGGGGCCGTGGAGGTCAAAGGCCACGCAGACAGCCTCGGGCTGCTCCTGCTTCTCCATCCGGTCGAGGATGTTCAGAAAGCCGTAGATGGCATGGGTGAACAGGCCGTCCCGGGTGGTCAGGGGCTTGACGCCGTAGTAGGCCCGGTTGATGACGGAATTGCCATCAAGGATCAGTAATTTCATACCTTTCTCCACTTGGCGCCCTGAGGCGTATCGATGATCTCAATACCACGGGCCTTCAGTTCATCACGGATCCGGTCGGCCTCTGCCCAGTTTTTGGCCTTCTTGGCCTCCGTACGGGCTGCAACCAGTGCATCGATCTCAGGATCGGCGTTGGCTGCTTCCTCCTCGGCCTGCTTCTTCAGCAGAGCCTGGGCGGCGGGGATCAGGT
>JAFWAZ010000095.1 GCA_017507425.1 Oscillospiraceae bacterium | reverse complement strand
GTTCTCAGCGGAGTTCCAGGTGTACTCGGTGTGCTCGGCGTTGGTGAAGGTGCCGCCGTTCAGGTTGTTGACGAGGGCGCGGGTGCCCTGGTCGCCGCCCTGGCCGCCGCAGAAGACGGAGCCGACCTGAGCGCCGGTGTAGTTGTAGACAGCGTCAACAGCAGCCCAGAAGTCAGCAACGGAGTTCCAGGTGCGAGTCTCGGCGTTCAGATACTTCATAGCATCGGCAGCCTCGAAGACGGTCTTGTTGATGGCCATGCAGTGAGCAGTCATGACCAGGGGGTACTCGTAGACAGCGCCGTTGGTGGCGTAGCAAGCCTTGATGGCAGCGGGGTTCAGCTCAGCCAGATCGGTGTCGTCCAGCAGATCGGACAGGTCGACCATCAGGCCCTTCTCGCCCCAGTTGGCAACCAGACGCTCGGGACCTTCCATGATCAGGTCGGGAGCAGCGCCGCCCTCGATGGCGGTGTTGACCTTGTCGTCACCGTTGGTGTAGTCCAGATACTCGACGGTGACCTTGATGCCGGGGTTGGCAGTCTCAAAGGCGGAGATCAGAGCATTGACGGTGTCCTGATTGCCCCAACCACCGATGGGGTAGGTCCACAGAGAGATCTCAGTGGTGGCAGCAGCGGGGGGATCGGTCTCAACGGGATCAGCGTTGGGGGTGCTCTCAGCGGGGGCAGCGGTGGTCTCGGGGGCCTTCTCGACGGTGCAGGCGCACAGACCGACGACCATGACCAGAGCCAGGAGCATAGCGATAAGCTTCTTCATTGTTTTTCCTCCTAAAATCGTTTTTTGGTTATTTAGCGAATTCTTTCCGCTTTTTCCAAGTTTATTTTATTCAAGATAAACAAGAAAGTCAACGGCAGATGATGAAAATTATTTTCATTTTCGTCATCGGACGCAATTTTTTACATTTTATACAAATCCGCACCGACGTCGGCGGACGTCCGGAATGATTTCTTAGTGAATGTGTCTACCGCGGTCCGGTTTTTCTTCGGTCATCAGCAAATTCCGCCCATGCATCGCTTTCATGGGCAGCCGCTGGATGAAAATGGAATTTCCGGAGACATCAAAACATTACAGATGCTTCCGCGCCAGCGCCTCGGCGATCCGCGCCCGGTTATCCCGGGTGCGGATCAGGTTCCGGCGGGAATACTCGGAAAAGAGCACGTCCACCAGATACATCTGGGCAATCCTCGCGGCAATGGAGCCTGACTGGAGAGGATTCTCATTGGCGCCGCACTGCAGCACGATATCCGACAGCGCCGCTCCGGGAGAATTGGGGAAGCGGGTAACCAGAATCACCTTTCCCTGCCGCTCGCGGGCGATCTCCATGGTCTCCATCATGGCCCGGGTGGAACCGGAATAGGAGAAGAAGAGGATCACATCGCCCGGATCCATCATGGAAGCCGAGATGGCCTGCATGTGAGAATCCGATACGGGGACGAAGCGGTTGTCCACCGTGGAGAACAGGTGTGCCGCTTCCTGAGCCAGAAGCATGGAGCCTCCCTGCCCCATGAGCAGCACCCGGGACGCTTTTTCCAGAAGATCGGCTGCCAGCACCACCTTGGCCGGATCCAGCACCTCCATCGTCTGGGCAAGCGCATCCACCTCCGCGCTGTAGAGCTTCCGGCAGATATTCTCCACGGTGTCGGTCTGCTCGATTTCTCCGGACAGGGGGTTATTGGCGGGCTTGAACCGGAGGGAATTGTTGGCGGCGGTCAGCTTGAACTCCACATAATTCCGGAAGCCCAGATGCCGGCAGAACCGGGACACCGTCGCCTCTGCCACGCCGGCGCCGGCCGCCAGCCGCCCGATGGACAGGTGCGGCAGGCCGTCCTGATGTGCAAGGATGAAGTCCGCCAGCTTCCGCTCCGACGGAGTGAAGGAATAATAATCCGAAGAGATGATTTCAAATATATTGCGGTGCTCTGCCATGTGGATCCGTCCTTTCGATCAATCAGAGTGTTTCTGAAAACAGTGTACGATATATGAAAAAGATTTTCAATCCATTTTTCTTCCGGTTCTTTCCATCATTTTTCGTGACATTTGAAACACCCCATGTTATGATAAACAAAAACAGGGGGAGGTTCTTTCCTTATGAAGAAACACATCGTCTGCTTCGGCGACTCCAATACCCACGGTTACTGTGCCGAGCCCTTCGACTGCGCCGACGGCGGCGACCGCTTCAACGAGGAGGAGCGCTGGACCTGCCTGCTGGGGCAGCTTCTGGGGCCGGATTATCTGGTTCTGGAGGAGGGTCTGGGCGGCAGGACCACCGTTTTTTCCGACCCGCTGACCGAGGGACTGTGCGGCATTGACGTGATCTTCCCGGTGCTCATGAGCCACAAGCCGGTGGATCTGCTGATCCTCATGCTGGGCACCAACGACACCAAAGAGCGCTTCGGCTGCAGCGCGGAGTGCATCAGTCAGGGCATGGAGCGGCTGATCGCCAAGGCCAGAAGCGTGGAATGCTGGAAAAACGGGATCCCCAACATTCTGGTGATCTCCCCTCCCCACATTCTCGACGGTCTTTATGATGGCCCCTTCGGCGGCACCATGGGGGCCGGATGTCCCGAAAAATCCAGAGGTCTGGCCCGTTTCTACCGGGAGGCCGCCCAGCGCCGGGGCTGCGCATTTCTGGATGCGGAGGGCATCGCCGAATTCAATCATACCGACTGTATGCATCTGACAGGAAAGGGACACCGGGCATTGGCAGAAAAACTGGCCCAGCTGGTTCCCGGGCTGGTGAAATACGATGAATGACTCTTTTTTCAATGCGGACAACTGGCTTTGGAAGCCCTTCGGAAGGATCGCAGATTTTCTGCTTCTGAGCGGTATTTGGCTGCTGTGCTCCGTTCCCATCGTCACGGCGGGTGCTGCCTGCACCGCCCTCTACGACTGCGCCGCCCACTGCATGGTCGGCGGAGAAACGGGCATGTTCTCCCGATTTTTCCGCACCTTCCGGCGGGAACTGCTGCTGGGGACGGGAAGCTTCGCCCTTTGGGCCGGAATTCTGGGCGGCGGATTTCTGCTGCTGCGGCAGTTCACCGGCTCTGCTGCCGGTACCGACGGCAATGTGATGGCAGCCTACGCCATGGCCTTCGGTCTGGCCCTGCTGTTCGGCGTCGGTGCATGGGTCTTCCCCCTGCTGTCCCGGTTTACCTTTGGGTTCGGAGGTCTGCAGGCCACTGCAGTTAAAATGGCCTTTGCCTTTCTGCCCCGGACGGTGCTGCTGGTGGCGGTGAACATCGGCGCCGGATGGCTGTGCCTGCGGTTCTTGCTGCCGGTGATGATCGTTCCGGGCATGGCCGCCTACTTCAGCGCACTGATTCTGGAGCCCGTTTTTTCCAAGTACGAAGCCGGTGGATCCGGTGACAATAACGAATAACGCTACATCTATGGAAGAAAGAAGGATATTTTCATGAGAACACCCAAGAACGAGATCCTCGAAATGGTCAAAGGCAGCATCATCGTCTCCTGTCAGGCTCTGCCCGTGGAACCCATGTACTGCGAAGAAATGTCCCTGATGCCCTATTTCGCCAAGGCCGCCCAGCAGGCCGGCAGCAAGGTCATCCGCACCAGCTCCGTCCGTGACGTCATCGCCATCAAGGAGAAGACCGGCATGCCCGTCATCGGTCTGATCAAGCGCAACTACGAGGGCTTCGAGTCCTACATCACCCCCACCATGCGGGAGATCGACGAGCTGGTGGAGGCCGACTCCGATGTCATCGCGCTGGACTGCACCGACATGAAGCGCGGCGACGGCACAACCATCCCCGAGTTTCTGGCTGCGATCCGCGCCAAGTATCCCGATATCGTGCTGATGGCAGACATTTCCACCTATGAGGAAGGCATCCGAGCCTACGAGTGCGGTGTGGATATGGTCGGCACCACCATGAACGGCTACACCCCCTACACCACCAAGACCGACGGCCCCAACTACGAGCTGGTGGAGAAGCTCGTGAAGGCGCTGCCCATCCCCGTCATCGCCGAGGGCCGCGTCCACTACCCCGATCAGGCGAAGAAGATGCTGGAGCTGGGCGCCCACGCCGTGGTCGTCGGCGGTGCCATCACCCGTCCTCTGGAGATCGCCCAGCGGTTCTACAAGGCCATCGAGGGCTGAGTATGATCTACGATACCATTGAAAATGCCCGGCTTTACAGGGGCATGAATCCCCATCTGGACACCGCCATCGATTTTATGCTTTCCCATGATCTGGCAGCGCTGCCTCTGGGCCGGACCGAGATCGACGGCAGCAATGTGTTCCTGAACAAGATGGAAGCCGAAACCCTGCCCGCCGATCAGAAGCTCTTTGAGATGCACAGAGTTTACATGGACATTCAGATCGATGTACAGGGCAGCGAGGCCATCGAAACCGGCGAGAGCCGCGGCTTTTCCTGCCCCGATTTTTCCGTGGAAAAGGATGTGGGTTTCGGTGACTGCAAGACGGTGGCGTCCTGCGTGCTGACTCCGGGCAGCTTCACGGTCTGCATGGCCGGCGAGCCCCACAAGCCCGGCATTCTGGTGGGTGAGAACTCCCATCTTGTCAAATGCGTCCTGAAGGTACGCGCATAAGGAGGATCCTATGAGAATTCTGGTATTTGATATCGGCGGAACCTCCATCAAGTATGGCTGCTGCGTGGACGGCCGGCTGACCGAGGTCCACGAAACTCCCACCGAAGCCAAAAAGGGCGGCCGCCATATTGTGGACACCCTCGTTTCCCTGATCGGGGCGCAGGAGGGCTACAGTGCCATCGGCATCAGCACCGCCGGTCAGGTCAACGCCGACGGCGGCTATATTATCTATGCAAACGAAAACATCCCCGGCTATACCGGCACCCGGATCAAGGCCGAGCTGGAGGAGCTGTTCCATGTGCCTGTCGTGGTGGAAAACGACGTGAACTCCGCCGCTATGGGCGAGGCCGTTTACGGTGCCGGCAAGAATCATCCGGATTTCCTGTGCCTGACCTATGGCACCGGCGTGGGCGGCGCCATCGTCCAGAACCGGCAGGTCTACCACGGCTCCAGCTTCTCCGCAGCGGAGTTCGGCGCCATCGTGACCCATGCCGAAGCGCGGATCGCCGGTTCCGACTACTTTGACGGCTGCTATGAGCGCTATGCCTCCACCACCGCACTGGTGCAGATGGCTTCGGCCTACAAGCCGGAGCTGGACAACGGCAGAAAGATCTTCGAAAATCTGGACGATCCCAAGGTAATGGAGATTCTGGACCGCTGGGTGGATGAGATCATGCTGGGTCTGTCCTCTCTGACTCACATTTTCAACCCCTCCTGCATCATTCTGGGCGGCGGCATCATGGTGCAGCCTCTGATTCTGGAGAAGATCCGGCAGAATAAGGCCAAGTTCATCATGCCCAGCTTCTCCCATGTACAGATCCAGCCCGCTGAGCTGGGAAACACCGCCGGCCTGCTGGGCGCCTGTCATCTGGCTATGCAGTATATTCAGGCCGTTTGATAAGACTCTTTTCCGACATTTCCCAAGAAAATATCATCAACAGGGCTTGTTGTCTGCACAACAAGCCCTGTTGTGTTTCCCTTTTCCAATATTGCCGCAACTCTCCATTCATACGCTCTGCACTTCGGGACAAAATACTCCCACGGAAAGCACTTCACATCCTTCGGGAAGTGAGGAGCTTCCCGAAAAGATAAAAGGAGAGCAAGATCATGAGCAACAGCAACAATTCTTCCAGCAACCGCATCAACGTCCCCGAGGCTAAGCAGGGCATGGAGCAGTTCAAGATGCAGGCCGCCAACGAGGTCGGCGTGAATCTGAAGAACGGCTACAACGGCGACCTGACCTCCCGCGAGGCCGGCTCCGTCGGCGGCCAGATGGTCAAGAAGATGGTCGAAGCCTACGAGCAGAATCTGACCAACTAAACGCGCGAAGTCCCGGAGGGTAACCTCCGGGACTTTTTGCGTACGGTTTTATCTGCATGTTCCCTGTTTCCTTTTCCCGGAATCTGTGGTATCATCATCTCATCGAAACAGAGAGGGGCGATCACCGTGCTGTCCATGTCCGACACCGATCTTACGCAGTTTTTGCCGCTGTTTGCCGACACCGGCGTTCCTGTTGCATTTCTTGTCCCCACGCCTACGGGATATGAAAAATCCATCATGGACGCCACTGCACCTGTGCGGGAATTGCTGCTAAACACGGGCATCCATAATTATGAGGCCCAGCTTCAGGGCCCCGCCCACAAGCGCATCGTGCCCACCTATTTTGTGGGCGCTCATGGCTGCACCGAAACGGCGGCATCCCTGTACCGTCCCGTGACGAAGAAGGGCGATCCGCGGATCTGGTTTTCCAATCTGAAACGCTACTGCCGTCCCTGCAATCTGCTGGCGATCATCGCCATCGGCGGGGAATTGTACGTGTTCAATCTTTCGGATCCGCTCCTCGTCCATTCGCTGACCCATCGCGGTCTTGCCTATGAGATTCTTCAGGAAGCCGCCCATCAGGAGCGGACCGCTGCCGACGAGCTTCTTCGGAAGCTCCGGGCCATTCACGCGCAGGGCTTTCTCCCCTCCGTCACGCCGGGCGACCCCGGTGTGGGCGATACACTGGAGCACGCCCTCGGCATCCGGCGCAACAATTCCAAGGCCCCTGACTATCACGGCATTGAGCTGAAGACCTCCCGCCTGACCCGCGACGGCCGCGCCCGCCAGATCACCCGCTCCACCCTCTTTACCAAGGTGCCCGACGAGGGCTTGACCTACCGGGAGATCGTGCAAACATACGGCAAATGGCAGACGCCCCGGGGCGAGGAAGCCGAGCGTCTGCAGCTGTACGAGACATTGCGCTGCTCCCGCCCCAATGCCTACGACCTGATGCTCCATATGGATGCCAACGGAGATAGACTGGACATACTCCACCAGAACGGCGGACGCCGGAGCTTCGTTTCCGCGTGGCAGATGAAGAACCTGCGGGCCGCCCTGCTGACCAAGCACCGGGAGACATTCTGGGTCAAGGCAGTTGCCGAAACCCGCAGCGGCATCGAATATTTCCGCTACGACCGGGTACTGCACACCAAAAATCCCAACGTGTCCCTGCTGGCTCCGCTGATCGAATCCGACAAGATCACCGTGGACTTGGCTGCCCACTTTGATTCCCGGGGAAAATGGCGGGATCACGGCATGCTCTTCAAAATGCTGCCGGGAGATCTGCCCCTCCTGCTGGGCGAGCCGAAGGAATACATACTATAAAAAACGCGTATCCCTGCACTGTCAGGGATACGCGTTTTTTATTTCAGTACTTTGATGATCTCCAGCGCCACAGCCTTTGCCAGCAGCGGAGGGACAGCATTTCCCACCTGCGTGTACTGGGGCACCTCCACCCGGCGGAGCAGGCCGCCCGTGGTGCGCTTGCCCAGAAATTCGAAGGAATCGTCAAAGGACTGGCACCGGGCCATTTCCCGGACGCTGAATGTCCGGGGCTCCCAGGGGCTGATGTAGTCGTCCGCGATGGTCACGATGGTGGCCGAGGGAGCATCCGCACTCCAGCGCTGGCGGATGTTTTTCTTGGTCAGCAAGACCTCCGCCTGCTCCTTGGTGCAGCCCTTGCTGCCAAACAGTGCGACAACCTCCTCGGCAGTCATGGAAAAGGCTTCCGCGCACAGCTTCACCAGCGCGGGCTTGTCGGAGATGTCAATTCCCTCCTCCATGACCCGGCGTTTGAGGTTCGTCCCCGTCTCACTGGGCCGGAACAGTTCAAAGCGCTCCCGGACGATATCCGTCTGCTTGGGAAGCTCCTGATTCTTGGCTTTTGTTGCGGGGATGGGGCTTCCATCCACCGTGGGGGTACGTCCGCCCATGCTGTCGAGCTGATACCGGCGATATTCGGGATTGACCTCTGCGCGGACGGCATCGTCGGTGATGAGATCGCCGATGGCATCCAGCAGCGTGGTGTACTGCTCCGGTGTCACCGTGGGGGCAGGGTATTCCGGCAGGGTCAGGCCCTCTCGGCAGCCCATGAAAATAATGCGGTTTCTGCGCTGGGGGACGCCGTAGTCCGCGGCGTTCAGGATCCGGGGCTCCAGCGTTTGATAGCCGATCTCGCTGAGCTCGCTGCGCAGGATATCCGGCGTGACACTGCCGTCGGGGTACTCGATGCCGGTGATGCCCCTATACCCCATGAACTGCATGTCCACAAAGCCCTCCACATTTTCCAGCACGATGTACTTGGGGCGGATCTCGTTGACCACCCGGACATATTCTCCGAACAGCACATTCCGGGGATCGGACTTATCCCGGCGTCCGGCCCGGGAGAAGCCCTGACAGCTGGGGCCGCCGATCATCAGATCGATTTCGGGCACAGGGGCATTTTGGAAGATCTCCAGCTCAGAAATATGACGCAGGATCTCCTCACCGGTCAGATCCCGGATGTCGGAGCGCTCGAACCAGGTATTCTTTCCCTGAATCAGTCCCAGCTGCTCATGTCGGTTGCGGTAGGTCAGCTCCACCATAGGGCTGATGTCCGAGCTGAACAGAATATGAAAGCCAGCCTGAATGAGCCCCTCGGAGCAGCCCCCCGCTCCGCAGAACAGATCAATTGCATATGGCATTGTTTTCTCTCTCCTTGGATATTTGCCTCTAGTATATCACAAAAACAGTCTTTTGTCCAGGCGTTAATTTACAGCAGCCTCTCCGGCTGCCCCAAAACGGCAGAAAATCGCGGCATGGATTACCGATGGAACAGAGGCTTTCGGTCTTCGAAGGTACAGACGTAGCCGAAGATCTTCTTCAGCTCGGCCGTCATCTCGTGGGTATACTGGCCCACCCGGGACGTGTCGTGGGCATCGGAGCCCACGGTGACGATCCTGCCGCCCAGCTCATGGAAGCGCCGGAAAATATCCAGCGTGGGCAGGGGGCCGCCGCAGCGGTCGATGCCGGAGGTGTTCAGCTCCATGCCCTTCTCCCCCTTCACCAGCTGGCGCAGGATCTCGTCCATGATGGATTTGTGGTCGGCGTAGCGCAGCAGCTCCTTCCGTGGGTTGCCGCTGCACTTGGAGATGAACGTCAGGTGGCCCAGCACGTCGTAGCCCTCATGGGCCCGCACCGCCTCGAGGGTGGTTTCCAGATATCGCCGGATGGCCTCGTCATAGCTTTTGTCTGCCCAGTAGGGCTCCAGATACACGTCCACCCCGTCCACCAGATGGACAGAGCCGAGGACGAAGTCAAAATGCCGCCGGTTCAGGTCGATTTTCAGCTGATCGGCGTTGTCCGGAGTCAGGCCGAACTCCATGCCGCGGCGGATCAGCAGGCCGGGCACGTCCAGACAGTCGTACTCCCCATTGTAGACGGCGGTATCGAAGACCATGTCCATCTCGGGGGTGTAGTCGATGTGATCGGTGAAGCAGATCTCCCGCAGGCCCCGCTCCTTGGCGGCCAGCGCCATGGCAAGGCCCGAATCCTTCGCGTCGAAGGACACGCGCGAATGCATATGATAGTCATACATTATAATATCTCCTCCCGGAACTGGCGGAACGCCGTGGGCAGCGCCGCCTGTGTGTCGATTTCCTCCAAGGTCATCCATGTGAACCCGGGCGATTCCTCGCCCACCTCAAGAAACCAGCCCCGCAGATCCCAACGGATGTGGGTGAAAATGTGGTGCCGGTCGATGCTTTTTTCCACATTTCTCGGGTGCAGGCCCTGCGCTTCGGCCCATGCCACCGCTTCCTCCGCGGTCAGATGGCCGGAAATATTGGGAAACTGCCACAGCCCTGCCAGAAGCCCCCGGTTTTCCCGCTTTTCGATGGCCCATTTGTCAGCACAGCGGAGCAGAAACACCGTGCGGTCTTCCTGTTTTTTCGCCTTTTTCGGCAGCTTCACGGGAAGCTCCTGCCAGCGCATCTTTCCCTCGCAGAATTCCCGGCAGGGACAGATTCCGCATTTTGGCTCGCCGCCCGGTATGCAAACCGTGGCGCCCAGCTCCATGAGGGCTTGGGTGAATTCCCCGGGGCAGTCGTGGGGGTAGATCGCTTCCAGCTCGGTCTGTACCCGTTTTTTCAGGGCGGGCAGGTCGATGGGGGTGTCATCGGCCCGGAGCCGGGCCAGAAGGCGCAGCACGTTGCCGTCCACCGCCGCTCTGGGCTGACCGAATGCAATGGAGCAGACGGCTCCGGCGGTATAGTCGCCGATGCCGGGCAGGGCCCGGACGGATGCATAATCCCGCGGGAACAGACCGCCGTGGTCTGCCATAATGATCTGCGCCGCTTTTTTCAGATTCCGCACCCGGCTGTAGTAGCCGAGGCCCTCCCAGAGCTTGTGGAGGGCGTCATCCTCGCAGGTGGCAAGGCTCTCTATATTCGGCAGCGCCGTCAGAAACCGGGCATAGTAGCCCCTGACCGCCTCCACCCGGGTCTGCTGGAGCATGATCTCCGACACCCAGATCCGGTAGGGATCCCGCGTCTCCCGCCACGGCAGGCTGCGCCTGTTCTCCCGGTACCACGGGATCAGCACCCCGGGCAGCTTTGCAAGTTCCATTCGATCACCTCCTGCTGCCTATAAGGATACCATGCCGCCCCACAAGCGTCAACGACAAAAAATTTTGATTATCCCGAAAAAAGTGCTTGACAATTTCATGAGCCTGTGTTATTATATCGGAGCGCTCAGGAGAGCAGCAAATGCGCCAGTAGCTCAGTTGGATAGAGTGACTGACTACGAATCAGTAGGTCAGGGGTTCGAGTCCCTTCTGGCGTACCAGAAAATCCAGATACCCATACGGGTGTCTGGATTTTTTGTTTGTCCAAAAGAGGGACTCGAAGATTCAAAATGCGGCGCGGATGAGCGCCGCCGGCGACGGCTCGACGGAGCCGCACCTTCATTTGCGTCCATTCCCGGACGCAAATGCAAACGAGTCCCTTCTGGCGTACCAGAACAGATCCCTTCAGGGGTCTGTTCTTCAGTGTGTCAAAAAAGGCCGGATTTCAACCCGTAGGGGACGGCGTCCTCGACGTCCCGGCGGTAGAATCCTGCATTATTTTGAGATTTTCGGCGAATTCGCAACATTTTCGAGCGGGTCGTCCGGGAGGCCGACCCCTACATATAGGTTCTTTGACAGTCTGCAGAACAGATCCCTTCGGGGGTCTGTTCTTTTTTTGTTATTCGGAAACTCTGTAGCGCATACAGCTTTCGATTGTATTCAGTAGGGCGGGGTCATGACCCCGCCGACCAGCCACGATGACCGCCACACGCAAACCGACGTATCACTACCGGCAGGCAGCAGATTTTTGTGGTTTTGTGAAAATATACGTCTATTTCGATCGGGTAATCATCCGAACTGCTCGGAGGGGTCATGACCCCTCCCTACAGAAATGTTCCGAAAGATTTATGTATTCGACGCACAGATCATACGTTCCTCCTTTCGCCCTGTTGACTGCTCAGCGCCCGTTTGCGGGGCGTTTTTTGTTTTTTGCATACAAAAATCCTCCGGGCGCTTGATTTATTCGGAAAAGCTCTGTATAATAGCCTGTGTTTCTTTAAATTTCCAAAAGGGAGGACCTTTTTTATGAAGAACAGTGAAAAGACACTGGATATGATCGTAAACCTGTGCAAGACCCGCGGCTACGTCTACCCCGGCTCCGAGATCTACGGCGGTCTGGCCAACTCCTGGGACTACGGCCCCCTCGGCGTTGAGTTCAAGAACAACGTCAAGAAGGCATGGCTGAAGAAGTTCGTGCAGGAGTCCGACTACAACGTCGGCCTCGACGCCGCCATCATCATGAACCCCCAGACCTGGGTGACCACCGGCCACGTGGGCTCCTTCTCCGATCCTCTGGTGGACTGCAAGGGCTGCGGCTCCCGTCAGCGCGCCGACCAGCTGATCTCCGCTTCCGAGTCCGGCAAGCTGGTCAACGTGGACGCCATGAACACCGACGAGATGAACGACTTCATCGCCGATCACGAGGACGTGGTCTGCCCCGTCTGCGGCAAGCACCACTTCACCTCCATCCGTAACTTCAACCTGATGTTCCAGACCAAGATCGG
>JAFWAZ010000094.1 GCA_017507425.1 Oscillospiraceae bacterium | reverse complement strand
TTCAAATCGTAGGGGGCGGCGTCCCCGACGCCCCGGCAGTATAACACTGTGTTTTCTCTCCACTTCCGGCGAATTCGCAACATTTTCAAACGGGCCGTCGAGGACGCCGGCCCCTACAAACAGGTTTTTCGACAGTCTGAAGGGCCCGCTTTTGCGGGCCCTTTTTTCATATTACTTGCGCAGCACGCCGCTGGCGTTGAGGATCAGGGTGCTGTAGAGGAACAGCACGTCCTGATCGGCAAAGTCCACGAACTGGCCGAGGTATGCGGGGCTGACATAGCGGGTATCCAGCACCCAGACCCTGCCGTAGTCGTTCAGGAGCAGGGGCACCATGGAGCTGCCGAAGGAGTCCCGGAAGACGATCAGCTCTTTGTCGGGATCGGCGGCGGGATTGGTGATCTCCAGAACGGCGGCGCCGCCGGAGAGGAAGATGTCGTACAGGTCCCGGCTGCTGAGCTTGGTCATGTCGTAGACCTCGGCGGTCTGACCGTTGTCGTGGCACTTGACGGTGCAGTTTTCCAGCACATCGTTGGTCAGGTAGTGGATCGTATCGGGCTCCATGGGCAGCGCCGCCTGGCCGTAGTAGACGCCGTAGAAGGGCCTGTCCAGCTTTTTTTCCGCAAACTCCGGCACGGTGACGCCGAGGGATGCGGCGATCTTCTCTGCCGCGGGCACGATGGCCTCCTGCCGCCAGTGGGTGTCGGTGCGGTAGTAGCTTTCGACGGACAGGCTGCTGCGCAGGTCGATCAGCTCCGCCCAAGGCAGGGCCTCGGCCATTTTTTCGTACAGGGCGTCGTAGTCCATGGACAGGGCCCCGGCCTGCTCGGCCAGATAATAGCCCTTGTCGGGCACGAGGGCGAAGCGGATGTCGCAGTCGGTCAGATACTTCTCGTAGAGCTCCGTGAATCGGGAGATGGCGCTGTTGACGGATTGCTCGTCCATGGGGTACTCCATCTTGGCGGCGTAGCCGTCGTGCAGATAGATGCCGTTGTTGTCGGTCTTGCCCAGAAGATAGTAGCTCAGGTAGGCGTTCAGGGTGCGGAAAGAGTCCCGCATGGGGAACTGATCCACCGCGTAGTCGGCAAAATCGCCCATAAAATCGCCGGAGAGGATGCTTTCGCCGCTTACCTCCGGGAACTGGGCCAAGGGCCGCCGCTCTGCGTCGGAGCTGGCAGAGGCGGGCCGCAGCCACGCAAAGGCCGCCAGTCCGGCCCACAGGGCCACGATCAAAATCAGGGAGATGGTTCGTTTCATGGGGTTCTCCTTGTCAGAATCGGAAATACAGGAACGGATTGAAGCTGCCGTCCACCAGAGAAGCGGTGCAGAGCAGCAGCAGGGCCGCCATGACCGCGGCGTCGGCGATGGGCATATCCTTTTTCAGGGCCAGCTTCTTGGGCCACGGGGTGGCGCCGATCAGGCCGAGGAGGAACACGCCCGCGTAGCTGCGCAGGTAGTACAGCGTCGCCTTGGTCACAAGCGGCACACCGCCGAGGCCGATCATGCCGCCCATGTCCTGGGCCGCCTGGGTCAGGCTGGTGGCGTTGAACATGACGAAGCTGAAAGCGATGACCAACAGCACGTAGCCGTGGCGGATGAGGCGGGGCCATTTGGTGACATCCACAAACTTCTCCATCAGCAGCAGCGCCGCGAACATCAGACCCCAGAGCACGAAATTCCACTCGGCGCCGTGCCACAGACCCGTGAACATCCAGACAAAGAGGACGTTGCGCAGCCACTTGGCTTTGCTCACCCGGCTGCCGCCGAGGGGGATATACAGGTAATCCCGGAACCAGCCGCCCAGCGTCATATGCCAGCGCCGCCAGAACTCCTGCACGGAGCCGGAGAGGAAGGGATAGTTGAAGTTCTCCGGGAATTTGAAGCCGAAGATCCGGCCGAGGCCGATGGCCATGTCGGAATAACCGGAGAAGTCGAAGTAGATATGCAGGCAGAAGCCGAGGGCGTAGAGCCAGTAGAACAGCAGGCTCTTCTCATCGGAGGCGCGGAAAATCTCAATAAACTGACCCAGCTGGTTGGCGATGAGGATTTTCTTGCCGAGACCGAAGAGGAATCGCCGCAGACCCAGCCGGAAATCCTCCAAGCTGGTGGAGCGCTCCTGCAGCTCCCGCTCCACATCCACATACCGGACGATGGGGCCGGCGATGAGCTGGGGGAAGAGCACCACGTAGCAGCCGAAGTCGATGATGTTGTACTGGGTTTCCGCCTGACCCCGGTACACGTCGATGGTGTAGCTGAGGATCTGGAAGGAGTAGAAGCTGATGCCGATGGGAAGGATCAGCTTCAGCAGGGCGATGTCGGTGACGAAGAGGGCGTTGATGTTCTCGATGGCGAAGTCTGCATACTTGAACCAGCCCAGAAAACCCAGACAGGTGATGCAGGAGAGCACAAGGAAGAACCGCTTCCATCCCTGACGTTTGCTGCGGCCGATGCCGATGCCCCATAGCCAGTTCAGGCCGATGGACAGCAGCATCACCCGGATCAGCTTCGGCTCGCCCCAGCCGTAGAACACCAGAGACAGGGCCAGAAGCCAGAAATTGCGCAGCTTCACCGGCAGCAGAAAATACCCGATCACAACGATGGGCAGGAAATAATACAGAAATTCAATGCTGGAAAAGAGCATGATCAATCCTCACATAATCAAATTACAGCAGATAAAACTACATATAGCCCTTGTAGGGCGGGGTCATGACCCCGCCGACCCGCTCAGATAACCACAAAACTCAAACTGACACACAAACCATCGATAAGTATTGTTTTTATCATGGTTTTACGAAGCGGTTTCCGCTGTCTAAGCAGGGCTCTCATCTCACCTGCTCGGTGGGGTCATGACCCCACCCTACAGTCAGAAAATATAGCTTGTGTGATACTCGGGTAGGGGCAATTAACAAAACTCCGCCCGCAGGGCGAAGACCCGATGATGCTTGGTTTCGTCATCGGGATCGGGACGGGTGGCGTCCACCTGCAGGATGTTGTCTTCGCTCAGCTCGTAACGCAGGGTGACCCGGTCGCCCTCCTTGGCCTCGTTCAGGTAGCAGACGGTGAATTCCTTCAGGGGATGCTCCCGATGGTAGGCCCCGGGCAGCAGATCCATGGCCCACTCGAGATATTTGGTGTTGTTCATGTGGCCGTTGCGGTCGAGCTGGCCGAAGCGCACCTTCCGCTCGGTGGACAGGCTCAGGTTTTTCGGCGTCAGGGACCGGGGCGAGGGCAGCTCGCCGCCCCTCAGGTGTCCGGGCACGTACACGCCGCCCTTGCCGGGCAGCACCATGGCCCGGGTGGACAGACTCATCAGGATCCACAGGGCCGTGACCCGGAAAAGCTCGTTGCCCTCGGCGTCGTAGGCCACGGTGGCTCTGGGGTAGGCCACCTTGGAGGCCGGCATGGGCCAAGTCTCCACGGTGACGGTTTCATAGAACCGGGGCAGCCGTGTGATGTGCATGGTCTGCCGGGTGATGGCCCAGAACAGGTCTTTTTCGGCCATCTGCTCCCAGCTCATATCCAGCGCCGCGCACTGCTCCCCCGCCGCCTCCTGCAGGATGCTCAGAATGGTGGAGGGCTTGGCCCGGCCGAAGCAGTCACAGTCGGTGCTGTAGAGCATGTATTGTTTGCGGAAAATGGGCTCCATGGGTATTCCCCTTTTCAAATAGTGTTCGTAGGGAACGCCGAAATGCGCACCCAAAACGCTTCCCCCGGGGGTGGTGCTCCGCGCAGCGAATCCAGAATCCAATGATTGCCGGTGGCAATCACACCACAATTCCTAGCTGTCGCCGCCGTAAGGCGGTGACTGAAGAGGAATGCGGGCGGCAAACTACGATGATTGCCAGCCTGAAGGCATACTCCGGCGTTCTGTCTTGCATCCAACATTGGTGCAGGTCTGAAAAGTTGTGCTGACTTTTAGATTTTCGCCCGCATTCCTCTTCCGACCTCGCTACGCTCGGCCACCTTCCCCCCGGGGGAAGGGATTCTCCCGATGCATTCGCATCGGGGGATTTTTCAATAAAGCTTTCCCAGCTCCGTCACCACGATCTCCCTGCCCCGGATCTTCGACCAGTCGAAAATGGAGGCCAGCTCGTCTGCGCTGATGGGCGCGGCGGTTTCGGTGAGGCCGGCGGCGTTTGCGAGGACGCCGATGAGCTGCGCAGGGGTCAGGCGGCTGCGCAGGGCGCCCATGTCCAAGTCCTGATCCCGCTTGCTCAGGCGGCGCCCCTCGGGGGCCATGAGCATGGGGATGTGGGCGTAGTCGGGGTGCTGGAAGCCGAACAGCTCCTGCAGGTACATCTGTCGCGGCGCGGAGCTCAGCAGATCCCAGCCGCGAACCACCTCGGTGACGCCGGATTCGCCGTCGTCGACGGTGACGGCCAGCTGGTAGACATAGACCCCGTCGGCCCGGCGGACGACGAAGTCGCCGCAGTCGGTGGACAGGTTCTCCCGGTAGGGGCCCTGCACCCGGTCGGTGAAGGAGAATTCCCGGTCGGGAACCGTCACACGCCAGCTCGGGATACGCTTTTTCGCGGCCCGCTCGGCATCGGTGAGGTTCCGGCAGGTGCCCGCGTAGACGTAGGTGCCGTCGGATAGGTGGGGGGCGTTGACATTGTGAAGCTGACTGCGGGTGCAGTAGCAGGGAAACAGGAGCTGTTTCTCCTGCAAAAGCTCGAAATAGCGGTCATAGACGGCGCTTCTGCGGCTCTGGGCTTCCGTTTCTGCGTCCCAGTTCAGGCCAAGCCAGCGCAGGTCGTCCCGCAGGAGCTCGGCGTATTCCTCCTTGGTGCGCAGGGTGTCCAGATCTTCCATCCGGAGGATCCAGTCGCCGCCCTTGCTTTTGACACTGACGTAGCTGAGCAGGGCCGCGAAGACGTTGCCCAGATGCATCCGTCCGGATGGGGTGGGCGCAAAGCGCCCGATGGGTCTTTTGTCCATGGCCTTACTCCGCGATGTTCAGGTCATCCGCGTCCACATCCACGGTGTACGGGTTGTAGGACTCGTTGATGAGCTCGGCCACCTGCTCCGGGTAGAGGATGAAGTAGCTGGCGCCGCCGCGCATGTCGGCGTAGCCCGGCAGGGTGTCGCTGGTCATTTGATCCATGCCAAGCAGGATGGTCTTGCCGATCCAGAGGAAGTTGCCCATGTCCAGATCCGTCAGGCTCTCATCCTCGATCAGCTCCAGCGCATCGTCCAGCAGGCCCAGCTTCATGGGATTGACCCACTGCTTCATGCATTCGGTAATGACCATCCGCTGCACCTTCACACGGCCCAGATCCGCGTCGGCGTAGCCGTAGCGGTAGCGCAGGGTGGCGAGGACTTCCTCGCCGTTTAGATGCTGGTCACCGGCGGGGACGTAGACCTCCACGCCGTCGGTATGGACCCGGATGTGGTGGTCCAGATGGACGTCCACGCCGCCCATGAGATCCACCATCTTCGGCACCAGCTCCATATCCACGAGGATGTAGCCGTCGGGCCGGTAGCCGATGATGTCCTGAACATAGTTCAGTGTCCACTCCATGCCCTCCTCGCCGCAGCCGTTGCGACCGTAGGCGGAGTTGAGCTTGGCCCGCTTTCCCTGAGAGGTATAGGTCAGGGTATCCCGGGGCAGACTCAGCAGGCCGATCCGGTTGTCCTTGCCGTCGAGGAAGAGGAGCATCATGGTATCCGTGCGGGTGCCGTCCTTGTCGGTGCCGCAGAGCAGAACCGTGGCGGTGTTCTCCTTTCGGGGGCCCAGAGACTCCTCGGCCATGGGCATGCGGAAAAAGCTGCCGACGAACAGCAGCACCGCGGCGACGGCGGCAGCCAGCGCCAGCACGACCGTGGCGCAGCCGCAGCCGCAGCAGCCCTTCCGGCGGTTCTTCCGGTGGGCGCCCCGCACCTTTCGTGCGGCGGTGGTGGGCTTTTTCTCGCCGTAGTCCCGGTATTCGG
The DNA here is from genome assembly GCA_017507425.1 of Oscillospiraceae bacterium. GTDB lineage: Bacteria > Bacillota > Clostridia > Oscillospirales > Oscillospiraceae > Faecousia. The sequence continues at coordinate 4,031 of JAFWAZ010000094.1, read as the reverse complement.
CGCCGTAGTTGTTGGAAAAATTATGGTATACCGCGCCGGCGTCGTCGGCGGTATTGGCGGGGGTATATTCGAGCAGGTCGAAATCATCGTCCGCGGGAGCGTTTCCGGGCGTATCGCCCAGCAGCGCATCCACCCGCCGGAGCAGATCGTCCGATTCGGGATAGCTGTTTTGGTTGTGATTGTCCATAGGTCACACTCCTTTATCTTACCATTTTACCCCAAAGGGGAGATAAAGTAAAGCCGTGGGCGCGAAAGTTCAAAAAAACGTTAAAAAAGCCCGCTCAAACGAGCGGGCTTCCGTTCTGTTATTCCTGTTCGCCTCTGCGCTGCCCCTTGCGGTCGAAGTGGAGGATCACCAGCGCGTTGATGAGGAAGGTGCTCACCACCACCAGCAGCAGCTCCACCACCACGGAGGTGAAGGCGGAGAAGAGCATGGCCTCCCAAGCCATATCCCGGTAGCTGTTGGCGATGAAGGCCATGGCGACGGTCATGGCAAGGCCGAGGCCCGTCCAGACATAGCCGGCGGTCTTCTGGGTGAACTGCCATGCCTCCACGCTGGACATGCCCCAGAAATGGCGGTATCCGAAGACGTGGTTGGCCTCCTTGGGGGCGGCCAGCAGGTACAGCAGACCCAGTCCCAGCAGACACAAGGGTCCCACCAGCACCACGATGCGCAGGGCGGTGTCCATGTGCTCGAACATCATATACAGGTCGGGCAGAAATGCCACGGGATCAAAGTCCCCCAGCAGAGATTTGACGAAATCCACCATTTATTTTTCCTCCAGGATCTTGGTCAGCTCCCGCATGAAGCTGTTGACATCTTTGAACTGGCGGTAGACCGAGGCGAAGCGGATGTAGCTGACCTCGTCCAGAGGCTTCAGCCGCTCCATGACCATCTCGCCGATCTGATCCGTGCTGATCTCCCGCTCCATGGTGTTCATGACCGCCTGCTCGATCTCGTTGGTGATGCGCTCCATCTCCGCCACGGGCACGGGGCGGTTGACGCAGGAGCGCTGCAGACCGGTGAGGATCTTGCTCTTGTCGAAATTCTGGCGGGAGCCATCCTTCTTTACAACCACCATGGGCAGCACTTCCACCATCTCGTAGGTGGTGAACCGCCGCTGACAGCCCAGACATTCCCGCCGCCGGCGGATGGACAGATTGTCCTCAGAGTGGCGCGAGTCCACGACCTTGCTTTCCTGATATCCGCAGAAGGGACATTTCATGGGTATCAGCTCCTTTTTTGTCTTATTTGGAATCATTATACCAGAGGAATCCACCGCTGTCCAGTGGATTTTTCCCCTTGATATCCGACTGTTTCCGATGTAGAATAATCCCATCCGTCCGTCACACACCGTAGGGAACGGTTATGACCGTTCCGCAGAATGCACGGACGGGAAAAACAGATTTCGGCGAATCCGCAGACGGTACGAATTCGCCGAAATAATACAGAACGTATAGATTTTACCGCGGAACGGCCATAGCCGTTCCCTACATTTTTTGATCTAAAGGAGGAAATTCATGAAATCCTTATCCTACAAAACCCTGTACATTCTCTGGGCCGCCATGTTCGCCGTTACTGCCGCTCTGGGCCTTGGGTTCCCCGATGCCGGGGGTGCCCTGCGGTGGGTGCTGCTGGGGGTGAGCCTGCTGTTTTATGTGCCGCCCTTTCTGATCCTCGGCCGGGCCAAGGAGGAGGGCGAAGGAAAGCACATCCGCCTGATCCGCTGGCTGGCGGTGGGCTCTCTGGCGCTGACGGTGGCGCTGCTGCTGCTGAACATCCGCTGCGCCGGCATGGGCGAAGCGCTGGGCATGGCCCTGAACGCCGCCCTGACGGTGGTTTCCGCCCCCATGGTGTGCAGCAATTTCTACGTGCTGCCCCTGTTCCTCTGGGGTGCCCTGCTGACGGGGACGTTTGTGAAGAAGTGAAACAAAAGGCCGCTGCATTTGCAGCGGCCCCTGTCAGATTGTCGAAGAACCTATATGTAGGGGTCGGCCTCCCGGACGACCCGCTCGGAAATGCTGCGAATTCGCCGAAAATCTCAAAATAACGCGGGATTCTACCGCCGGGACGTCGAGGACGCCGTCCCCTACGGTTTGAAATTCCGGCTTTTTCGACACACTCAAGGGCCGCTGCATTTGCAGCGGCCTCTTCCTTTTCTTTAGGCCCGGGAATTGCCCACGAAGCCGACGACCACGGCGCCGGGGCCCACATGGGTGCCGATGACGTTGCCGATGTAATTGATGATGACGTGCTTCACGCCGCAGCGCTCCCGGAGCCGCTGGGCCACATACTCCGCGTCGGCGGGGCAGTTGGCGTGGCCGACAACGACGGTGTCGTTGGCATCGGGGGTGCCGAGGGTCTCGACCTTTTCCACCAGCGCGTTCAGGGATGCCTTGCGTCCCCGGGCCTTGGGGCCGGACTCCAGCTTGCCCTCCTCGTTCAGGTACAGCAGGGGCTTGACCTGCAGCATGGTGCCGACGATGGCGGTGGTGGAGCTGACGCGGCCGCCCCGCTTGAGGTGCATGAGATCCTCCACGGTCAGCCAGATGCAGTAATTCTTCTTGTGCTCCTCGAACCATGCGGCGGCCTCGGCGGCGGTCATGCCGGCGTCCCGGAGCTCGGCGGCCTTGAGCACCATCAGACCCTCGGTCAGAGAGCCCTGCGTGGTGTCGACGACCTTGACGGTGCGCTGGGGGAACTCCTCGGCCAGATCGTCGGCGGCGATGACGGCGGACTGGTAGGTGGCGGAGATGCCGGAGGCCATGGCCAGCACCAGCACATCCTCGCCCCGCTCCAGCGCTGCACGCATGAGCTTGCCCCACTGGTCGGGATTGACGGCGGCGGACTTGGGCATCTTGCCGGAGCGGACGCCCTCATAGAATTTGACGGGATCCATGTCGCCGTCGGGGAATACGGTGGTATCGTCGTAATGGACCGTCAGGGGGGCGCAGCCCACCGCGTACTCGGTCAGCATCTGCTTGGGAAGATCGCAGCAGGAATCAGTCAGGATCTGGAACATATTTGGAATAACACTCCTTGAAAATGTAGTGATTGCGGAAAACGGGTAACCGATCGAACAGGAGGTATCTTACCAAAATCTGCCGTAGAAATCCAGTCCTTTTTTGTTGAAATCTCAACTTTCGAATTCTACCCACGGTAGAATTTCCTCTCTACCCCACTTTTCGGCGGGTTTTTCCGGGGGTTTCGTGGGTTTTCTTTGACATTGGGGAAAAGGTTTGATATAGTATTTTGGTTAAGCAATCGCACACGCCTCTGTAGGGGTCGGCGTCCTCGACGACCCGACCGCGAAGCGGTAGTTCGGTACGGTTTCCGGAAAATGCTGCGCATTTTCCGGCGGGACGTCGAGGACGCCGTCCCCTACAAATCGACTGTTTGAAATTCTGATACTCTCAGGAGGAACCGATATATGAGAATGAGAAAAATGAAGAATCTGGACTCCCGGATGGAGCGCTGCGCCGCTCTGCGGATCGCCGAGCCCGCCGCCCTGAAGGGCAATTGGCGGAGCCTGAAGCCCGATGCCGCCGCCCTCTGGGTGGAGGTGGGCTGCGGCAAGGGCAAGTTCACCGCCGAGACTGCCGCCGCAAATCCCGATGTGCTCCTCATCGCCGTGGAGCGCTGCCGGGAGGCCATGGTGGTGGCCATGGAGAAGGCCCAGAGCATGAACCTGACCAATGTTTTCTACATCGATATGGACGTGGCCAACATCGAGGAGATCTTTGCAGGAGAGGAAATCGACCGGCTCTTCATCAACTTCCCCGATCCCTGGCCCCGGAAGAAGAACGCCAAGCGCCGCCTGACCTATCGCACGTTCCTCGACAAGTACTGTCGGGTCATCAAGCGCGGCGGCGAGATCCACTACAAGACCGACAACGCTCCCCTCTTCGAGTTTAGCGTGGAGGAGTTCGCGGCCTGCGGTCTGGAGGTCAAGAACCTGACCCGGGATCTCCACGCAAACGGCATCGTGGGCATCACCACCGGCTACGAGGAGAAGTTCCACGCCCTGGGC